>CAZVPL010000011.1:0-34627 GCA_964629075.1 uncultured Bifidobacterium sp. | reverse complement strand
ACCATGTCGCCGGTGACGAGATGCTCGTCGCTGTGACAAAGTCCGGCCACTTTCCAGTGCACCAGAACCTCTCCGGCCTTCGGCGCATGAACCTCGACGTCGTCGATGCTCCAGTCCTGATGAAGACCGTGGATGACTGCGGCTTTTGCCTTCATGATTCCCCCAAATCTCTTCGTGTTTGTGGTGTTCAGTTGTAAACGAGTACGCCGCGGATGTTCTTGCCGCCGCGCATGTCGTCGTATCCATCGTTGACGCCGTCGAGCGTGTAGGTGCGGGTCACAAGACCGTCGAGGTCGAGCTGTCCCTCGCGGTACAGGCCGAGCAACTTCGGAATGTCGGCACGTGGATTGCCCGACCCGAACAGTGAACCGACAACCTGCTTTTCCATGAGTGTCATGTCGAGGAAGCTGATGTTCGCGCTCATCTCCATCGCGGGATGCAGGTTCGTCACGACGACGCGTCCGCGCTTGGCGGTGAGCGCGAGCGCCTGAATCATCAGCTCACCGCTGCCGACACCCATCGTCATGATCACCTTGTTCGCCATGGTGCCCCACGTGAGATCCCGCACCATCTCGATGGCTTCCGCGGTAGATGCGGCGGTGTGCGTTGCGCCGAGTTGCATCGCCTTTTCACGCTTGAACTCCACGGGGTCGATTGCAATGACCCGCTTCGCGCCCGCAAGCTTGGCCCCCTGCACGGCATTCGCACCGATGCCGCCGACGCCGATGACGCACACCGTGTCGCCGGGCTGAACGTCGGCCGCGTACACGCTGCTGCCCCAACCGGTGACGACGCCACAACCGAGCAGACACGCCCGATCAAGAGGCACGTCCTTGTCGATCTTGATGCACGAGGCCTCGTTGACGACCGTGTGGTGGGCGAATGTGCCGAGGATGCACATGAGCGCCAGATCCTTGCCGCGTGCATGGTGCCGCGACGTTTGGTCGGCGATCTGCAGGCCGATACCGAGGTACGCACCGAGATCACACAGGTTCGAATGACCTGTGCTGCAACTTGGACAACGACCACACGATGGAATGAAGCCGAAAACGACGTGGTCGCCGGGCGCCAGCCAGCTGACACCCTCGCCCACTTGTTCGACGATCCCCGCGCCCTCGTGACCACCGATGATGGGAAGCGGCGACGGAAGGTCACCGGTGACGAGATGTTCGTCGCTGTGGCACATGCCCGAGGCGGCCATCTTGACGAGAACCTCACCCGGGCCGGGTGGATCGAGGTCGATTTCTTCTACCGACCACGGCGCGTTGAGTTCCCACAGAATTGCGGCTTTTGTCTTCACTCGGCCCCCTCGTTTCTCGACGCCACGCGGGCGTCTTTGACACGAAGTGACGCTAGCCCACGCACCCGATGGGCGTCACACGGTACGATGCCGACATGACTCCGGCTCCCAACTCCGCCGTCCTCGAGGCATCCGAAACCACCGAATCCGTGCAGGCCGCGTTCATGCAAGAAGAGGTCTCAACGGAGGCGGTCGTCCTCGAAGACCTGCTCGTCGAAGAAATCTCCATCGACGGCATGTGCGGCGTCTACTGAGCCGCGACACACGCACGAACCCGCCGACATCCGTCATGGCGCTCACTCTTCAATCCGCTTGCAGCCTCTCACCGCAGGTGGCCCTGCGACCCGAACCGTTCGGTGCGCTCGCGTACCACTATGGCAATCGGCGCCTCGTGTTCTTGAAACATCCCGACATGGTCTCCGTCGTGAAGAGCCTCTCCGACCACCCCTCCATCGCCGCCACTTTCGATGCGTGCGGCATCGCGAACGAGCGCAGGCCGTCGTTTCTCGCCGCGCTCGAGAACCTCACGAAATCCGAGATCATCAGTGTCGGCTGAAACGCTTGTCTCCCAACTGAAGCGCGGGCTTGATGCGCCGATCTGTCTCACATGGGAACTCACGTACGCGTGCAATCTGCAATGTGTCCATTGTTTGTCGAGCAGCGGCCAGCGCGACCCGCGTGAACTCTCCACGGCGCAAGCCAAGGCCGTCATCGACGAACTTCGTGACTTGCAGGTCTTCTACATCAACATCGGTGGTGGCGAACCGATGATCCGCCGCGACTTCTTCGACATCATCGGCCACTCGATCAACAACTCGATCGGGGTCAAGTTCTCGACCAACGGTGCGTACATCGACACCGACGGTGCACGACGCCTCGCCGCCATGGACTACCTCGACATCCAGATCAGCCTCGACGGCACCGACGCGGCAACCAACGACGCCGTGCGTGGCGCCGGCTCGTTCGACACCGCCATCACGGCCATGGAAAACCTTCGGCGCGCGAACTTCGGCGAGTTCAAGATCTCGGTTGTCGTTACGCGACACAACGTCGCCCAACTCGACGATTTCAAGTCGCTTGCCGATTCGTACGGCGCGCAGTTGCGAATCACGCGTTTGCGTCCAGCGGGTCGCGGTGCCGACACGTGGCACGAACTGCATCCAACTGCCGACCAACAGATCGAGATATACCGGTGGCTGCTCGCCCACGGCGAGAAGGTCCTCACGGGTGACTCCTTCTTCCACCTGAACGCGCTGGGTGAACCGCTCCCCGGTCTCAATCTCTGCGGTGCCGGACGCGTCGTGTGTCTCATCGACCCCGTCGGCGACGTGTATGCATGCCCGTTCGTCCTGCACGACGAATTCCGCGCCGGAAGCGTTCTCGACCCGGGCGGTTTCACGAAGGTTTGGCGAGAGAGCACCCTCTTCACGTCGCTTCGCGAACCCGAATCAGCGGGCGCATGTGCATCATGCGGAAGTTACGACGCGTGCCAGGGTGGTTGCATGGCCGCGAAGTTCTTCACCGGACTCCCCCTCGACGGACCCGATCCCGAATGCGTCAGTGGACACGGCGAAGAATTGCTGTCGGCAAGAACGTTGTCCGGTATCTCACTCGCACCAAAACCGACGAGTAACCACTCTCGTCCGGTCTCGCTGACCCGCAAGCCTGCTCGCGCATAACGGGTCTGCAACGCCGGCTCTCCTAAACTGTCGCAGTGCACTACGCGATCGTTGCCGCAGTCGCAATCATCGGCTACGCACTCGGCACCTTCCCCAGCGCGATCATCGTGGCGAAAGCAAGCGGTGTCGACATCACGTCACAGGGTTCGGGTAACCCGGGCGCATCGAACGTGGCCCGTACACTCGGCTGGCGCAAGGGCATCGTCGTCTACGTCGTCGACGCCCTGAAGGGCGTTCTCGCGGTGGTCATCGGTCGGCTCGTTGCCGGCGACGCAGGTGGCTATTGGTGCGCAGCAACCGCAGTCGTTGGTCACGTGTTTCCCGTGACGCGCGGCCTGCGCGGCGGCAAAGGTGTGGCTACCGGCAGCGGCGCGATGCTTGTTCTTCAACCCGCCGTCAGCTCGGCCCTCGCCGTGGTCTGGGTGCTCGTCAGCAAGACGACGAAGAAGGCGTCAATCGCTTCGATTGTCGCCACCGTCGGGCTGCCCATCGGCATGGGTGTGATCGGAACGCCAGCGTGGGAAATTCTCGCGATGGCCGGCCTCGCGTTTCTCGTCGTGATGCGACATCTTCCCAACCTGCGTCGTTTGCGTTCGGGCACCGAACACACCCTCCACGGAAAGGCAGCCTGAGCCAATGGCCGCAGCGATTTCGACCATTTTCGACAGCCTGCGGGATCTCTCCGATTCGCCTGTCTTTTACTTCGTCATCTTCCTCATCGCGGTGCTCGACTCGGTGTTTCCGGTCGTCCCCAGCGAAACGATGGTCATCATCGGTGGCGTGGCAGCAGGCCTTGGCGATCTCAACATTCTCGGAGTGATGGCGGTTGGCGCCGCGGGTGCTTTCATCGGCGACAACATGTCGTTCGAAATCGGTCTACGCGCAAAGGACCCTGTCACCCGCTGGTACTCGCGCAACGAAAAGCGGGCCAAACGCTTGGAATGGGCCGACCGCCAAATCGAAGAACGCGGGGGGTTGCTGCTCATCACCGCCCGGTTCATTCCGGGTGGACGCACACTTCTCACTCTGTCGTGCGGCATCACCGGCCAACCCCATCGTTGGTTCGCCAAGTGGGTCGGCGCCGCAGCCGTCATTTGGGCTTCGTACGCCGCGCTACTCGGGTACGCGGGCGGCAAGACCTTCGAGGACAACCACACTCTCGCCTTCGTGGTTGCCTTCACAACGGCGGTCTCGGTCACGGTGTTGATCGAAGTCATCCGTCACGTGAGAAAACGCAGGACCTGAGCACACGGGTGTGCCCGGTGGAAAATCGGGCCACAATGCAGCATGCGCTTCAGCGTCGATCGAACGTGGCGTCGACCCGACAACGCTGACGTCGTTGTCGGCGGTTCGCCGACACGTGCGTTCAAACTCACACCCGCGGGACGAGTTGTCGTCGAGGCAATCGAACGTGGTGACGACATTCCCGCCGGTGCCACCGGGTTGATCGATCGCCTCGTCGACGCAGGCGCAATTCATCCCCTCACCGATCCGTCGCTACAAGCGCTTCAGGCCAACATGATCACCGCGGTCATACCGGTGTACCTGGGTGATTCCGCTGACGGTTCACGCCTTGCGCGACTCGTCGAAGCACTTGGCGGTCTCGGAGCGATCGTCGTCGTCGACGATGCATCACCTCTTCCGCTTCCCACTCTCACCGCGGGAACGACCCCCATCCACGTGATCCGTCGCGACACGAACGGTGGTCCGGGGGCGGCGCGCAACACCGGCGTTGCGAACGTCGACACGTCGCACGTCGTCTTCATCGACAGCGACGTCGACTGCGGTACGGACGACATCGTCGCTCTCGCCGGCTGGCTCGTTGCGGCAAGTGCCGCCGCCATCGCGCCGCGTATCACGACCGATGACGACGGCTCGGCTCTCGGTGCCTTCGAGGCGGCGCGGTCACCCCTCGACATGGGGAGCCGCCCGGCGCGCGTGCGCGCCGGAACCCGCATCGGATACGTGCCGGCCGCAGTGCTTCTGTGCGAGGTTGCCGCCCTGCGTGCCATGAATGGGTTCGATGAATCAATGCGCACGGGTGAAGACGTCGATCTCGTCTGGCGTCTTGATGCAGCCGGCCATCGGTGCCGCTACGAACCTTCGGTTGAAGTCCGTCACCATCGCCGCTCCTCGGCGCTCGACCTGCTTCGCCAACGAATGGGTTACGGCGAGTCGACGGCGGCGCTCCACCGCCGTCACGGCCCGGCCGTGGCACCCGCGCGTGGTTCGGCGACTTCGATGTCCGCCTGGATCGCACTCGCTCTCGGACACCCGATCATCGCCTTGGCCACCGCGTTGTCGACTGCAGCGATGCTGACGAGAAAGCTGCGGTTCGTCCCCAACGCACGCCGCGAGGCACTTCGGCTGGCAAGCACGACGCATGTGCACGTTGGACGAAACCTCGCATCGGCCATCACACGCGTGTGGTGGCCCATCGCCCTCGTCCTCGCACTTGTTTCGAAACGTGCGCGTTTCGTGGTCTGCGCGGCGGCGCTCATTCCCTCGCTTGCGGAATGGTGGGAGAAGCGTCCACGCCTCGACCCCGTGCGGTTCACATTGCTTCGCATCATTGATGACGCTGCCTACGGAACCGGTGTGTGGCGGACCGCCCTGCGCGAACGTGATGCCGGTGCGCTCGTGCCCACAATCACTGGGTTCGCTACGCGCAACGATTGAAGCCGCTTCAGGGCGGTACCGTGGGGGCGATGGCCCTGCGACTCACGGTCCGGCGCGACGCCTTCCACAGCCACGTCCTCGGCGTGGCGCACAATGTGTCCCACCTCGTTCCCGTCGTCAAGGGCAATGGGTACGGTCTCGGCCGTCCCGAACTCATTCGCTTGATCGTCGACTTGCTGCCCGACACCACAACGGTCGCGGTCGGCACCATCCACGAGGCCTTCGACATCCCCGCCCGCTACGCCGTGCACGTGATGAACCCCATCGGCGACATCGACCTCGCTGCCGCCAGCAAGCTGCCGGCAAACGTCATTCCCACGGTCGGGTCGGTTCACGACGTCGACGTACTTGCCCGCCGCAACTGGAAAGGGCGCGTGATCATCAAACTCGCATCGTCGATGCGCCGCTTCGGTGTCTCGCAAGACGAATTCCCGGCCCTCGTGCGCGACATCGCACGAATCGGCGGAACCATCCACGCCTGCAGCATTCACCCCCCGACAGCGGGCCCTGACGACGATCGAATCGCACAAATTCGCGCCTGGCTACCGCTTCTTCCCGAGTGCATCACCCTGTCGGTCAGTCACTTGTCGCCCGAATCACTTTCCGCATTGCGCAACTCCGACCAGACGCGGACAATCGAGGCCCGCCTCGGTACCAGCTTGTGGCACGGAACAAAGGATCACTTTGCCCTGCACGCCGACGTCATGCGCACCGAGACGTGTCGCGTGGGAGACACGGCGGGCTACCGGTCCACGTCCGTCGCAGGGAACGGCACCCTCGTCATCGTCGGAGCCGGCTCGGCCCACGGCGTCACTCCTCTATACAACGGAGACAGTCCGTTCCACTTCGCCCGTCAGCGCATCTCCCTGCTTGAGAATCCCTACATGCACTCGACTCTCGCCTTCGTTCCCGAGGGCCAATCCTGTCCGGGTGTCGGTGACCTCGTCGACGTGCAGCGACCGCTCACCACGGTTCACCCCGACGTCGTCGACTGGATCTGACGATGTCGGTTGCCGACACCATGACAACGCGCAGCGGTCTCGAACGCAACCGCGCACTCGATGCGACACGCACGGTCGCTCTCCTCGGCATCATTGTTCTCAACTACCACGGCTATCTGAATCGTTACGACGCAATCGGTGCGAACAAAGAGAACTTCTTCGTCCGCATCATGGATGCCTGGAATGGGGTGCTCGCGCCGAGTCCTGTCATCTTCGTGCTCGTGTCGGGCATCAGCTGTGCACTGCTCACCTCGGCCCGATTCGACCGGTGGGTGCTCGTGCGCCGCGGGGCACTCCTCTTCACCCTTGGCTCGATGTTCGAGTGGGTGTGGAATGGCACGATCCTCCCCTACTTCGGCCTCTACTTTGTGCTTGCCGCAGCCGTGAGCACATGGTCGAAACGCAACATCGTCCTCGTTGCCCTGATGTGCACCGTGTCGGCCGCCGCTCTTTCTTTCTGGCGCTTCGTGCGCGAAGAAGACTTCCATTCGACTTCGTGGCTCAGCCCGGCCCACCCCGATTCACCACGCAACTTCGTCTTCAGGTACTTCATCGACTACACCCACCCGATCCTGCCGTGGTTCGCCTTTTTCTGTGTCGGTCTTCTCATCGGACGGTCATTGCCGTGGTTCTTCGCCAACAGGACACGACTCTTTGCGCCACTCGTCGTTGCGGTGATCGCCGTGTACGGCGTCAGCACCGCGATACGGCGGAACACCGACGGAGCCTGGCAGCGTCTCACCAGTACCGACCCGTTCGAGCGCGGCATTCTGGCCACGGTCGGCGTCACGCTGTCCTCGATACTCGTCCTCATCGTGGTGTCGTGGATCATCGATGCGTTTCCTCGGTCGCCGATCACCGACATCCTGGTGCGCGCGGGGCAAATCACCCTCACGCTCTACGTGCTGCACGGCCTTGCCTACAACCTCATCGTCAACAGGCTCGGGTGGGTTCGACCAACGGGCCTCGACACCGCCCTTGTTCTCTCGGTGATCATGTGGATCGCACTGGTTTCACTTGGCGCTTGGTGGAGCCGATTCTTCGGACGCGGTCCGCTCGAACGCCTGCTGCGCAACTTCGGGGGCTGACCCGCAACTGCGGCTCAGGCGCGCTGTCGGTTCAGGCCGCGCAAGCCAACCGCCGCCGCACCGATGAGCGAACCATCGTCGCCCAGCCGCGCCGGCACGATGCGCGCACCCTTTGAGTGATCCAGGCAGCACAGATCGTCGAGCGTCGCCTGGGCAGCTTGAAAGAACGGCGCACCGAAACCAAGCGCGACACTGCCGCCGACAACCGCCAGTTTCAAGTCGAGCAAGTTGCACACCGATGCGATGCCGCGGCCGACGAGACGTCCGGTGCGCTGGATCGTTTCGTACGTGGGTTGCGTCGGAGGACGTCCGGTGATCGCCTCGATCGCCGGCCCCGACGCTTCGGCCTCGAGACAACCACGGCCACCGCAGGCACAGCGGCGACCACCGGGCTCGACGATGACGTGGCCGACATGGCCTGCATTGCCACCCTCACCGTCGAGCAACTTGCCGTTCAGGACGATTCCACCGCCCACTCCCGTCGAGACCACCATGGCAATGAAGTTGTCGTGCCCCCGTGCGGCGCCCTTCCAACCCTCACCCAACGCCAAGGCTTTTGCATCGCCATCGCCGAACACCGGCAGACCCGTGAAGTCGCGCAGCCGCTGGGCGAGCGGAAAATCACGCCAACAGGGAATATTGAGTGGCGAAACACGTTCCGCGTTCGGTTCGCCCGGCCCTGCGGTGCCGATCCCAACCGCAATGGGGTGCGTACCGTGCTGGCCACGCGCCCTCACCAGCATCTCGGATACCAGGCCCGTGAGATCGCCGAAGAGGCCGTCGTCGCTCTGCGCCGAATTCACCCGGCAGCGGGTGCGGTCGATCACCGTGCCATCGGTGGTCACGAGACCTGCGGCAATCTTTGTGCCGCCAATGTCGATTGCAACGATGACGTCCATGTGGAGTTATTTTCTAGCACCGTGACGACCGACTGGAACCCGATTCTGCGCGGTGAGTTCGAAAAACCGTACTGGAAGGACCTCCAGACATTTGTCACGAAGGAGCGCGCGCAAACCGCCGTATACCCACCTCATGATGAGGTCTTTCACGCCCTCCATGCCACGTCGTTCGCTTCAACTCGAGTCGTCATCTTGGGCCAAGATCCGTACCACGGTGCCGGACAGGCGCACGGTTTGTGCTTTTCGGTGAATCACGGAGTGGCAATTCCACCCAGCCTCATGAACATCTTCAAAGAGTTGCGTACGGATCTCGGCATCGCGCCCCCGGCTCATGGTCATCTCGAGTCGTGGGCGCGACAAGGCGTGCTTTTGTTGAACGCCACTCTGACGGTGCGCGCCAATGCGGCAGCGTCACATCAAGGCAAGGGGTGGGAAACATTCACCGACCGCGTCATCGCGAGTGTTGCGGAGAAAAACGACCACGTTGTCTTCATTTTGTGGGGTGCGTCGGCGCGAAAAAAGAAGAGCCTCATCGTTGACGCAGCCGGCGGCCTGCGTCACACCATCATCGAGTCCGCCCACCCCTCACCGCTGTCGGCCAACAACGGCTTCTTCGGCAGCAAACCTTTCTCCCGCACGAACGATGCGCTCCTTGCGCACGGCCAGCCCGTCATCGATTGGGCGATCCCCGCAAACAGCGGTGACGCGTGAGCCGGATCGGTAGGTTGGAGACGTGGGTTCTGTCAGACGACATGCCATTTTGGCCGCTTCGGCAAGCGAGGTCTGGGCGTTCATCGGACGTCCCGAAGCCCTCCATGAGTGGTTCCCCACCACATCGACACGGGTCGAGGGCGACAAACGCTGGGTGACACTCCCCTCGGGAATCGTCTTCGAAGAACAGATCCTGCTCGTCGACCACGACCTGCGCCGCTTCCAATACTCCATCATCGGCAATCCCCTCGTCACTCAACACCTCGGCACGTACGACGTCATTCCGATCACCGATCACTCGTGCATCGTCGTGTATTCCACCAATATCGAACCCGAGGTGCTTGGACTCGCAATTGGTGCCGCCGCCGGCGATGGATTGCGAACCCTCGAGGAAAAGTTCGGAAAGGCCTGACATGCCACGGCGGATTCTCTTCATCACCACCGATCAGCAGCGCTACGACGCCCTCGGCTGCAACGGTGGTCGTGTCGCGCGCACTCCCGCAGTCGATGAACTCGCGCGCGAGGGTATTCGTTACACCCGGGCCATCCCGTCGAACGTGGTGTGCATGCCATCGCGTTCAACAATGCTGACCGGTCAACATGTCGCAAGCCACGGTGTCTGGATGAACGGCGTCGCACTCCCCGTCGACGCGCCCAGCATCGCGATGGATCTGTGGCGCAATGGCTATCGCACCGCCCTCATCGGCAAGGCCCACTTCGAACCGTTTCTCGACCCGTTCGCACTGTTCACAGAGAACTCGCTCGCGACTCTTGGCGAAGAGACCGTCTACCGCGAGTCCGCCGATGGTCGTTCGGAACCGCATCGCGGTTTTGAACACCTCGAATTGGCCACGCACAACGGGATGGGCCCGCTGCATTACGCAAAATGGCTGCGCGAGAACCACCCGGAAGCCATCGGCATGTTGTACCCGATTCTCAACGCGCAATTGCAGGTCAACGAAGCGGGCGGTGGCGACACCGGAGCGCCGCAGGTGAAGCACAATCCGATACCCCGCGAGTGGTATCACACCGACTGGGTCGCCGACCGAGCGGTGTCATGGATCGAAAAACAGAACAACGACGACGACTGGTTCTGCTGGGTGAGCTTTCCCGACCCTCACCACGCCTGGGATCCGCCGATGTCCGAACTGCACCGCGTGAATTGGCGCGACCTCGACCTTCCCGCGGGCTGGGTCGACGATCCGGTCGAGCGCGAGCGCATCCTCGCCACCAAACCGGCGCACTGGCTCGGGTGGTATCACGGCACGTTCGTCTCGAACTACGAGGCGCCGGCGAAATGGATACCGGCCACCTTGACGGCCGATCAGGTGCGTGAAGTCAATGCGATGGTCCACATCCAGAACGAACTCGTCGACGAAGCGATCGCACGAATCATCACAATGCTGCGCGCAAAAGGTTGGTACGACGACGTCGATGTCGTGTTCACCACCGACCACGGCGAGTTCCAGGGTGACTTCGGCCTTCTGTTCAAGGGTCCGTACCACGTCGATTCCCTGATGCGACTGCCGCTCATCTGGCGACCCGCACCGTCCCGAACGAAGGTTGCTCCGGCCACCGTCGACACGCCGGTCGGACTCGTATCGCTTGCAGCAACGTTCGCGGACATCGCAGGTCTTGCGCGACCGTCGTACACCGAGTCGCAACGCCTGCCGCTTTCCGACACCGAAGCACTGGCTCTCGGCCACGAACGGGTCCTCACCGAATGGGACAGCGTCCTCTTCGGCAAGATCGTCTCGCTACGCACCATCACACGAGGGTCGTGGGTCTGTACCGCCACTTTGCCGGGCACCGTTCACGACGGCACCGACGGCGAGTTGTACAACCTTGCCGACGACCCGCTGCAGCACGTCAACTTGTGGCACGACCCCTCGCACCGAACGGTTCGCAACGATCTCCTCGATGACATGTGGCGCACTCTGCCCGCCACCGTGTCGCCACGTCGCCCGTGCGATGCACCCGTGTGATCCGGCGTTTCCGGTTCAGGCGGCTTTCACGAAGTCGAGGGCCCGTTCGAGCATCGAAATTTGCTGATCGACGCGGTTGACCGGGGTCATCCCTTGAAACATCCTGTTCGCCATGGTCGACAGCGAGATCCATTGGGGGTTCGACGCCTTCCACGAGGCAATCTCCGGCGCAAGTTCGGCCTCACCCCGCTGCAGGTGCACCACGGCATCACGGGGAAAGTCTCCCCACGACCGGCCGCTCGCCTCGAGCTCCTCACGCAGTATTTCGTTGGCGGCATCGACGCGCGACCCCGTGTTGCCGAAGATGTATCCGTCGCCCATGCGTGCCGCACGGCGAACCGATGCTTCGGCCGAGCCACCGAACCAGACGGGAATGCTGCGTCCGGGCATCGGGGCGATTCCTGCCCTGTCGACACGGTGATACTTGCCGTCGAAGTCGACAACCGACTGGGTCCACAAACGTCGCATCACCTCGACTTGTTCCTCCATGCGTCGGGCACGGTTGCGGTACTCCATTCCCAGTGATTCGTATTCGACGTAGTTCCACCCCGTTCCGACGCCCAGAATCAATCGTCCGTTGCACAAGAGGTCGAGATCCGCGACTTGCTTTGCGAGCAACACCGCCTGGCGCTGCGGAAGAATGACGACACCCGTCACCAGTTCGATGTCGGTCGTGATGGCAGCGAGATAACTGAAGAGAACAATGGGTTCGTGAAACTCGTCGAGCTCGGTGTAGGGACCCCACAGTTTCGGCTCGCGGCCCGCATGAACCGCGCCGACCACATGGTCGTACGCGACGATTCGCTCGAAACCCATGTCGACCACCGCTTGCGTCCATGCTCGAATCGCACCCGGGTCCTTGCCGATTTCCACTGTCGGGAACACCGCTCCGTATCGCATGGGTTCACACTAGGTCGCACGCCCAACTCGAATGGGAGGTGCAGTATGGGCGGTACGGCACCTTCGTCTGCTACACACGAGCCGTGCGATCACAGGCTTTCGATGCTCGGTACTACAAGAAATTCTACGGACGCGGATCGGTTCACACCGCATCCCAGGTGGACAAGCTCGCAACCGCGGTCCATTCGCTCCTGTCATGGTGGGGTGTCGAGGTGCGGTCGTTTCTCGACATCGGAGCAGGGCCTGGTTACTGGCGCGATTGGTACCGCGCGAACCATCCGAAGGTGAAGCTCCTGTCAACAGACGTGAGCGACTACGCATGCGCCACCTACGGCCACAAGAAGGCCGACATCACCGAATGGACGCCACCTCAGCGCTTTGACCTCGTTGTGTGTCACAGCGTGCTTCAGTACCCCGGCAACGCCGCAACAAAGTCGGCCATCGCGAACCTGGCAGCGGGCTGCCGGCATTTTCTCTACCTTGAAATTCCCACACGGGCCGACTTCGACGAGGTCGTCGACCCGCAGGCAACCGACATGGCCGTGCATCGACGCACGGGCAAGTGGTACCGACGCGAGCTCGACCTGCACTTCCGTCAGGTGGGCGGGGGGTTGTGGCTGTCCCGCGACAGCGCCGTACCGATGTACGAACTCGAGATGCCCTCGTCCGACCGGCGTTGATTCAAGCGATCTCGTTGACGAGATTGCTGCTCACCCACGCACGATCAAGGTGCAGGGTTGAACGAATGCGCACCACCCGCTTGGGCTCGTCGACGGCTTTTCCGCACATCATCAGCGCAGTGCGAATGCATTCGTCTTCGTCGGCAAGCACCATCGGCATTCGCGCCCGCCGCACACCCGACGGCCCGGCCGTGAAGCAGTTGAGGTACGTCTTTTCCCAGTCGACGATGCTCGCGACCGACGCCGGGATGAAATCGGCAAGTCCGATGCCGAGAACGTTTCCTCCCGATGCCTCGGTGACACCGAGCAGCACGATGGTTGCGGGTGGCGCTTCGAAGTCGGCGAGGCCGTGCACCCAGAACCGACCTGTGACGTTCGGATCAATTGTCGTTCCACTGATGTCCTTGCCGCCACGCTCGACGATCAACACGTCGATGTCTCGAAACGGGAGGCGTGGAACCAGGCTTCGCGCATAGTCGGTGAGTTCATGTTCGCGCTCGCCGCCCACCTCGTCCGCACTCAGCGCCTCGATGCGCACGACGTCACCCGAACACGACTCGATCGTGGCGACACCACCCAACAGTCGACCGGTCGCACGCAGTGCCGCGATGCCGTCGAGGAGTCGCTTTGCCATACGTTCGGGGCCGCACGCATGGATCTGCGCCGCGCCGGGCTGCTTGCCGAACCCGACGACCGCCATCTTCGTGCATCCACTCTCGATCGGCCCCTTGAAGCAGGTGTGCGGCTTCACCCGGTTGACCGGCAGAAAGAAGTCGGCGCCGGCCGCGTGTTCATCGAGGAACAACGGCATCCCTTCGGGTGTTCGCGCGACTTCGATGGTGCGCATCGACGAACGAATCTCGCAATCAATTGATTGTTCGGTCACCCCGAGCGCGGCGAGCAATGCCGCCTGGCCATCGGCTGTTCCACCCGCATGACTACCCATGGCCGGAACAACGAATGGAACGGCACCGCAATCACGCAGACCCGCGACGACACCTCGCAACGTTGCAACACGCGCAGTGAGACCCCTGCTTCCCGCCCCGACAGCGATGGTTTTCCCGGCAATGGGAAGGGTCCCGAACCGCGTCGCAACAGTGTCGTGCACCATCGATTCGACGTCGGCGACCGCATCGGGCAGCGGAATCGGAAGTTGAACCTCGTGAAGTTCGGGTACGACAAGGTTGTCGGGAATCGGCAAGCGCACTCCCCGCGTGAGTTGGCTCCAGTTTCCGATTTCGCCCACGTTTCAACGGTACAACGGGGTCGCAACGTGAAGTGGACTAGCGTTCAGGCAATCCACCACCCACACAAAGGAGCACAAATGCGTCGAATTTCGCGCATCGCCGCCCCCCTGCTGGCCCTCGGACTCGTCCTTGCGGCCTGCGGAGACGACGGCAGTTCATCAACCGACGAAACCACCGCCGCGGCCGAAACCGCGACGGCCGACACAACGGCAGCCGCCACCGAAGAGACCACGGCACCAGCCGACGCCGGTGGCGACACGGTCGACGTTGCGAGCCTCGGACTCATCGAAGACGGCAAGTTGACCGTCTGCACCGACGCGCCGTACCCGCCTTTCGAGTTCCAAGATGAGACGACGAAGGAATGGACCGGATTCGACATGGACATCGTCCGTGAAATTGCCGCCGGCATCGGTGACGGACTCGAACTCGCCGTCACGGTTCAGCCCTTCGACGGCATTTGGCTCGCACCGAAGGCCGGAACCTGCGACATGGTTGCCTCGGCGATGACCATCACCGACGAGCGCAAGGCAAACGCCCTCTTCACCGATGGCTACTTTGATGCCGATCAGTCGCTTCTCGTCCGCGCCGAAGACAAGGACGCGCTGACTTCACTCGAGGCGCTCGCCGGCAAGACAATCGCGGTTCAGACCGGCACGACCGGCGAAACCTACGCGAACGAGAATGCCAAGGATGCGAAAATCCAGTCGTTCGACGAGTCTGCGGCCATGTTCCTCGCACTCGAAGGCAAGCAGGTCGATGCGATTCTCCAGGACCTGCCGGTCAATGCCGAGCGCGCCCTGAAGGACACGAACACGGCACTGACCGCTACGTTCCCGACTGGTGAGCAGTACGGCTTCGCCGTCGCACAGGACAACACGGCGCTCGGCGACGCACTGAACGCCGGCATCGCCGAATTGAAGGCGAACGGCAAGTACGACGAGATCTACGCGAAGTACTTCGCCAAGTAGTCGTCAGCCACAATTCATGAGCTTGAGTCGACGCCAACGCCTGCGGCTGGTCCGTGGGGGCGTGTACTCCGCGACAGTCGCGGCGTTGGTGTTGATTCTGCTCGTGGTCGACTGGGGCGCCCTCGGGGGCGCCCTTTTCAAATGGAACATCGTCCGCGATCAGTTCCCCGACATCCTCACCACCGCACTGCGCAACACGGTGATCTTCACGATCTTCGGTTTCATCGGCGGCTTGTCCTTCGGTCTCCTCCTCGCGATCATGCGACTCTCCAGCGTGAAGCCCTACCGCTGGTTCGCCGCCATCTACATCGAGGTGTTGCGCGGCATTCCTCTCCTCGTCACATTGCTGATTCTCGGCTTCGGCATTCCCATTGCAACAGGTTGGCAGTGGCCCAATCCGTACATCCAGGGATCGGTGCCCCTTGCCCTCGTCGCGGCCGCCTACATCGCAGAAACCGTTCGCGCCGGTATCGAGGCCGTACCCCGCGGGCAGATGGAGGCCGCGCGGTCCCTCGGCATGTCCTACACGCGCGCCATGGCAACAATCATCATTCCGCAGGCCTTTCGCATCATCGTTCCGCCGCTCACGAACGAATTCGTCCTGCTCATCAAGGACACGTCGCTCATCTCTGTTCTCGGCGTGACCGCAAGCACCCTCGACCTCGCGCGTTTCGGCCGCAACGGTGTCAACGACACCGCGAACGCGACACCACTCGTCGTGGCGGGTCTCGTTTACCTCGCGCTCACCGTTCCGCTCACCCAGCTCGCTGCATGGATGGAACGTCGCTCAAAGGCGGGTCGGCGATGACCGACACTCTCGTTCGCATCGAGGCACTCCACAAGCGGTTCGGCACGAATCATGTTCTGCGTGGCATCGATCTTGCCGTCACGCGCGGCGAAGTGGTCTGCATCATCGGCCCGTCGGGTTCGGGCAAGAGCACTCTCCTGCGCTGTGTCAACATGCTCGAAACTCCGTCCGAGGGGAAGGTCTTCGTCGACGGCATCGAACTGACAGACCCCGACTGCGACCTCGACCGTGCGCGCACATCGACCGGCATGGTGTTCCAGTCCTTCAACCTCTTCGCCCACATGTCGGTGATGGACAACGTCACGATCGCTCTTCGCAAGGTGCTGAAACAAGACCGCACGACCGCCGAGGCCAAGGCGATGGCCCTGCTCACCCGCGTTGGATTGGCGGAAAAAGCCGCGGCCTATCCCGCCCAGTTGTCGGGGGGCCAACAACAACGTGTCGCCATCGCCCGGGCACTCGCCATGGAACCCAAGGTGATGCTGTTCGACGAGGCAACAAGCGCCCTCGACCCGGAACTTGTCGGCGACGTCCTGCGTGTCATGCGGGAACTCGCCGAGGAAGGGATGACGATGCTCGTCGTCACCCACGAGATGGACTTTGCTCGCGGCGTGGCCGACCGTGTGGTGTTCATGGACGGGGGCGTGGTCGTCGAGGACGGTCACCCCGACCAGGTCATCGGCAACCCGCGTGAGGAACGCACCCGGCGTTTCCTCACGAACGTGCGCGAACGCGACTGATCAGCCCAGCGACACGATCGTGACCGTGCCTGCGGCACCGTCGACGGTGATGGTTGCTCCGTCGGGAATCCGCAGCGTGGCGTCGGTAACCGACGAAACGCACGGAATGCCCAATTCGCGGCTGACGATGCTGGCATGCGATCCGATGGCACCCAGGTTCACCACCACCGCACCGGCGGCGAGGAACAACGGTGTCCACGACGGGTCGGTGTTCAACGTGACGAGAATGTCGCCCGCATCGAGGCCCGATGGATCGAACGGATCGAGCACGATTCGCGCCTTGCCCGTGTAGGTGCCTGCCGAACAGGCCGTGCCCTTCAGAACGTCGCCCGCCTTGACCGGGGCGACATCGACCTGTCCGCGCTTCTTCCACTGGTTGAGCGGAGGTACCGAGCCGTTCACGATGAACGGTGGGATGAGCGTGGCGAGTTCCTTGTGGTCGGCTTCACGCTCGGCCAAAACGGTGGTGAACTTGGTCGGGTTGGCAATGAAGTCATCGAGTTCGGATTCGAGCAGCATGAAGATCTGCTCGGGGTTGCCGATGTGACCACGCTCGGTCGCGCGACGGCCAAGTTCGCGCATTGGCATACGCACCTCGTGAATGGCTGCGATGTTGTTGGTCTTGCAGCGCTCGCGGCCCTGCTGCCACACCGCAGCCGACTTGTAGCCGGCGGCGAACATTCCTGCCGTCTCGGCGTCACCCGCGAGCATCTCGGAGATCTCCTTGAAGACGCGCTCGCGCTCGGCCGAGTTGCGCTTGGCTGCCGCGCGCGGATCAGCCGAGTCTGCCTGTCGGCGCAGACGGTCGAGTTGGGCGAACACGAGGCGGGGGCTCGTTTCGTACGTTGGCGCTGCCGGGTCCCATTCGTTCGGACCGCGCGATCCGTGTTTCACCTTGAAGTCGGCGAGGGCCTTTTCGAACGCGGTGCCTTTGACCTTCGCTTCCCATGCATCGGCCCCGGCATCGAACGCCGCGGTGAGCTCGGTGGAATTGCGAATCATTCGCGAAAGATCCCACAAATCGATTGCGATGAGTGCCGAGTCGACGTCGCCCACCGAGCCGATCAATTTCACGCCGTCTTCCGCGCGGCCGATCGCGGCAGTGATCGCGCCAACTGCACCGGGTCCGAGTGACGCTCCGAGCGACACCCACACGTGGCTTTCGAAGAGCGGGACGAGCATCGCACCAATCTCACGCGCGCGCGCAACCAACTGCTCGTCGGTGAGCTTCGTGAGGTCGGGGCGCTCGGCACGAATCTTTTGGGCGAGCTTCTTCTGGTCTTCGACGGGCTGGAAGACTTCGCCGCTCATCACGTACGCCATCGTTTCGCCCAACTTCGCCTCGTGTTTCGGGCTGTCATGCCACGGCTCGGGGACGTACGGCGGCACGTCGGGGGTGTTGTCGAAATAGGCGGCGTCGATCGCCTCGGGCGTTGCGCCCGGCATGCGCACACCCATGAGTCGCGCTTGCATCAGCGAGTTGTAGAAGTAGCCGCCAAACATCCCGAATGTTTCGGGGGGTGTGCCATATTCGTCGGCATCGAACACGCCGAACGACACGAAGCCGTCACGACAGCCAAGGACCACGCCCTTTTCCCAGCACAACGACCAGCCGAGCGGGCTCACCGGGTCGGCGAGGACATCGGCGGCATTGCCGCGCGTGTATGACGGGAACTTCTTCGACGGCGTCCGGTCGATGATCCACTTCTCACCCAGCATGAATACCCCCTCGTTTCGCCCGATGGCTGTTCACCGGGTGTTCACCGAATTTCAGGGGGTCAATGTAGCCGTGTGTGACCCACGACACGAAGACAGCGTCGCTTCCCGGCCGCAATCACAGTGGCGGTTGCAGACGACAACCAGATGATCGTCAGATGGGCGACGGCACGGGCGGCGGTGCGCCGGTTTCCATGGCCTTCGCACGGTCCTGCGCGAGGCCGACGTAACGCGGGTGGGTCATGATCCAAAAACGGCCCTCGCGAACCGCGTCGAGGACCTGATCAGCCACGTCTTCCGGATCAATTGCCTCGGTCGCGGTCGTGAGACCCTGCGTACCAAAAGCGGCACCCTGGACATTGCCCGGACGGTTGCGCTCGCTCGTGCCGATCTTGGTGCGCACCACTCCGGGACACAACACCGAGGCAAGAATCGGCACTCCTGCATTTCGCGCATCGACGAGCAACACCTCGGACAGCGCGACGACACCCTGCTTGGCCACGTCGTAGGAACAAATGCCGGGGAACGTGAGGATGCCCGCTGTCGATGCGGTGTTGATCACATGACCCGGCTCACCCGACGCGATCATCCGCGGAACGAAAGTCTTGACGCCGTAGATGGGCCCCCACAGATCGACACCAATGACCCACTCCCAACTTTCGATCGACGCTTCCCACACGCGGTCACGGTGCACCACTCCGGCGTTGTTGCACAGCACGTGCACGTTGCCGAATTCTTCATAGGCGAAGTCGGCAAGCGCCTCGACCGATCCGAGATCCGAAACGTCGCACCGCATCGCTCGGGAGTCGATGCCCTTTGCCAACAATGAGTCGTTGGCCGCCGACAATGCCGTGTCCTCGACGTCGGCGATGACGACGTTCATGCCCTCGGCGCCGAACCGTTCCGCCATCGCAAGACCGATTCCGGAAGCGCCGCCGGTAATGACCGCCGTCCGACCCGACAAGTTCCCAAGAATGCCCGCCATCGATTCCCCCTCGTTGTCCGCGACGCAAACGTCGCCGTTGGCGAAGCGTATGGTATGCGAATGAGCGTCTTTGATTTGGTTCGAATGGACGGCCAAGTCGCCGTCGTCACGGGATCCGGGCAAGGCATCGGCCGCGGCATTGCCTGGGCTCTGGCCGATGCTGGATGCGACGTGGTGGTGAACGCACGTCGTCTCTCCGACCTCGAGGAAACGGCGAACGGTGTGCGTGAGCGGGGTCGGCGCGCCCTCATCGTCGAAGGTGACATCCGTGATTTTTCCGACGAAATTGCCCGTCGTACGGTCGCCGAATTCGGCCGACTCGACGTTTGGGTCAACAACGTCGGCGGATCCGTCGAACCCACCACCTACGAACTCGCCAAGATGAGCGACGAGTTTTTCCGCGGCATGCTCGAGCTCAACCTCACGTCGGCCTTCCAAGGTGCGCGTGCCGCTGCGGGAAACATGCCGAACGGCGGAACCATCATCAACATCGCCTCCGGTGCGGGTATGCGCGGTTCACCCATGACCGGGGCCTATGCGGCCGCGAAAGCCGGAATGATCAATCTCACCCAAACTCTCGCTCTCGAACTCGCCGAACGAGGCATCCGCGTGAACACCGTTTCGCCCGGGCCCGTCGTCACCGAGGCGTACCTCGGAGTTCTCGGCATCAGCGACCAGCTCGAAAAGCTCCGCCAGACAATTCCTCTCGGGCGCCTCGGCACCATCGACGACATCGGTGCTGCCGTCATGTTCCTTGCCTCACCCGCCGCATCGTGGATCACGGGTCAGAACATCCTCGTGGCCGGTGGTCGCACCGAACGCAGCTACCAGTACGGCGGCAGGAAACAGCAGGGCGAATGATGAGCACACTGACACAGTTCGAAATTCCCTACGACCCGGTTGCGGTGTCCGACCTGCACCATCGTCTCGATAACACGCGCTACCCGCTCGGCGTCGCCAACGACGACTGGAAATACGGCATGCAACGAGGCTGGCTCGAGAACTTCCTGCACTACTGGCGCCACGACTTCGACTGGCAAGCCAAGGTCGCCGAAATGAACGCGGTGCCCAACCATCGCGTCGTCATCGACGGCATCCCCATTCACTTTGTTCATCTGCGCGGAAACGGCGCCGATCCGATGCCGATCATTGCGACTCACGGTTGGCCGTGGACTTATTGGGACTATCTTCCCGTCGCCCGACGACTCGCCGCCGCCAACTTCGATGTCGTCGTTCCCGCCCTACCCGGATTCGGCTGGTCGTCACCACTGCCGGTCGGTCATGTGACCACCCGTGACGTGGCGAACCTGTGGAACAAATTGATGACCGAGGTTCTCGGCTACCCGAAGTACGCGGCCCACGGCGGCGACTGGGGCGCCATCGTCACCAGTGAACTCGCCCACGCGCACGCCGACACCATCCACGGTGCCCACATGACGCTTCCCATCTTCCCCGGACTCGACCGCGGCACACTTGGCCCCGACGACTACGACGACGAAGAGAAGCACTACCCGCAGTTGATGAAACAACGCATGGCCACGGCAACCAGCCACTACACGGTGCAGGGCATCGAACCCGAAACATTGTCGTACGCGATGCACGACTCGCCCGCGGGCATGGCCGCATGGCTCATCGAACGGCGTCGCCTCTGGAGCGACTCCCTCACCGAAACGGGCCACCGAGATGTCAAGAAAACCCACACGCTCGAACAGTTGGCCACCCTCGTCAGCATCTACTGGTTCTCGGGCTCGTTCTGGAGCTCGTGCCGCATGTACTACGGACGTACGAACGAGCCCTGGAAACCTGCCCACGACCGCACACCGATCATGGAAGCGCCCACCGCGATGGCGGTGTTTCCGGGCGACCTCATCTTCATTCCACGACGCGGCGCGGAGAAGGTGGCGAACATCAAGCGGTGGACCCGCATGCCGGCCGGCGGTCACTTTGCGGCGGCCGAACAACCCGACCTGGTCGCCAACGACGTTGCCGAGTTTTTCGCCGACTACCGGTGAGCAAACTCTTCCACCATTCGGTGGAAGTGATGCAGGCCGGGTTCGTTGCGGCCGAACGTGAGGAATTCATTCGCGCCACTCGATAGTCCCGCACCGATCTTGTGGTTGAGGAAGTAATCCTCTTCCAGAATCACGTCGCGAATGAAGCGGGCCCGCTTGTCGAGTTCGGCACGGCGTTCATAGGAATCGATCGGCGACCGCGAATAGGTCGACTGGATGGTGATACTGGTGTCGACCGTCGGCCCGGGCAAGACCTGCGAAATCAACACGGCCTCGGGGGCAACCGTCACCGCCACGTTCGGAAAGACTTTGTAGATGCTCGACATGTGGTTGAGCGGTTCCCACTGCGTCTCGGGAATGTCGCGCAGCTCGAGAACATTGCGCCGCGGGAAGCCGTTGCGCTGGTGCTGCTGGAAGGTGTCGAATGCAATCACGTCGTTGTAGGTGATGAGGTTGATCGTGTTCCGGTGCAGTGACGCGAAGTGGTACGCCTCGAAGTAGGTATCCATCGCGAGTTTCCAGTTCGCAGCATCGATGGAGTACGACACGAACCACTCGCACGACCCAAAGTCGAACGCAGCGAATTCACGGTCGAGTTCGTCACCCAACCATGCCGCAACGTTGATCGTCGCGCCCGGAGTCAGGACGCCCCACAGCATCCCGTGACGTTCTTCGAGAGCGAGTTGCCGCAATGCGTAGTCACATTTGTCGATGCCATCGAACGCATCGGCGGCCGGAAGACCGACCAGCGCCCCCGTGCCGTCATACGACCACGCGTGATATGCACAGGTGTACCGACGCGACTCTCCACGCTCGTCTTGAATGACGGGCGCACCGCGGTGGCGGCACACGTTGACAAACGCCCGCGCGACACCATCGTCGCCACGAATCATCAACACCGGCACGTCGCACACCGTCAGCGTTCGGTACGAGCCCTTCGCGGGCAGGTCTCCACTGAGACCGAGCAGCAAGGGCGACTCCCTGAACAACTTTTGGCGCTCGCGCTCCCACTTCTCGACCGAGGTGTAGTTGGCAACCGGCTCACGGAAGACATCAGCGGCGTGGTCGGTTGTCTTGTTCTCGACATGGGCAAGCAACCGTTTGGCCAACGCCGCCATTTCGTCACGCAGCCAGTTGTCGACCCCTGAATTTGCCCCCACGACGACAGATTAGTTTGCGGGAATGGCCGTTGATCCGAACAACTACCCACTCCGCCCGAACGACATCTCGAACGAGTGGCTCACCGCAGCTCTCCAAGCGAATGGTCACCTGCCCCGGGGAGGCTCCGTCACCGCGATGCAGCGTCGCCCCGTCGGTGAAGGTGTCGGCATGCTCG
The DNA here is from genome assembly GCA_964629075.1 of uncultured Bifidobacterium sp. GTDB lineage: Bacteria > Actinomycetota > Acidimicrobiia > Acidimicrobiales > Ilumatobacteraceae > F1-20-MAGs119. The sequence goes on along the minus strand of CAZVPL010000011.1, from coordinate 11,893 downwards.
GACTGATCGAAGTCATCACGCCCACCTACGCAGGTGACGCGCATGACGCCCCGAAGTCGGTCGTCGTCAAGTACCCCACCGAGGTCGAAGCCAACCTCGTCGTCGCCACCACCTTCAATGTGTACCAACGCGAGGTTCTTTTCTGCCAGCGCGTCGCACCGAAAGCCGGGATGCGCGTGCCCAAGGTCTACTTCTCCGCCTTCAACGGACAGACGTCGTTCATCATCGTGATGGAAGACCTGTCGGAGTACACGATGGGCGACCAGGTCGAAGGTTGCAGCATCGCTCGGGCCGAAGTCGCGATGCGCGAACTCGGCATGCTGCACGCGTCGTTCTGGGAAAACGTCGACACCGACGAGCTCGAATTCCTTCCCTACCACTTCCCCGGCTTGCATGCCGAGGCCATGCTCGGTGGTGCCAGGGCGGGTTGGGACAACATGGTCTCGATCTTCGGCGATCTCATCTCCGATGAGATCAAGGCAAACAAGGACAAGTTCCTCGACGCCGTGCCGAAGATGCAGCAATGGCTCATGCAACACCCCTACACGCTCATCCACGGCGACTTCCGCATGGACAACCTGATGTTCGGAACCAAACCCGAACACTCGGCCCTTGCCGCAATCGATTTCCAGGGTGCCCTGCGCTGCAAGGGAATACAGGACGTCGCATACCTCCTCAGCCACAACATGGACGTCACGGAATGCCGCTCCAACGAACGTCGACTCGTCGAACTGTGGCACAGCACACTCGAAGCAAACGGCGTGACGGGCTACACCGCCGACCAAGCGTGGGATGACTACAAACGCGCCGTCCTCTACCTGTGGGTGTACGTCGCGGTCATTTCCGGAACGCTCGATCCGTCGAACGAACGCGGCAAGGCGTTCATGAGCGCGATGGTCAGCCGTTCCAGCGCCGCGATCCGCGACCTCGATTTGCTCTCACTGATCGACTCGTTCTGATCGGCCTGCCCCGCCACCTCTTCGTTGAGACCCAGTGGAAATGGACTGATGGAGAAACGGCTTGCCATCGGCACCCATGCCGACGCTGCACAAGCGGACAGGGAGTTCTGGTTTGCCCAGTCTCCGGCGGATCGGGTTCGCCACGTCCTTGAACTCCGCAGGATCAACGATGGAACAGATCGAATTTCCGCCCGACTTCAGCGAGTTCTTGAAGTCATTGACCGACCACGGGGTTGACTTTGGGGCCCACGGCCGGGCGAAAATTCTCGACAAACCTCAGGCGTTGCGGTCGGCCGACTTGTCGAGACGCGCGTTGGTGTACTTCGGGCCGCCGACCCAACCGCACATCTGCGGATCGCACTCATACATCTCGCCTTCGAGATGGCGACCGTCGATGTCGAAGATGCCCCAGACGCCGTCCTTGCTGACCTTCAGGTTGCCCTTGCCGTCTTTTTCGTAGAGCTTGCCGTCGAGCGGATGAACGATGCCCCACATGGTCACACCCCCAGCCATTGGTCCAACAGCATGTGGAACCAGCGGATCTTCGATTCCTGGTAGTTCGCCAGCGTCACACCCGGCTTGACCGAGGTTTCGCAGCCAATCTGCACACGCTCCATGTTGTAGACGTCCTGGTCGAACACCTTGCCGAGGCTGGCGAGAATTTCGGCACTCGACCACGGCTCATGAAAATCGAGAAGCTGCATCGTGGCCGGGGCCGGGCGTTCGCCACTGAACGGCGAGAGGAAGAAACACTCCATCAGCGACTCTTTGTGATTGTCGCCGAGCGGACGGAAGCGGTACACGATGCGGTTGAACGCACCCCACGGGTGCAGGTTCGGGAAGACCGTGTAGTCGATGGCGTCGAGATACTCGGCGTCGGACCACTCGTCGACCATGTCGCCGGCCAGCGGACGCCAGCGCTCGCGTGCCGCAGCAGCGCCCATCTCGCGGGCGGTCTTGCCCTCGGGAATCTGCATCGCCACTTCCTCGTCGACGCGAGTGTCGAGCATTGCGCGCATGATGTCAATCTCGTGCACCGTGTACTTGAGCAGCGGGCTCGGAGTGCCACCGGGCGTGATGACGCGTGAGAAGTTGTCCCAGATGTCGACCTGACTGTTGGTGTCACCGAGGTACTTGAGAATCTGTGGGTGCGTGGCATTCACGTGATACGCCTCGCTGAACGCCTCTTGGGCGATCTTCCAGTTGCACTTCAACTTCTTGGCAACGTGGGCCGCGACGTAGCGGTTGCCGAGATCCCAGCGCTCGAACTGGTTGATGATCTCACCGAGGAACGACTCGAGTGATTCGGCCTTTGCATCGGGGTTGATGAAGACGAAACCGGCCCAAGTTCCAACCTTGACTTCCGGCAGGTTGAACTCGTTCGGGTTCACGTGCTCGAAGTCCCAGCCCGCGGGGATTTCCTTCAGGTTGCCCTCGTTTGTCCATGCGAACCCGTGGAACGCACAACGGATTTCACTGCAGCGACCATCGAAGTGCTTCAGCTGGCGTCCACGGTGCAGACACGCGTTGACATACGACTTGATGTGCCCGGTGCTGGTGCGCATGACGATGTACGACTTGTTGCAGATGTCGTAGACGATGTAGTCGCCCGGGTTCGGGATGTGCTCTTCGCGACACGCCATCTGCCACACGCGGCTCCAGAGGCGCTCTTTTTCGAGCTCGTGCCATTCGCGCTTGTAGAAGCGCTCGGAGTTGACGTCGGCCGAACCGAGATACTTCGGCGACTCGAGACGAAGCACCTCGGGGACGGGATGGGAATCGGTGTTGAGCAATTCCTGGTACGAGATGCCCGGCGACCTGCGGAGTCCTGGATCGGTTGCTGTCATGACCCCACGTTAGGGCTTCGACGGCACCGAGACGATGGCGGACTACCCCGGGTTCAGAACACCTGCAGCAGGTCGACGACGAAGACCAGCGTCTCGCCGCCCTTGATGACCCCGCCCGCACCGCGGCTGCCGTAGCCCATGTCAGGGGGAATGGTGAGTCGACGCCGACCCCCCACCTTCATGCCGGCAACGCCGTCGTCCCAGCCTTGGATGACCTGACCGGCGCCAAGACGAAATTCGAACGTCTCGCGGCGATCCCAGGATGCGTCGAACTGCTTTCCGTTGCTCCACGCCACACCGACATAGTGCACGTCGACGTTCTTGCCTTTCACCGCCTCGTCACCCGTGCCAACCACGAGATCTTCGATGACGAGACCCGCGGGCGGGTCTCCGGCGGGAATGCTGACGCTGGGCTTCGATGACATGTCACCTAACGTACCCGTCATGGGGAGGGTCTGAAAGACATGCGGTTGAAGAACAAGGTTGCCGTCGTCACCGGCGGAGCATCCGGAATCGGTGCGGGCACCGTCGAACGATTCATCGCTGAAGGCGCGAAGTGTGTCGTTGCCGACATCCAGGAAGAGGCGGGCAAGAAGATCGCGGCGGCCCACGGCGCAAATGCGATCTTCGTGCGCTGCGACGTGGCGAAGGAATCAGAGGTTGAAGCTCTGGTCGCCGCCGCGGTTTCGCATTTCGGGCGCGTCGACTGCATGTTCAACAACGCCGGCATTCTTGGAGCAGTCGGCCCCGTCGCCGACATTCCGGGCAACGAATGGCAGCGTTCCATCGACGTCTTGTTGAGCAGCGTGTTCTACGGAATCAAGCATGCCGCGCGGACGATGATCGCCCAAGGGCGAAACGCCGATGGCCACGCCGGGTCGATCATCAACACCACCAGCACGGCGGGTCTCCGTGCGGGTCTCGGACCTCACGTCTACACCGCGGCCAAACATGGCGTCGTTGGCCTCACCCAGTCGGTTGCGACGGAACTCGGTCGGCACGGCATTCGCACGAATGCAATCGCACCCGGCGGAACCGTCACGGGACTCACCGCATGGCTCGCCACCGGAAGCTCCGACAATCTCACCGAAGCGACCCAAAAAATCGGCGTCACCAATCCGATGGGTCGCGGGGGTCGTGTCGACGACATTGCAAATGCCGCTCTCTTCCTCGCGTCCGACGAGGCGGCGTTCGTGAACGGTCATGTGATGGTGGTCGATGGCGCGGGTGAAGTGATCGGCGACCGCAACCACCGCTTCGTGCAACTCGGCACGAAGATCGTGCAGGAAACCGGTCGGATCGGCTTGTAGGAGGCGCCATGTCAATCGACCCGCATCTTGCGGACAAGCAGGCCATCACCGAGGTTGCAATCGCATATACCTGGGCGCTCGACATGCGGAACTTCGACGAGCTCGACAACGTCTTCACCCCCGATGCAAACGGCATGCTCCACGGCGTCGAATGCACGGGTCGCGACGCCATCAAGGCACGCATCAGCAAGGCCGTCTCGTGGTTCGACCATACCCAGCACCTCGTTGGCAACCATCAGATCGTTGTCAACGGCGACACTGCCACGCACCGCTGCCAACTACAGGGAATGCACGTGAAAACCGGTACTGAAGGCGGCGACAACTACTGGATCGCCGGCTACTACGACGACAAGTTGGTGCGCACCCCCGGGGGCTGGCGCATCACGTTCCGCCTCATGCAGGGAACCTGGCGCCACGGCAACCCGGGGGTGCTGCCCAAATAATCGTCAGTCGATGACCGTCAGACAGGTGGTCTGACGCGAGTTGTTGATGTCGTCGAAGAGCGACTTCCAATCTGAGTACCAGGACTTGTCCGCCGTTGCGACGCCGTCGTTCGCCTCGTCGAGCAAATCCATGACCGACCAGCAGTCACCCATCAGCATCACACCCTGCTCGGCAAAGTCGTCGTCGAGTGCATTCATCGCGGTGGCGAGGAATTGCGCCTGAAACATCGACTTGCAGTCGCCACTGCAGTTGGCATTGCGAAAGAAGCTGCGCACCTGCGGATTGTCCGCGAAAGGCCCGACTCCGCCGAGTGCCGCCGGGTACTCCGTCGTCAACGACAAAAGGTTGTCACGTACTTCGGGTGCGCCCATCTTGTTGCCCCAGTACCCGATGGTGCGACCGGGCAGCGGTGGACACCAACGAACCGTCACCGAGTCGCTGGGGTCGGTCATTCCCACCGGCTTGTCATCGATCGCCAGGAGGGCAGTGTTCGTGCGCTCGAGGCAGGTGTCACCCGTCGGGTACCAGTCGACTTCGTACGAAAGATTGCCCGACATCGTGGAACGATCGTCGCCTTCATCGGCAGGAGTCGCATTGTCGTCGAACAATGTTGCCGTCGCCGCATAGATGCGATCTGGATCGAAGTCGTCGAAATCGAGGCCAGCAGAATCGGTCATCGTTCCACCTGCGTACGTGGCAACGGCGGAGACGGTCGCCGTTCCGGTGGGTCGTCCGGTTGCCGCGTCGATGAGCACCTGCGCCACATCGATCTCACAATCGTATGTGAGCGTGGCCAGCACGCTGGCGCACGACCGACTGTACGCACCCTGAGTGAAGGTCACGTCCAGGTCGGTGACGACGGTTGTCGGTGGGTCAACCGAGACGGTTCCCGTCACGTGCAGCGACCCCGGCAAGGTGCGCGGATGCACCGAACGATTCGCCTCGATTTCATAGCCGAGGTCGTATCCGCCCAATGGATCGACACCCCATTCCAGCCGCTTGTCGACCGCCCAGTCCCAGGTCATGTCGTAAGCGACTTCGGGGTCAACCTCGATCGACGTCACGGTGATCAGGCTGTTCGAACACGTGTGGGACAGCACCTCGTTGCCTGCCGACCCGGTGTAGTCGAGGTACGCCGTGTTCAACGTCGCTCCGGGAGGGGTCGTTGCAATCCACAGGTGCCTGATCCCTGCACCCGGCTGGTAGCTGCCGTACTGCGTCGTCACGTCGGTGACGTTGACGCTGCTCGGTGAACTCCATGCCGACAGCCCGGCATTCCACGACAAGTTTCCGGCACCTTCCGTCTGGTTGACGACGAAGTGCCAGAGGTCGTAATCACCTTCGAGAAACGTCGACGTCGAACAGTCGGAGTTCGTGTTGCCGTCACTGAATCCTTCGGCTGTCACCCCCGAACCGAGGTTGTCGATGTAGTGATCGCCGACGGGTGCGGCACTGCCTGTCGATCCGGTCACGGCAGCCACAACGGCCGCAACCGCCATGACAGCGAGTGCGCTTCGCACGAGAAGTCGCTTCTTTTTCATGGTGCTCCTTTCGCACGCGCCCCCATGGCGCGTATCACGGATCACTCAACACATGGCGCGAGCAGCAACGGCGCCGCGACGACGCGATCGGTATTTCCATTCATCAATCACGACAAACAGAACGTCGTGTAATTACAGACTCAACGACGCTCACCAAGAGCGCGAATCGGTCGCAATTGCGGCCGAAGGGCGAAACGCTCGCGCACGGCATGGCGTATGTACGCAACGGCTTCTTCTGCATCGTCGGTGACGAGAACCAAGTCAAGATCCGACCGATCGATCATTCCACGCTCGACCATGGCATCAAGCTGTTCCTGCAAGTCGCGCCAGAATGCAGTGCCCATCACAACAACCGGAAAGTCGTGGATCTTTCGCGTTTGAATGAGCGTGAGGGCTTCGAAGAGTTCGTCCATCGTCCCGAAACCGCCGGGCATGACGACGAAGGCATACGAATACTTGACCAACATCACCTTGCGAACGAAGAAGTAGTTGAAGTCGATGCTGACATCGAGATGATCGTTCGGCTTTTGTTCGTGCGGCAGTCGAATATTGCATCCGATGCTCACCACATCAGCGTCGCGGGCTCCACGATTCGCCGCTTCCATCACCCCGGGTCCGCCGCCGGTGATGATCGAAAATCCCTCGTCACCGAGCCGTCGCGCAACCTCGCGGGCCGTTTCGTATTCGAACGAACCCTCGACGACCCGTGCGGATCCGAAAATCGTCACGCACGGACCGACGAAGTGGAGTTTGCGGAATCCGCGGAGCAACTCGCGGGTTACGCGAAAAACGGTTCCAAGCTCACGCAGTCGGGGACGCGGACCCTGCAACAGCCGTCGTTCATGGCGCTGGTTGATCTTCATGGCGTCAGATGCGCTCCAGATCCGCGCCGTCGAACAGTGCGGTGATTTCGAGTTGTGATTCGTCGGCTTGAAGTTCGACATCGTCGGGACAGACGAGATTGTCACCGGCGGCGGCAAGAACCAACGGCAGCAACCGAGCGTCGCTGGTGGAGTTGAGGAAGAGTCGCTCGCGCGACAGAACGAAGCGTACGGCTCGTGAAATTGCCGAAGGATCGGTGAGTGGCTCGTACCAACTGAACTTCTTCATGTCTCCGTCGCCCCAACGACCACGGGCGATCGACTTGATGGTCTGCACTGCGACGTCACGCTCGGCGCACAAGGCGAGTAGCCGTTCGACATCGTCGCGATAGTCGGTCATCGACATCATCGTGTGGTTGTAAGGAAAGAGGACCGAGTCGTAGTCACGGGCAGCCAGGCTGCGCAGGTGAACCGCCGGGATCCGCCGACCATGGCCCGTCACCCCGACGAAGCGCACCAACCCCTCGTCGCGTGCAGCAAACATGGCTTCGGCTGCACCGCCCTTGGCGTGCGCAACATCCCACTCGTCGGGTTCGACCAGGTTGTGAAGTTGGATCAAATCCACGGAGTCGACCCCCATGCGCCCAAGGGATGCCTCGAGTTCGCGACGAGCGGCATCGGCGGTGCGCTCACCCGTCTTCGTCGCAAGAAACACCGACCCGCGGTTTTCCCTCAGCCACGGTGCCAGGTTCGATTCGGCTCGACCGTTGCCGTAACCAGCCGCGACATCGATGTGGTTGACGCCGTGCTGTTCGAGCAACTCGAAGGTTGTCGCACATCGATCGGGGCTCATGCCACTCAGCGCCGCGGCTCCAAAAATCACGCGGCTCGAAACGTGGCCAGTCCGACCAAAGACCGCGCGCGGGACCATGCCCCAAGTATTGCCGCAGTAAGTTGCTGATGAAAGTCCCGTCGATCGGTGATTTATTGTCACGACACTTGTGGCATGAGCCTTGGTGGTTGGTGGTCGAAGTCGCGGCGCGGACGACACGCGCCACACCGTCGGTCAAAATGGCTCCGCCGGCAACAGCAAGAGGAAAAGCGTCTCGAAGTCGAACAAGACCTTGCCGACCGTGATGATGATCAAAGGCCTCGCTGGCTCGACTGACCGTCAGTCGGCAAGCCCCGCAGCAATCGCCTTGTTTGTTTGCTCACGGAACTTCATCACGTCAAAGCCCACGATCAACTTCACCGGCGTTTCAATGATCACGCGGTGCGGTGAGTCGAGGAACTTGGCAAATGCCTGGCGGTACTTGTCCTGCGGGTTCGCCGCGGCACCCGACAGCGCTCCGTAGAACCACGTCTTCAGTTCGTTGAAACCCGGGTCACCGTTCTGATGAACCTTCGAGTCGCCCTTGTAACTGGCGGTGCGACCGTCTTTGTTAATGACGATGCCCGACTGCGGACGCTTGCGCAGCGCGGGCACGCGCTTGCGGCGCTCGGCACATGTCGTCCAGAACGTACCGTCCTTGTAGATGTACGCAACAACGACGCCAACGGGATGGCCCTCCTTCGTCGTCCAGTTGAAGATGCACTCCCCTCCCTGGCCAACCAACTCAGCCAGTTCGGCATCACTGAGCTGCATTCCCGCAAGATCTTCGTAATCGAATTCCGACATGTTCCCCCCGGTTGTCGCGTCGGCCCCACCGACGTTGTCGCAACGACAGAGTCACAAACTAGGCGACGTGCGCAAGCGGCGGCGACCGAACAACAGTCCCACCCCCAGGAACAGGATCAATACGGCGGGGGCGACACCTCCGGCGGTATTCGAACCAGTGACCGGCATACGGTTTGCGCTCATCGAGAACCCGGTCGCCATTGAGACAGCCCTGCCTTTCGAGTTGATCATGTCGATCTGCAACCTGTGATTACCAGCGGGAAGGTTGGCAGGAAGCGTGACGCTGAAGTTGACCGTGCCGTCCGCCTTCACGGTGACAACCGCCAAGCGCTTCATCGACGGCATCAGCCACACCGCAACCCTCGAACCGGGCTTGAGGCCCGACTTCGACACGTTGAGTTTGCCGGTTCCGCTGATCACCATCTGACCCGCGGCGTTGTTCGACATGCTCGTACCGGTCGACGGAGCAAGTCCCGTCTTCACTCCGCCACCTTCGATGACGACACCGTTGAGCCTTCTGGTTGTCTTCGCCTTCGACACGTCACCGGTCGACGAAAGAATCTCGGTCTCCCCCGACTTGGGATCGAACGTTCCCGACTTCGTCGGCTTGCGCGGCGCGGTCACGTCCTGCGGCACGGCATCGTCGCCACCGGTGGTTCCGCCCGTCGCCGATGAAGCCCCGCCGCCGGAACCCGCGACGGTCGTCGTCGTACCGGACGTGGCCGAAGACGACCCAGTGCCCGAACCCGCAACCGTCGTCGTCGTGGTGGTCGTCGTCGCATCCGTCGTGCTGGCAGCGACAACTTTCACCGCGAAGTAGAAGGATCGCTGCACGCCGAGCGACGACACTGCGTCGACGCGCACGCTGGCGACACCGGTCGTCGTCCCGGTCGGCATGGTGATCTCCACTGTCACGCCGCCGGCGGCATTCACTGTTCCTGTCGCCATCGCGGTGCGGTTCCACCACGTTGCCATCGTCGTCGTTGCCAACGCGCCCGTTCCGATCGCCGACAACTTGCCCCCGAGTGCAAACTCCAGTTGCTTGTCGGCGTTCACGAAGGCGTCCGTTCCAGCGGCAGCCTCAAGCACCACGGTCACCACACCGTCGGTCAATGCGATCTTGCCCGGCTTCACGTCTTTCGGAGTCGTGTCCGGGTCGTCGGGTCCGTCGAAAGGTTCACCGATGCATGACGCGCACGGCGGCGTCGGCGGTGGTGTCGGCGGTGTCGGGTACGACGGCGTGGCGTACGTCGTCGACACCGCACTGCTCGACCCCGCGACGTTCACGGCGACAACCGTGATCGTGTAGGTGGTGTCGAGCGACAAACCTGTCGCGTTGCACGATCCGGCCTGCGTTGTCGCACTGACTGTCACTGTTCCGCAGGATGCCCCGCCGCTGAGAGTCACCGTGTAGGCGGTGATCGGTGCACCGCCGTTGCTTGCAGGAACGGACCACGACACCAGCACACCCCTCGGTGTCGTTTGAGACGCCGTGAGTTCGCGCGGCGACGATGGCACTCGTCGCGGTATCGACACCACGACCGCGGTGTTGCCTTCGTACGACTCGGCATTGGCCGAGGTGATGGTGACGACCTGCACCTCGTATTCGGTGCCGTTGTCGAGACCGGTCAAGGTGGCCGACGTCGTCGAGGATGACGTCACGCTTTGGGTTGCAACACCCGGCCACGAACCACCCGTTGTGCGTACCCGCACCTCGTAGCGCGTAAATGTGCCGCCGCCAAGATCGGCAGGCGTGGTCCATGCCACGGCAAGCGTCGTGTCGCCCGCTGTGGCAACGAGAGCCTGAACTGCCATCGCGTTCGTCACCGGCGTCAGTGCCGGCGACGGTGTAGAGAACGAGCCGGTCCCCGCCTCGTTCAACGCGGCAACCGTCACCGTGTACTCGGTACCGTTCGTCAAGCCGTTGATGGTGCAGGGTGACGTCACGCACGAATTGTCCGTCACCGCGGTCCCCCCACCGGTCGGTGTCACGGTCAATCGATAGCCGAGGATCGCCGCACCACCGTCGAAACTTGGCGCGACGAACTTCACCGTGATCGCACCGCTCGATGCGGAAGCCGAACTGATCGTCGGCGAGTTCGGCACCACCGGAACGATGTCGAACACCCGCACCTCGGCACTTGCCGCGGCATACCGCGCATCTCCCGCCTGTGTTGCCTTCAACTCGCAGCGCCCCACGGTCACGATCGAGACCTTGTTGGCACTCACCGTGCACACCGTCGCCGTCTCCGATGTCACCGTCACCGGCAGGCCCGACGACGCGGTCGGTGCCACCACCATGTCGGGATCGCCGAACTCCATGTTCGCCGGCTGAGCAAAGGTGATCGTCTGGTTCAACGAACCCACGACGATCGTCTGAGTGTCTTCGGGAATGGCCGACAAATAGTTCGCGTTACCGACCTGGGTCGCGATCACCACACAGGTACCTGATGTCAGGAACGACACTTTCGACCCTGTCAATGAGCACACCGTGCCCGCGCCCGCCAACAACGCCACGGCGGGCGTCAAGCCCGACGATGCCGTGGCAGTCACCGTGTAGTCCCCGCCCGGCAGTGGCTTGGCTGGCACGGACGAGGTGATCGACGTCGTCTGCGGTGCGCGCGCCACCGTCAGCAACTGTGTGGCTGACTGGATACTCGTGTAGTTCGTGTCCGCCGCCTTCGTCGCGCGGACGCTGCACGTTCCCGCTGCACCGAACGTCATGACTCCCGTCGACGGGTTCAGACTGCACTGCGCCGTGCCCGCACCCCCCACCAGCGCAAATGACACACCGCCCGTGCCCGAGCCGCCCGCTGTGCGCAAGGTCAACGTGTCGCCGAACGTCAACGATGAGGCGTTCGTCAATGTCAAAGCAGCCTGCGCTGCGGCGTTCACCGTGAATGACTGCGTCTGCTGCCCTGCCGCCGAATAAACATGGTTACCCGCTTGGTTGGTTGCGATCGTGCACGTCCCCGCACCCAACAGTGTGACGACCGCACCCGTGGACCCTGCGCTTGCTGTCGTGTTCCCCGTGACCGAACACACCGCCGGCGTCGTCGACGAGAAGGCAATCACGAGGTTCGACGTCGTCGATGCCGAAATACCGAAGGCAGCGCTTCCGAAAGTCATGTTGGTCAACGGGCCAAAGGTGATCGCCTGCGATGTGAGGTTGATGGCGAACGAGGACGAAGTCACCGATGCAAGGCCGGGTGCCGAGAACGTCACCGTGAAGTTCCCACCCGCGCCGTTCACCTTCAGGCCGGAGAATGTCGCCACACCGGATGACGCGGTCG
>CAZVPL010000010.1:0-34986 GCA_964629075.1 uncultured Bifidobacterium sp. | reverse complement strand
CCATGGACGAGTACTTCGGTTCGTGCACCAACCACGGTGAGTGCGAGGCGGCGTGTCCGAAGGAAATCTCGATCGACGTCATCGCGTTGGCAAACGCCGACTATCGCAAGGCAAAGATCAAGAACCGCAAACAACTCGCCCGCAACTGATCAACCACGTTTCGTCGCTGCTGGTGAAGCAGTACCGGCTTTACGGGTAACGTCGGGCCATGGCAGCACACGCATCGCCCCCCAACACTCTTCCGTCGACCCTTGGCGCTCTGCGCACATCGGGTTGGGAGTCCGTTCCGGTCAAAGACGAGATGCGCCGCAATGCGATCGCGAAGATTCGCGCCGGCGAGGCATTGTTCGATGGCGTGATGGGTTACGAGAGCACCGTCATGCCGCAACTCGAGAACGCGTTGCTCGCCGGCCACGACATCGTCTTCCTTGGCGAGCGTGGCCAGGCAAAGACCCGCATGATCCGGTCACTCACGGGTCTGCTCGACGAGTGGATGCCGATCGTGTCGGGCAGCGAAATCAATGACGACCCCTACAACCCGGTGTCGCGGCATGCGCGCGACCTCGTCGAACAGATGGGTGACGACACGCCGATCTCGTGGGTTCACCGCTCCGAGCGGTACGGCGAGAAGTTGGCGACCCCCGACACCTCGATCGCCGATCTCATCGGTGAAGTCGACCCGATCAAGGTCGCCGAAGGTCGTTATCTCTCCGACGAGCTGACGTTGCACTACGGACTCGTGCCCCGAACCAACCGCGGCATCTTTGCCATCAACGAACTGCCCGACCTGGCCGAGCGCATTCAGGTGGGTCTCTTGAACGTGCTCGAAGAGCGAGACGTCCAGATTCGTGGCTACAAGATCCGCCTGCCGCTCGACGTGGTGCTTGTGGCATCGGCCAACCCCGACGACTACACGAATCGCGGCCGCATCATCACTCCTTTGAAGGACCGCTTCGGCAGTCAAATCCGCACGCACTATCCGCTTGAGATTTCCACCGAAGTAGAGATCATCCACCAAGAGGCACGTCCATCGTCGACGGCGGGTGTCGACGTGCGCGTTCCGGCGTTCATGGACGAGGTCATTGCCACCTTCAGTCATCTCGCCCGCGCAAGCAACAACATCAGCCAGCGCAGCGGCGTTTCCGTGCGCCTCTCGGTGAGCAACCACGAGATCATGGTGGCCAATGCCGTGCGCCGCGCATTGCGTGCCGGTGACACCGTGGTATCGCCGCGCGTCAGCGATCTCGAGGCCCTTGCCGCATCAACATCGGGCAAGGTGGAAGTCGAAGTTCTCGAGGACGGTCGCGAGGGTGCAATTCTCGATCACCTGGTGAAGAGCGCGGTGCTGCAGGTGTACAAGCGCCTGGCAACGCCGACCACCGTCAGCATCGAAGCGGTCAACGAGGTGCTCGCCGCGTTCGAAGGTGGTGTCATCGCTCACACGGGTGACGACGTGACGTCGACCCAACTGGTGTCGTTGCTCGACGAAGTGCCCGCCTTGCGGTCGATCGTGAACGTCTTCACCGGAGGCGACGAGTCGCCGGCGGTCGTCGCGAGCGGGGTGGAGTTTGCCCTCGAGGGGCTGCACTTGTCGAAGCGACTGAACAAGGACTCGTCGGGCCCCCGGGCCACCTACAGATCCAAGGCCTGATCGGTCGCCGTCCGTGCTGAACAATCTCATCTTGACCGGCGGTTGGGCGCACGACTTCCCGTCGTCGTCGGCCGTGCTCGCAGACGTTCTCTCACCGGTGGCGACCAGCGCCATCGTCGATGACATGAGCGCGGCTGCGCGCCAGTTGGACACCGGACAATTCGAAGTTCTGACGGTGTATGCCTGTTGGTTCACCATGACCGATGCTCGTTACACCGACGAGCAGCGGGCACAGTGGGCGCGTACGACTCCGAGCGACTTCCGCGACGCCGTCGCGCGTCACCTCGGCGCAGGTCGCGGTCTGTGTGTGCTTCACACTGGACTGTTGTGCTTCACGGACTGGGAGGACTGGCCGGGAATCGTTGGTGGTGACTGGACGTGGGGCCGCAGCTGGCATCCGGCTCCTGCGGCGCTGCGGGCCGAGCGGCGACCCGATGCGGTCGACCATCCGGTCGTCGCGGGGATCGACGGCCTCGAGGTGTTCGACGAGCGCTACTGCGACATCGATGCACGACCCGATTCCACCGTCCTCATGTCGTCAGGGGGTCCCGAGGGTGAGTTCCCGACCGTCTGGGTCTGTGATTCGAGTGCCGGGCGGCGTGCCTACAGTTCACTCGGGCACGACCGCGTCTCGCTCACCGAGCCCACCCATGCACGGCTCGTTCGTCGCTTGCTCGTATGGGCTGGCGGGGGTGACGCGGCGACGGTCTCGCGCCTAGCATGACCGAAGCATTCGCCGGCGTAACGGTGAATCCGGGGAAGGAAACAACATGTCGCTGATCGGCGCCAAGGTTCTGCGCAAGGAAGACCCGAATCTGATTACCGGACAGGGTCAGTACGTCGACGATCTCCAACCTGCGGGTTGTGCCTTCATGGCGATGGTGCGCAGCACCGAACCGCATGCCCGCATCGTCGCGGTCGACACGTCGGCGGCGAAGGCAATCGACGGTGTGCTCGCAGTGTGGACGCACGCCGACATTGCGGCACTTCCGGCACGTCCGTCGAGCCTCCCGGGCATGGACATGCCGCTCATCACGGGTGACGTTGCCCGCTTCGTCGGCGACATCGTTGCGGTTGTCGTCGCTGCCGATCGCTACACCGCCGCCGACGCGGCCGAAGCGATCATCGTCGACTACGAATCACTGCCCGCTGTCGCTTCGATTTCCCAGGCTCTCGCACCCGACGCGCCGATGATCCATCCGGTGCTCCAGGGCAACACCGTCTTCTTTCAGGACTACACCGAGGACCTGTCGGCCGAATTCGCGGCAGCACCGCGGACCGCGAGTCTTTCGCTCGTCAACAACCGTTGTGCACCGGCACCCATCGAACCGAACGTCGTTCTCGCCGACTGGGGCCCCGCGGGCCTCACCGTGTGGGCCGCCTTCCAGGCTCCGCACCACCTGCGCAACACCATCGCCGCGTTCTTCGGAATCTCCCAGGACACAACACGAGTGATTGCGCCCGACGTCGGCGGTGGTTTCGGCGCCAAGATCAACTTCGCATCGGAGATCTTCCTTGCCGCGGCGTTGTCGCGTGCACTCGGTCGTCCGGTCAAGTACACCCAGACGCGCAGCGAATGCATGGTCGCGATGTTCCACGGCCGCGCCCAGGAGCACAAGGTCGACGTTGCCTTCGACGACTCGGGCAAGATCCTCGCCCTGAAGGTCCAGGTCACTCAAGACCAGGGTGCGTACCCCGATGCAACCGGGATGGGCCTGCCCGTCCTCACCACCGCGATGTCGGCGGGTTGCTACAAGATTCCGAAGGTCGCCGTGTCGTGGCGCAACGTCGTCACCAACACGACGCCGGTCGCGGCCTACCGCGGCGCGGGTCGACCCGAGGCGTCGTACATGATCGAACGCGTCATCGACCTGGTCGCCGACGAAACGGGTGTCGACCCGATCGAGGTGCGCAAAACGAACTTCATTCCCGCCGACGGTTTTCCGTACCAGACGCACAGCCCGCTCGCCGTCTACGACAGTGGCAACTTCGCGGGTGCGCTCGACGAGTTGCTGCGCCACGCCGACTATCCGGCCCTGAAGGCCGAGCAGGCGGCACGTCTCGCAGACCCGAACGCAAAGCTTCTCGGCATCGGATTTGCCTCGTGGCTCGAGATCGCCGGCTTCGGCCCGCCCGGGTCGCTCGAGGCGTTCGGCCACCTTGCCTCGTGGGAATCCGCGCAGGTGCGCGTGCAGCCCGACGGCAGCGCGATCATCTACACCGGGGCATCGCCGCACGGTCAGGGCACGGTCACCACGTTCGCGCAGATCGCTGCCGATCAACTGGGCATCGACTTCGACCGCATCAGCGTGCGACACGGAGACACCGCGGTGATTCCACAGGGCATCGGAACAATGGGATCGCGTGCCGTCGCCGTTGGTGGCGAAGGAGTGAAGACAGCCAGCACACGTGTCTTCGAGCGCGCGAAGAAGATCGCCGCGCATCTCCTCGAAGCCACCGAAGACGACATCGTCGTCGAAAACGAGGAGTTCCATGTTCGCGGTACTCCGTCGAAGTCGGTGCCGTGGTCTCAGGTTGCGTGGAAGAGCTTCCAGCCCCTCGAACTGCCCGCAGGAATGGAGCCCGGATCACTCGACGCGACCGTCTTCCAGCAGGTCCCCAACTTCAGCTTCCCGTCGGGTGCGTACTGCTGCGTCGTCGAAATCGATCGTGAAACCGGCGATGTCGACATCCGCAACATGTACCTCGTCGACGACTGCGGAACGGTCATCAATCCGATGCTCGTCGAGGGCCAGGTGCACGGCGGAGTCGCACAAGGAATCGCCCAGGCGCTGTACGAACACATGCAGTACGACGAGTCCGGAGTGCCGCGAACCGCGACTCTGATGGACTACCTCGTGCCCGCCGCGCCCGATCTTCCCGGCTACGTCAGCGGACGCACCGTCACCCTCAACCCCAGCAACACCCTCGGGGCGAAGGGCGTCGGAGAGTCGGGTTCGGTCGGGGCGCCACCGGCCGTCATCAATGCGGTCGTCGATGCGCTCAGCCATCTCGGCGTGAAGCACATCGACATGCCGGCAACACCACAAAAGATCTGGTCAATCCTCAGGGGGTCGAAGTGAGCACAATCGAAACGCACACGACACGCGTCACCGTCACGGTGAACGGTCGCGAAGTGAGTGAGGAAGTTGAGCCGCGTACCTTGCTCGTGCACTTCCTGCGCGAACAGGCCCGTCTCACCGGAACACACGTCGGATGCGACACCTCGAACTGCGGCGCGTGCACCGTTCTCATCGACGACGAGGCCGCCAAGTCGTGCACCGTTCTTGCGGTTCAGGCCAACGGCCACAAGGTGACCACGGTCGAGGGGGTCGGCAACGGAAGCGGTGGCTTCAGCCCGGTCCAAGAGGGATTCCGCCAGGAGCACGGCCTTCAATGCGGTTACTGCACGCCGGGGATGATCATGGCGTGCACCGCGTTGCTCGCCGAGAACCCAAAACCAAATGAGCACGAGATCCGCGAAGCACTCGAAGGCAACCTGTGCCGCTGCACGGGGTACGAGACCATCGTCCGCGCCGTGCAGTGGGCGGCAACAAACGGAGGGGCGGGTGAGTGGGCATGATTCCCGCACGTTTCGACTACAGGCAGGCAGGTTCGGTTGCCGAGGCCCTTCAGCTTCTCTCATCGTGCGACGATGCGAAGCTTCTTGCAGGAGGTCACTCGCTGGTGCCACTCATGAAGATGCGTCTCGTCTCGCCGGCCACACTCATCGACATCAGCGGTATTGCCGAGTTGCAGGGTGTCACCGACACGGGCTCGGTTCTGCGCGTCGGGGCACTCACGCGGCATCGGGTTGTTGAACGCTCGCAGGTTGCGGCGCAACACGTTCCGCTTCTCGCACACGTTGCCGGGCTCGTGGGTGACCCACAGGTGCGCAACCGCGGCACGATTGGTGGTTCACTCGTTCACGGAGACCCTGCAGCCGACCTGCCGTCGGTGGCCCTGGCAACCGGCGCAACGATGATTGTCACCGGACCCGGTGGAGAGCGGCGAATCGCCGCCGCCGACTTCTTCGTCGACTTCCTCGAGACGGCGGTTGGTCCCGACGAGATCCTCACGGCGATCGAGTTTCCGAAGCGGACGGGTGCCGGCTTCGGTTACGAGAAGTTCGTGCGACGTTCGATGGACTACGCAATCGTTGGTGTCGCGGTGCAAGGGGGCGAACAGCCCGGCATCGCGCTCGTCAACATGGGAAGCGTTCCGCGTCGTGCGGAAGCCGCTTCTCAGGCGCTGGCAAGCGGCGCGGCCGTCGATGCGGTGGCGGCGCTTGCCGCCGACGGCACCAACCCGCCCGAGGACCTGAATGCGAACGCCGACTACCGCCGGCACCTCGCGTCGGTGCTGACCAAGCGTGCACTCCTCGCCGCGGGGTACCGGTGACGGGACACGGCTTTCGCGTCGAGATCAATCGCGAGACCTGCATCAGCTCGGGTCGCTGTGTGGGCGACGCTCCGGGCGCATTTGTTTTTGATGACGACGAACTCGCCACGGTTGGCGACGCAGTGAGTGAACTTGCCGAGACAAAACTCTTGCGCATCGCGCGCGACTGTCCCGGCGAGGCAATCATCGTGTACGGCACCGACGGCGTGCCCCTGCAACTTCACTGAAGGGCATCGATGGCAAAGATCCGTCGGGCGTTGCCCCCGAGGATCTTTGCCGTGTCAGCTTGCGAGAGACCGAGCGAACCGATTTTTTCCAGGTAATTCTCTTCGAGATCCCAACCCGCGAAGTTGCTTCCAAGCAGCACCTTGTCGGCGCCTTCCGTGCGCACGAGAAAGTCGAGCGCATCGGTGCGGTGAACCGCGGTGTCGAACGAGAACTGCGCCCACTGTTCGTCGAAGCTGCGCCCCAAGAGGCCCTTGCCCCACGGGCGTCGTTCGAGTGCGGCTTCGAGGCGGCCTTTTTGAAAGGGAGCGAAGCCGCCACCGTGCGCGACGTGCACGTGCAGGCCCGGATGTCGGTCGAGTACGCCACCGAAGAGGAGATGGGCGACGGCGAGAGCTTCGTCGATCGCGAATCCGAGGATGATGTCCATGTCCCATGGACCAAAGATCGGGTCCGGACCCCGGGACACCGTTCGGGGTTCGGGATGAACGACGAGAGGTACGCCGAGTGCTTCGTGCTCGGCCCAGAGTTCATTCCATCGGGGGTCGGAAAGAGGAATGCCGTTCACGTCGGAGCCGATGTACGAGCTCTTCAGGCCCAGTTCGGTGACTGCGCGACGCAGCTCGACGCACGCGGCACCGGGATCTTGCATCGGCAGACCGGCTGCACCAACGAGTCTCGGATGGTGACGACAGATCTCTGCGATTTCGTCGTTCGTCCGTTGGTTGAAGCGGATCGCTTCGGTCGCGGGCTGGTGGTAGAAGAACGTGATCGGGTTGGGTGACACCAACTGCTGGTGGATGCCCAGTTGGTCCATGTGCTCGACACGTTTCCGGGCATCCGAGAATGGACTGTCGACGAACTTCACGTTTTCGAGGACGTAGTCGCCGGCACGAAAAAATTGGGTGCCGTCGGATCGCACACCCATCTCGGGACCGGCATGCCCGCAAGTGCCCATCACACCTGGCAGAAGAATGTGGGCGTGAACGTCGACGACGTTGAATGTGTGGCTCATCAGGGGTTCCCTTGCTGGTCGAAAACGACGTGGTACGTGCGCCAGGTTGGTCGTGTGGTGCGCTCGTCACGGACGGGTGGATGCAGCGACGAACGCCGTGCACCTTTTGCCAACAGGCTTGAAATCATCACGGTGATTGCACCGAGCAAGCGGTCTCCGTCGGATTGACCGGGCGGCAACCCACCCGCGAGTTCCTGGCCGAGGCATGCGTGAAAGCCGGACCCGAAGGTGAGTCCCCACGGTGCCACACCGTCGATGATGGTGCGCGACGGGTCGAAAGTGTCGGCGTCGTCGCCGAAGACGGACGTGTCCCTGTTTGCGGCAACCATGTCGATGACGATCGTGTCCCCGGCGGCGAATCGGTCACCTGTCGGCAGTTGCCCGTCGGCGACTGCGCACCGAACCGATTGCGGGCTGGCCGGGTGGAGTCGCAACGATTCGTGGACGAAGCGTTGAAGAGTGTCCGGTTCGGAAACGAGGGTCTGCAGCATCCCGGGTCGTTCCGCGTCGTGTTCGAAGCAGTGGTGCAGCGCGTGAACGAGCGCAACCGAGGTGGAATGCGAACCGACCCACGGAAAATACGCAACCTCGCGTTCGATCACGTCGGTCGGCAAACCGTGTTCCTCGCGGGCGGAGAGCAGCACGGAGAGAATGTCGCGCGGAAGGTCGCTCTCCGGTCGTTGCCCGGCGCGGATCTCGCGGATCAACGACTCTCGGCGGGCCCACGCAGGTGCGAGATACGTGGATCGAACCTCGTCGAGAGCGGTGAGGCCGTCGGCAACGATCGCAGCCTTGTCGCCGGTGGCATGAACAACCGTCGATGCCGCCGCGAGCCGTGTCATCAGGCCGGCGAGGCGCAAGAAATCCGCCGTGTCGGAGCCGATGTCGAGACCCGCAACCGAAGCCGCGAGTCTCAACATGGCGTGGCGTACGACGGGAACGATGTCGACGTCGGAGCCGTCACCGCGGTGCGTCGCGAGGGATTCCTCGAGGAGCGTCGGAATGAGCTCGCGTTCCCAGTACGCGAAGGTATCTCGTCGAAACAGGCGGTTCTCGAGTCGTCGTCGTTCCGTGTGTGGTGCACCGTGAAGGTTCACAATCACGCCGTCCATGAGCGCCCGACCCTCGTCGTAGAGGCCCTGACGCAAGTCACGGTGACGCAGCGCCTCGCGGGCCGTGGCCCACGACTCGAGGCGCAATGTCTCAGCCACGCATTCCTGCAGGTGGATCGAACAGAACGTGATACGAGGACCAGTAGGGCCGACTCGTTGCGGTGTCGATTTGTGCGGGCCGATTCGGATCGGGCTTCACACCGCGGTCGAACATCGCCTGAACGGCCACCGTTGACAGGCCGTATTCGTAGTCGGCGGTCTCTTCGGATCGTTCATTCAGTCCGGCTGCGAGCTCTTGGCCGATGCATGCATGCATCCCGGATCCGAACGAAAGACCCCAGCGGCTCACGCCCGGACCCTGTTCGCCGCGGTGGGGGTTGAACTCGGCCGCGTCGGCACCGAACACCGACTTGTCACGGTTGACCGACATGAGGTCGATGACGACCGTTGACCCGGCGGGCACCACGGTGCCGTTGCGCAACGTGACTTCGGCAAGGGCACGGCGCATGCCGGTCGGACTCGAGGGATTGAGACGGATCGTTTCGTAGACCGCGTGTTGAACGAACTCGCGGTTCGTGCGAACCAGTTCGGCGTCCTCGGGATGTTTGGCAAGCCAGGCAAAGAGGTTGTCGATCGTCCGCACGAACGCGGTTGCCGATGTGTGGGCTCCGGCGAGGAGGAAGAAAGCAATTTCCCGAACCATCGTCTGCTGGTCGATGTGCAGCGAGTCCTCGTTGCGGAGCAACACCGTGAGAATGTCGAGAGGAAGCGCGTCCTCGCTGATCTCGCCCGCGCGCCACTGACGGATGAGCTCGTGCCGACGGGCGATCGACGGTGCCAGAAACTCGGCCTCGAAGCGACCCATCGAGTCACTGACCTCTGCCTTCACTTCGTTGGGATCGCGAAGGGTGTGGGCGAGGGTTGCACCCTCGATGAACTTCATCATGTACGAGTACAACCTGTTGGTTTCCTCGGGCGTTCCGAGCGGGCGGTCGACCCCGGCATTCAGCGCCGCGAGATTCATCATCAATTGGTGCGACAGATGGACGAGTTCGACCGAGCCGTGGCTGACGTGCGGTGCGAGCGTGTCGTCGATGATGCGGGGGAAATAGTCGCGCTCGTAGCGCACCAGTGTTTCGCGACGGAACAGCCGATTCTCGAGTCGGCGCCGCGCGCGATGTTCGTCGCCGTGGAGATTGACGAGCACACCCCCCATGACGATCTCGCCCGCGTCGTAGAGCGCTTGGCGCAAATCTTTCTGTCTGTAGACGTCTCGCGCATCTTCGTACGAGGTGACGGTGAAGGTCTCCATCAATTCTCCTTCGGTTTTTCGGTGATGACGCCGAGGCTCAGTCCGCCGTCGACACTGACAACGGCACCGGTGGTCCACTCGGCGAGAGAAAGGTATTCGACACACTCGGCAATCTCTTCCGTGGTGCCGATGCGGCCGAGAGCGTGGTGCGTCGCCATCGACTCGAGCCGCGCCATCGCCTCGTCGTGGGTGAAGTCGCCGGATCGTTCGTTGATCTCGGTCGGTACCGCACCAGGTCGCACTGCATTCACGCGCACACCCCGGGGACCGAGTTCGGCAGCGAGCACACGGGTCAGTGTCTCGACTGCGCCCTTGCTGATCGCATACGGGGCAGCCCCCGGATACGCGCGCTTCGTGTAGATGCTGCCGATGAAAATCACCGCGCCGCGTGCGGCAACGAGATGGGGGAGAGCGGCCTGTGTGAGCATCATTCCGCCGATCACGTTGGTTGCGAGGATCGACGCAAGACCTTCGTCGGTCCACTCTTCGATGGGTCGGCGCCACATGTTGCCGGCATTCGAGACGAGGACGTCGATCGCACCACCATGGCGCATCGCGGCGTCGATGATCGCGGTGCGATCGGTCGCCGAGGTGACATCGGCAACGAGCCAGGTGCACGCCGAGCCGAGGTCGGAGGCGACGGCACGCAACTTCTCTTCGCGACGTCCGCAGATCGTGACGCGCGCACCACCGTTCACGAATCGACGGGCGACACCTTCGCCTATGCCCGACCCGCCGCCGGTGACGACGACGGAGAGGCCCTTCACGGACCGCATCAGCGCGAGTTCCCGTTGCCGACGGAGTCGACGGACTGGGGGCGCGGAAGGCGACTGATCACCGACATGGTGACGCCACCATCGACGAGCAGATTCTGTCCCGTGATGTAGGACGCGTCGGGCGAACAGAGGAACGCGACGACATTGGCGATGTCGTCTCCCGAGCCGAGTCGGCCGAGAGGTACCGCGCCTTCGCGCGCGGCACGTGCCTGGGGGTCGGCATAAATCGGGGCGCCCATACCTGCATTGATGAGCCCCGGGGCGATGGCATTCACCCGGATGCCGTGGGTGCCCCATTCAATTGCCATCTGTTGGGTGAGAAGCGCGACCGCCGATTTGGTTGCCCCGTACGACCCGCCGTTCGGCCCGGGCGCGACACCGTTCATCGACGTGATGTTGATGATCGTGCCGGTGATGCCGTCGGCGATCATCCGCACTGCCGCAGCGCGAGCGACGTTGAACGTGCCGACGAGGTTGACGTCGACGACCGCGCGGAAGTCGTCGTACGACATTGTGAGCAGCGGTCCGAAGCGGACGATACCTGCGTTGTTCACCACGACGTCGGGTGTGTTGTCGAGGGCCGCAATCGCTGTGTCGACAGCCGCCGCGTCGGTGATGTCGAGAGCAAGGTCGATGTCGGGTCCGGCAACATCGACGCGGACGACCCGGTATCCCTCGAGTTCGAGCCTCCGGCAGATCGAGCTACCGATGCCTCCGGCTGCTCCCGTTACGATCGCGGTCTTCACTGTGTTCGCCCCACCCGTTCCGCGCCCCTTCGGCGCCCCCCGATGTTAGGGGTGAACGAGTTCCCACGTGAGGGGCACGGCCGACCATGCCTCGACCCGCTCCCCGCGCAGGGGCGCGCGGTCGGGAATCGGGGTGAGATCCACTTCTTTCCCGCGGGAGAGGAGGTGGCGGAACCGGGACTTGTCACCGAGGACGGTGATGTCGGTCTCGGGATGGCCCTCGAGGACGAGTATGTCGGCCTTGGCACCGGGGGCAATGACACCGATCTCACCCTTTTGGTCGAGTGCGATCGCATTGGTGGATGTGCCGCAGGCGATCGCCTCGAGCGGACTGAGACCGAGTTGGTTGACGAACACTTCCATTTCGCGCGCATGCCAGTTGCCGTACGGAGTGATTGAGAATCCGCTTTCGGAACCGCAGAGGAGTGGCACCCCCGCGTCGTAGGCGCGACGGAGGCGCGCACCGGTTTCCTCCATCTCGCCGGCGAAGACGGCTTGTGCGCCGGTGGTTGCACCTGCCTTTACGCCGTACTCGGCGAGGTTGGCCAGGAATGTGAAGACGGGACCAACGGTGATTTTGCGCTCGACGATCGCCTCGAGAGCGCGCTCACCCAAGTATGAGGCGTGCCAGATGATGTCGACACCCGCAAGTGCGCAGTCGAGCGTTGCCTGGTCGCCGCGGCTGTGTGCAGTGACCCGAACGCCGAGGTCGTGTGCAGTGTCGCACACGACCTTCAACTCTTCACGTGTCCACACCTGTATCTCGCCCTTGCGGGCGGGAATGAGTCCGGTGACGTGGATCTTGATGATGTCGGCACCGTCTTTGACCTGGCGGCGTACGACGCGGATCATTTCGTCCTTGCTCCGCACGACCTCGGCGTAGCCCGCGGTGCCTTCGTTCGGAATCATGCGCCCCGCGGTGCCACCGACTGCGGTCATGAGTGCGTAGGTACCCGACTTCATCCGCGGCCCTTCGGTGATACCCGCCTCGATGGCATCGCGCAGCGCGGGTCCGATGTTGAAGAGACCATCGACGTCGAGAAAGCTCGTCACGCCCGCGCGGAGGATCTTTCGTGCGTTGTGCGCCGCAAGAAGCGCCGCCGAGATTGGTTCGCGTCTGTTGAAGAGCTCGTCGTTGCTCGCAGGTTCGCCCAAAGTCACGTGGACGTGGGCATCGATGAGTCCCGGCATGACGGTGAGTCCGGTTGCATCGATGACCTTCACGTCAGCCGCGCGCGTGGCCGCGCGTGAATCAGCGTCGGGACCAACCGCGACGATGAGGTCCCCGTCGGTGAGAACCGATGTCGAGCGCTGCGGTGCCGAGCCCGTTCCGTCGATGACGTCGCCGTTGCGCAGAAGAATGGCTGCCATCTCGGCAGTCTAGAGAACGAAATTGACGAGGCAATGGGGGTTGGCGAGTGCCTCGGTGTTGCGCACCGCACGACCGTTCACGACGTCGGCCACGGCAAGTTCGCTCAATTTTCCCGACCGAGTGCGGGGCAGTTCGGGAACCCCGACGATGAGCGACGGAACATGGCGCGGCGTCAAGCGCGATCGAATGAGATGACGAATGCGGGCATGAAACTCATCGTTCAATTGTTTGCCGACAACAGGCACCACGAAGAGCACGATCCGCGAGTCGTTCTCCCACGACTGGCCGACTGCGAGGCACTCGAGGACGTCGTTGTCTTCCTCGACGACCGCGTACAACTCGGCGGTGCCGATTCTCACACCGGCGACGTTGAGGGTTGCATCGGACCGGCCATGGATCACGAATCCGCCGGACGATGTTCGGGTCGCGAAGTCTCCGTGGGTCCACAGCCCGGGGAACCGTGCGAAGTAAGCGTTCTCGAAACGCGAACCATCGTCGCCCCAAAAGCCCAGTGGCACCGAGGGGAACGAATTGGCGCAGACGAGTTCCCCGACGCTGTCGACGATTTCACGGCCGTCATCGTCGACGACGCGGACGTCCATGCCGAGCATCGTCCCCTGGATTTCTCCTCGCACGACGGGCTTCGTCGGGTCTCCACCGACGAAACAACCACACAGGTCCGTGCCGCCAGAGATTGACGCGAGGTGAACGTCGCCGAGTTGTTGGTAGACCCAGTCGAAGCCGTCGGGTGCGAGAGGCGATCCGGTGGAACAGACCGTTCGCAACACCGACAAGTCGCGCGTCGACCGTGGTTCGACGCCGTTCTTCTTCATCGCATCGATGTACTTGGCTGATGTGCCGAAGAGTGTCAAACGTTCGCTCTCACAGAGGTCCCACAACCGATCGATGTGCGGGTGCGTCGGGCTGCCGTCGTACAGAACGATCGTGGCACCGGACGCAAGCATTGACACCAACCAGTTCCACATCATCCAGCCGCATGTCGTGAAGTAAAAGATGCGATCACCGGGGCGCACGTCGCAGTGCAACTGCTGCTCTTTCAGGTGGGTCAGCAGAACCCCCGCGGCGCGGTGCACGATGCACTTTGGTTTCCCGGTGGTTCCCGAGGTGTAGAGGATCGTTCCCGGATGGTCGAAGTCGAATCGCGGTCGTGGTTCTTCGGTGGCGACCCCGCGGTAGTCGACCCAGGGGGTGGCGTCGTCGGGGCATTCGCCGACGACAACGGTACGAACGAGACCGGGAAGCTCGGCGCGGATCTGCGCGAGCGTGTCTGCGAGGTCGATGCGCCTGCCCGCGTAGCTGTAGTGGCTCGACGCAAGCAAGACCGTCGGCGTGGTCTGACCGAAACGCTCGAGGACACCGTGCGCTCCGAAGTCCGCCGATGTCGATGTGAACGTTGCACCAACTTCCATTGCAGCAAGAAAGAAGACGACCGTCTCGCGCACGTTCGGCATCCATGCCGCCACCCGGTGCCCGGGGCCGACGCTGTCGTTTCTCAGTGCCGCCGCAACTGACGCGACCTCCTGTCGCAGTTCGTTCCACGTCATCGCGCGGCGGGCTCCTGCTTCGTCAACTTCGACGATCGCATTTCGGGTTCCGTCGGCTTCGCGAACCTGCAGAAGCGTGTCGACGACGTTCAGCCGGGCGTCGGGAAAGTACGACGTGCCACGTGGTCCGTGTCCGTGCACGAGCGTCGCTCGATCGCCGCGCGCGCCCTGCATGCCGCAGAATCCCCAGACTGCGTTCCAGAACGTGCCCGCGTCGGCGAGGGCAAAGCGCCGTGCTTCGTCGGTGTCGACGGCACCGATCGTCCCGAGGAATCGATGCATGTTCGAGCCCCCAACCGCATCAACCTGGGGCGTCCAGAGGGTGGTCATGGGCTTCGACGCTAGTTGTCGTCACGTCCCGCCGACGGCGGCGCGATCGACTCGAAGAGCTCACTCGATGTGCGGCTGTGGTCACCCAGCCACACGGTGTCGACCTGGATGCCGGCGTCTTCGACTTCGGCCACCGCCCGCACGGCTGCCTGTGCGAAGTCGGCCACCGCATCAGGGTTGTCATGATCCGGGACACCGATGATCGAAACACGACACGAAGGAAGTTCCTCCGCGGTGTTCACTGCGTCACTGATGACGAGGTCGGCCCAGCGTGCGCTGTCGTTTTGAGACGCCAGTAGCGGATGGGCCGATACGTCGATTCCGACGGTGAACTTGCCCTCGGTGTCGCGCATCATTGCGATCAACACCCGGGTCGCCTCTGCGGGAAGCGTCGCGAGGTCGGGTATCCGTGGAACGGTCAGCAACGCGGATCGATCGACGACGCAGGTCACTTCGAGACGTCCGCACAGAGCCGCGGTGCGTCGGTGAAGGAGTGCGATGCAGGCAACTGCACCGAGAAAGCGCCGCGGATCGTTGTTGTCCGGTTCAAGTACCCCGCCTTCGAGTCGGGTCAACAGTCCGAACGGGTTCTCGAACGGGATCACACCGACGATGTCGTCGGCCGTACTTGAGACAACCTCATCGACGAACCGGGACCAGTGTCGATCGGCGCTGCGATCATCGGAAAAAGCCCGATCATCGATGAACCAGCCCGGCACCTTGCGACCGCACAGCGATGCGTGCAGTCGTACGCCGAGCGACGTCGCCCCTGCGGCAAATTCGACCAGGCGTTCGCGGGCGGCTTCATCCACGCGCCCCGGTCGGGGAACGAAGTCGGCCCAAGGGATGCGGAGACGGACATCGCGACAGCCGACGGATGCGAGGCGCGCGAGGTCGGCCAGTCGACGTTCAACTTCGTCGTGCGTTACGGGCAGGGTCGCACGGGTTGCGAACCGGGCCATCCGTGTCACATCACGAAGGGCGACCGTGTCCACAGCTCGCCGGTATCGTTCCGGTCTGCAATCACAGGGTCGCCCGACAGCGTGACAACGGCGAGGGGCTCGCTGAATCCGCGCAGTTCAAGCGGGCTGTGTTCGATGGTGCGGACACCTTCGGGCAGGGTTTCGATCTGGTCGACGGGGATGAGGACTTCGAAGGCTCCGGCGGCGTCGCACAAGCGCGCCGCGGTGTTGACGGCGGAGCCGATGTAGTCGTCACCTTCGAACAGCAGGGCGTATCCGGTTGACAGCCCGATGCGCAGGGAGAGCGGCGCGCACACGGTGGCCGCGCGGCGTTGGAGCTCCATCGAAAAGACGACCGCATCTGTCTGGTCGACGGCCACGATCATGAGACCGTCGCCCAGCCATTTGGCAATTCGTACCCCGCGTTCCGAGGCGACATCGCGGGCAACGGCCCGAAACGAGGCGAGGAGCTTGCCAGCGGCGTCATCGCCGTGCACTTCCGTGAAATGCGTGAACCCTGAAAGGTCGACGAAGGCGAAGGTACGGGGGACGCGCATGCACCTTCAGGTTACGCCAAGTAGGTTCTTTTCCATGTCGACCCGGTTCACCTACTCCCGCTGGGATGGGACGCAGAAGGGCTTCGAACTCGATGCCGACTCACTCCTCGAGGCGGTCACCGACGACCTTCTGTATCACGGCGACGTGAACAGTGCGTTGCGCCGAATCATGCAGCAAGGGATGACCGACCGCAACGGCGAGCGCATTGCCGGTCTGCGCGACATGCTCGACAAGGTCAGGCAACGCCGCGAGGAAATTCTCGACCGATCCGATCTGGGTGGCGTGTACAAGGAAATTGCCGATGCACTCGACGACATCGTCGACGAAGAACGCCACCAACTCGACCGCAACGTCGCCGAAGCCGATGCAAGCGGGGATGAACGTCGGGCCGATACCGCCCGCAACACCGCCGCCGAGAAGCACATGGAACTCGAGATGCTGCCGCCCGATCTCGCCGGCAAGGTACGCGGTCTGCAGAACTACAACTTTGAATCGGCCGAAGCACAGCAACGTTTCGACGAACTGATGGACAAACTGCGCGAGCAGCTGATGCAGCAGTTCGTCGACCAAATGTCGGGCGCGATGCAGAACATGTCACCCCAGGACATGCAGCGGATGAAAGACATGATGGCCGCGTTGAACGACATGCTCGACCGACATTCGAACGGTGAAGACCCACGATTCGACGACTTCATGTCGGAATACGGCGATTTCTTTCCCGAGAACCCTCAGAACATCGAAGAACTGATCGAGCTTCTCGCCGAGCGGATGGCACAAATGCAGGCGATGATGAATTCGATGACGCCCGAGCAGCGGGCCCAATTGCAGCAACTTTCCGAACAACTGCTCGACGACATGGACCTCCAGTGGCAGGCGAACCGTCTGGGCGAGCATCTCCAGAACATGGCCCCGCAGGCGGGTTGGGACCGTCGCTATCAGTTCAACGGCGACCAGCCGATGGGCATGGGCGAGGCGATGCAGGCGATGCAGGAACTCTCCGGTCTCGAGGAACTCGAGAACTTCATGCGAAACGCGACAAGTCCGGGGGCCCTCGCCGAGGCCGACATGGACCGAGTGCGAGAACTACTCGGCGAAAATGCGGCCCAGTCGCTCGAGCGCCTGGCGCAACTGACGAAGATGCTCGAAGACGAGGGTCTGATCAACCAGACCGAGGGCCGTCTCGAGCTCACCCCGAAGGGACTGCGCAAGATCGGTCAAAATGCGTTGCGCGACCTCTTCAACAAGCTCGCCAAGGACAAGATCGGCCAGCACCAAATGCGCGAGTCGGGCGGCGGCCACGAGCGCATGTACGAAACCAAGCAGTACGAATACGGAGACCCGTTCCGTCTCGATCTGCAGCAGACGCTCCGCAACGCGCTGCGTCGGCAGGGTGGCGGCACACCCGTGCGTCTCGAACCCGACGACTTCGAGATCGAGCGGACGGAACACGTCACCACCACGTCAACCGTGCTGATGATCGACCTGTCCATGTCGATGCCGATGCGCGACAACTTCCTGCCGGCCAAGAAGGTGGCGATGGCGCTCCATTCGCTCATCACTTCGCAATACCCACGTGATTACATCGGCCTTGTCGGGTTCAGTGAGTCGGCGCGAATTCTCACCGCGGCCCAGATTCCCTCGGTGTCGTGGGACTTCGTCTACGGCACGAACATGCAGCACGGATTCATGCTCGCGAGACAGTTGCTCGCCAAGCAGCACGGAACCAAGCAAATCATCATGATCACCGACGGCGAGCCCACGGCCCACATCACGCGCAACGGCGATGTGTACTTCAACTATCCGCCCGTACGCGAGACGATCGAGGCAACCCTTGCCGAAGTGATGCGCTGCACGCGCGAGAAGATCGTCATCAACACCTTCATGCTCGACGCGACGAGCGGACTCAGGTCGTTCATCGAGCGAATCACCGAGATGAACCACGGTCGCGCGTTCTTCACGACACCCGAGACCCTCGGTGACTACGTGCTCGTCGACTTCATCGAGCACAAGCGCCGACTCTCACGCGCCCGCTGAGGTCTTGTGCGCCGCGAAACCCTTGATTTGCAAGGGTTTGGCAAGGTACGGGGTACAAAACCCCCGATTTTTTCGGGCTCATTGGCGATCAGAAATGCGCACTTGCTTATTTTGCAAGGATTTGGCACAATGTCATCGTTGTAATTACAAGCCTGCCATCACAGGCATGCCACAAGTTGGGGGACAGCGTCCGGTCAACACGCGCCGGACGGCGACGGTGGATGTCAGGGGTGTGCAGGACGGGAGGCAATTCATGCAATTCCCAGAACACGAATCTGTGGACAATTCAGTGCTCAGCCCGGAACGGGGCTGGCAAGACGAGGCCAACTGCCTCGGCGTCGATCCCGACCTTTTCTTTCCCGAACGCGGCGCATCGACCCGCGAGGCCAAGGAAGTGTGCCGGGGCTGCGTCGTACGCAACGAGTGTCTTGAGTACGCGTTGGTGAACGGCGAGAAGTTCGGCATTTGGGGAGGACTCTCCGAACGCGAGCGTCGTCGCCTGCGCCGGGCCCGCGCTCAGGCGAATCGCAAAGTCGTCTGACGCGTCAACAAAGTCGTCTGACGCGGGAACAAAGTCGTCTGACGCTTCAACGGCGTCCGTTGAGACGGGCTTCGATGGTCTTCAAAGGACCGATGTTGAGTTGCTCCCAGCGTCTGTCGTCGACCATCTCGAGTTGACGCTGAGGCAAAAGCCCCACGAGTTCGGCTCGGGCAACCGCGCTTCCCGCACGCCGGGCCTCGGTAGCGACGAGATCGTAGGCGTCGGAAACACTGATGTTTTCGGTGTCGACGATGTTCATGCTCACCTGTGCAGAACCAGCGACAAAAAAAGCGAGCGTTCGCAATCCGGGGCGACGAACGTGTGCCGCAACGTCGCGGGCGACGTTCATGTCCGGCGTTTCCAGGAACACGTTGTAGGCGATGAGCACGGGCCGCACGCCGACGCACATCGCACCGGCGGTCGGATGGGGTGTGTCGGGGCCGTGATCGGGCGACAGCGAGGTCCATGCGGTGCGCCGCACATCGGGAAGAGTTCGCTCGGGTCCGTAAAGAAACACCGGCACCTGCAGCTCCGTTGAGGCCCAGCGCGCGAAGTCATCGCGGGCGCGAAGCGCATCGTCGGAGTCGGAGCCGTCAAGCGCGACGAAGGGCACCACATCGACGACGCCGAGTCGTGGATGAACTCCCATGTGATGCGAGACGTCGAGCACGTCGACCGCGCGTCGGGCGATTTCCCTCACACAATGTGTCCCGACGGTGGTGTAGACGCTGCGATTGTGATCGGCATCGGAGTGGACGTCGAGGACGGCGGGGTTGGCGGACTCCGGGTCACCGCCCGCAATGAACCGCACGAGGCTCGCGTCGCGGCCCTCGCTCACGTTGACCACGCACTCGAGCATCCCGACATGTTGTCAGGGCGGTGCCGAGTCAGCCGGGGTGCTGGTAGGTTCTCGGTATGTTCGCTTTTCTCGAAGGTCCCGAACTGATCATCGTCGCGGTGGTCATCCTCGTTCTCTTCGGCGGGTCACAGTTGCCGAAGCTGGCGAAGAACCTCGGTCAGGCCCAGAAGGAATTCAAAAAGGGTCTCGCCGAAGGCCAAGCCGACGACGCCGACAAGAAGTAGCTCGGTCAGGCCGCGCCGTCACGACGGCGCTTTTTGATGCGGCGACGCTCGCGCTCGCTCGCCCCGCCCCACACGCCATGTTCGATTTCCTCGACGAGGGCGTATTCGAGACACAAGTCCTTGACCTCGCACCTGCCGCAGATTTTGCGAGCCTTTTCGACCCCTGCCCCGTCTGAGGGAAAGAAGATCTCCGGGGCGTTGTCACGGCACAGGCCAAGGTCCATCCAGTTGGTTGTGCGGAAGTTCCCCACGAAGGGGAGTGCCAGCACCGACAGCTCGGTGCGCTTCTTGGTCATGTGTCCTGGTGCGCGGCTCATGTCCCTTCTGACGTCGCGAGGAGTACAAAAGTTCCCGGACCCGGGAAAGGGGTGCTCCAGATAGCCTCAGGGGGCAAAGGAGGCACGCCGTGTCCGAGATCACCACCAACGAACCGCCCCGTGCGCATGCCCGAATCGTGTACCTGGGGCCGGTTGCGCCCCATTGGGAGGTCTACGGCGACTACGGCGACAGGGCCCTCCTCGAGGAGTTCCGTACCCGGGTTCTGGCCCGGCTCGTCCTCATCACCCGTGACGACCCGCAGTTCCGGCGCAACAGCGAGCGCGTGGCCCGCGACGCCGAGCGGGAACTGATCTCAATCGAGTGGGATCTGGGAACCGTCAGCGCCTGACGGTTCGTCCGGACGTCACGGTCCGTTCACGTACGCGCCTCATTCCGCACCCCGAATGCTCAACCGTCGGTCCTACTTTGACGGAATCGACGAACGGTTCTTCAACCGCGACCTGAGCTGGCTCGCATTCAACGAACGAGTTCTCTCGCTCGCCCGTGAATCGGCAATTCCGTTGCTCGAGCGGGCCAAGTTTTGTGCGATCTTCTCGTCGAACCTCGATGAGTTCTTTCAGGTCCGCGTCGCGGGTCTGAAGAGTCAGGTCGATGAGGGCGTCCTGCTGCACGGTGTCGATGGGCGCAGCCCCGCACAGGTTCTTGGTGAGGTGAATTCCGTCGTCCGTCGCCTCGTACGTGAGCAAGAGCGGGTTCTTGGTGAAGAGATCTTCCCGGCGCTCGTCGAGCACGGCATTCGAATTGTCGCGTGGCGTCAACTCGATACGAACACGAAAGAGAAACTCACGCGCGAGTTCCGGCAGCGCATTTTCCCCGTGCTCACACCGCTCGTCGTGGACCCCGCTCACCCTTTTCCCTACATCTCGGGGTTGGCGCTCAGTGTCGGTGCGTCGGTGACCGATCCACAATCGGGCGAGGAGAAGTTCACCAGGGTCAAGGTGCCCGCTTTGTTGCCGCGGCTCATCGAAGTCGATGAAACGGGAACATTCATCCCCATCGAAGAGGTCATCGTCGCGCATCTCCACGAGTTGTACGAGGGAATGGAAGTGCGTGCGCCATTCGTGTTCCGAGTCACGCGCGACGCCGATATTGAAGTTGACGACGAAGACGCCGACGACCTGCGCGAAGCGATCGAAGAAGAGCTGCGTCGCCGGCGCTTTGGTCGCGCGGTGCGACTCGAGACGGTTGCCGGAGTGCCTCCCGAAGTGGTGGCGCTGTTGCTCGAGGAACTGGAACTCGAAGCCGTCGACCACTACGAAAGTGATTCTCTCCTCGACCTCACTTGTCTTCAGCGAATCGCCGGACTGCCGCGCGACGACCTTCGCGACAAACCGTGGCCATCCGTGACCGCCGGGCGCGTTCTCGCCGCGCGCGAGAACGACGAGCCGATCTTCAATCTCATCAGGCGTCGTGATCTCGTCGTTCACCACCCCTACGAGTCATTCCAGTCGTCCACCGAGGCGTTCATCGACGAAGCCGCCCATGACCCTCGCGTTCAATCGATCAAGATGACGCTCTACCGAACGTCGCCCGACAGCGCGATCATGCGCAACCTGATCTCCGCGGCGGAACGCGGTGTCCAGGTGGCGGTGCTGGTCGAACTGAAGGCCAGGTTCGACGAGGCGCTGAACCTCAATTGGGCCCGGCAACTCGAACAAGCCGGAGTGCACGTGATGTACGGCATCGTTGGTCTGAAGACCCACGCGAAATTGGCAATGGTGGTTCGTGACGAGCCAGATGGTCTGCGCCGGTACGTTCACTTCGGAACCGGGAACTACAACGCGAAGACCGCAGCCGTTTACGAGGACATCGGAGTTTTCACTTGCAATCCCGACCTCGCCGACGATGCCACGCGATTGTTCAACCACTTGACGGGCTTCAGTCGGGCCAATTGGTACCGACACCTCTTGGTTGCGCCGCAGTTCCTGCGGGGTGAAATCGTCGACTTGATCCGACGCGAACGTGGCATGGGTTCACGGGGTTTCATCCGCTTGAAGGTCAACTCGGTGGCGGATGCCGACATGATCGCCGAGCTGTACGAGGCATCGCGGGCGGGTGTACGTGTCGAGATCGTGGTCCGTGGGATCTGCATGTTGCGACCCGGTGTTCCCGGTCTGTCCGAGAACATTTCTGTTCGGTCGATTCTCGGGCGGTACCTCGAACACTCGCGCATCTACTACTTCGGCAATGCCCATGGACCCGACAAACCCGCGTGGTACATCGGGTCGGCGGACCTGATGACACGCAATCTCGACCGCCGCGTCGAGGTACTGACGCCGATTCTTCTCGACCGCCACAGGGCCTGGCTGGAGCAAACGCTTGCGTACCTGAACGACCCCGAAACGCCCCATTTCGTGCTTGCGTCCGACGGTTCATGGACGCGGAGCGGGCGGAGCGCTTTCTCCGACGACGCCCAGGGTCGCATGTACAGATGGGCGAAGGACCAACAAGAGCGACGAGGGGTCGACAAGTCGAATGAAGGGGTCGCTTGAGTCGACTCGGGTAGCGTTGTTGGTGCGCTTGGCAACGCATTCCGTGTTTGCTGAACGGAAACGGTGGAGACGATGGAAGAACTTCGCAAGGGTTTTCACGGTGAGATCAATGAAGTCCGCCAGAGTCTGGCGACCCTTGCTGCCTCCGTCATCGAGGCCATTCCGCGGGCCACGAACGTTCTCCTTGCCAGTGATCTCGAGGGTGCCGAGTACCTGATTCTCACCGACGACGAGATCGATGCCCGATCGCTCGAACTCGAGGACCGCTGCTATCGGTTGCTTGCCCTGCAGGCGCCGGTCGCCGGTGAGCTTCGACAACTCGTCGCAATCCTGAAGATGATCGGTGAGATCGAGCGCAGTGCCGACCTCACCGTGAACATCGCAAAAGCCGCACGACGGATCTACGGTCACAACCTCGACCCGAAGTTGCGCGGAATCATCAGCAAGATGGGTGACCAGGCCCAGCAGCTCTTCGCCGCCGCTCTCGAAGCGTTCGAAACCGAGGATGTCGCCAAGGCGAGCGCGCTCGACGACATGGACTCCTATCTCGACGGGCTCCAGCGGCAGTTCATTGAGGCGATCTTCGAATGCAACCTTGCCGGCACGATCGACCTCCAGGTGGCCATTCAGCTGGCGGTGGTGGCGCGGTTCTACGAACGCATCGGCGACCACGCGGTGAACATCGGTGAACGAATTCTCTATGCCGTCAGTGGTTGGCGTCCCGAACTGAAAGGTGCTGCGCGCCACAAGGCGCGTTTGGCCGGTGACGACACCGATGGTGTGCCGTTCCCCGAGGTTGGTCCGGGGTCCTGACCATCGAGATCACGGTCGCTTTCATCCTCGGCGCCGTGGCGGCAGCCGCGGTTGCGAGTCTTTTCGGCGCGGTCGCTCGCGATCGCAGAAATCGTGCGGTTGTCATGCCCACCGTGGCGATACAGGACGTCGCGGCGAGGGGTGCAGATCAGTCGCGCGGTCCCGATTACGAGGTTGTGTTGAATGCGCTGCCCCTCGGCGTTGTTCTCGCCGCGGGCGACGGGTCGGTGATCTTTCGCAATCGTGTTGCGGTCTCCGTCGTCGGATTGAGACACGTCGATCTCCTTGTCGAGGCTGCCGTCGATCGACTGATCCGCCAGACCTTCGACACGGCCGAGGCCAAGACCGAGCGACTCGAGTTGTTCGGTCCGCCACCGCGCGTTCTCATCCTGTCGACTGTCGAACTGGCCGACGGCTTTTGTCTCGCGGTCATCGAGGACATCAGCGAGCGATCGCGAATTGATTCCGTCCGAACGGACTTCGTCGCCAACATCAGCCACGAACTCAAGACACCCGTCGGTGCGCTCTCAATCCTTGCCGAGACACTCCAGGGAGAATCCGACCCTGCAGTAATCGCGCAACTGTCGTCACAGATGATCAAGGAAGCTCATCGAATGTCCGACACGATCGACGACCTTCTCGAATTGTCGAAGATCGAGCTGGACGCACCACTGCGCCAGAACAACATCGACCTTGCTGCCCTGGTTCGCGAGGCAGCCGAACGTCATGCGCGAACGGCTGCCGCGGGTGGGGTCACCATCGCAACCGACGTACCAGAGGCTCGTTTCGTCGTGACGGGCGACCGGATCCAGCTGCTGTCGGCGGCGTCGAACCTCATTGACAACGCGATCAAGTACAGCGAGCCGGGAGACACGGTGTCCGTTCGTCTTTACCGCGAGCCGGGCAAGATTGTGATCGCGGTCGAAGACGAGGGAATCGGAATCCCGCCGGCGGATCTCGATCGAATCTTTGAGCGCTTTTATCGGGTCGACAAGGCCCGTGGACGCGGTACGGGCGGAACCGGACTCGGCCTGTCGATCGTCCGCCACATCATGGCGAATCATGGCGGCGAGGTGAACGTGGCCTCACAGGAAGGTGAAGGTTCGTCGTTCCGACTCATTCTTCCGGTGCAGATCGGTGATAATCAGTGACGTCCGCATGAACGCCGCACCCGCCAACACAACCCAAACCGTCCTGGTGGTCGAGGACGAAGAGTCGTTCATCGAAGCCCTCCAGGTGGGGTTGAAGCGCGAGGGATTCCGTGTCGAAGTCGCCCGTGACGGGAAGCAGGCCCTCGATCTGTTCGACCTTGTGCGGCCCGACCTCGTTCTGCTCGACGTGATGTTGCCGAAAGTATCGGGCATCGACGTATGTCGTCAGTTGCGCAAGCGTTCGCAGGTCCCCATCATCATGGTCACCGCCAAGGCAGCCGAGATCGACACCGTTGTCGGCCTGGAAGTCGGAGCCGACGACTACATCACGAAGCCCTACCGACTGCGTGAGCTTGTCGCACGTATGCGGGCAGTGCTGCGTCGGGCACCGCTCGACCGCGCGGGCGAACTCACCGAAGACGCACTGGTGGTCGGTGACGTTCAGCTCGACCCCGACCAGCACGAGGTTCTGATTCGTGGTGAACGGGTCTCGCTGCCGCTGAAGGAGTTCGAGCTGCTTCACATTCTCCTCGCCAACGCCGGCCGCGTCTTGCCTCGCGAGACGTTGATCGATCGGGTGTGGGGAAATGACTACGTGGGCGACACGAAGACGCTCGACGTGCACATCAAGCGGCTTCGCGCCAAAATCGAAGACGACCCGGGGACTCCGCAGAAGATCGTCACTATTCGCGGCCTCGGGTACAAGTACGAGCGACCGCGAGCCTGACCGCCGGGCCGTCCGACCTACCATCGGGACGTGACGGAGCGCGGGACGACAACCGAACTGCCACCGCGGCCGCCATTTTTCGTTCTTGCCCGCACCCACGGTCTCATGACGATTGGCGAGGCGGTGATGACGGTCGCACTTGCCGACTCGCTCTTCTTGTCGATCAGTCCCGACGCGGCGCGCGGAAGGGTGGTTCTCTTCCTTGCGCTCAGCTTGGCTCCGTTCGCAATCGTCGCACCGTTCATCGGGCCGTTCGTCGACCGAATGAAAGGTGGTCGTCGACTCGTGGTGATTCTCGCCGCGTCGTTGCGCGCCGTCGTTTCGTTTCTCATGATCGGGCGAATCGACTCGCTCACGCTCTTTCCGTTGGCATTCGCCGCTCTTGTTTTGTCGAAGACGTATTCGGTGTCGAAGTCGGCACTCGTTCCCACCGTGGTCCCCAAAGAGCGTGAACTGGTTGATGCGAACAGCAAGCTCGGTCTTCTCTCCGGGCTGATCGGCTTTGCGGCAGCCGTACCCGCGGCGATCATCCAGTTGATTTCTCCGAATTTCACTCTTGGGTTGTCGGCCGCAGCGTTCATTGCCGCCGTGATTTCCGCTTGGCACCTGCCGCGCGATGTTCGGATCGCCAAGGACCCGCGGTCACGGGCCGAAATCGAGGAACTCCGCTCGAAGCGCGTGCGTCGTGCGGTCGCCGCGATGCGCCTGATGCGGGCCCTCGTCGGGCTCATGTTCTTTCACCTGGCGTTCTGGCTCCGCGACCAAAAGGCGGGGACGGTGTGGTTCGGCTTTGCCGTCTCGCTCGCCGCCATTGGCACGATGACGGCCAACGCAATTGCACCGATCATTCGACGGCGCATTCGGGAGGAGTCGATGATCATCGGCGCCCTCGCTGCCACGGGGATCGGTGGATTCATCTGTACGTGGATTGGTGGCGTGACGGGGGGCGTCGTCCTCGTCGCTCTCGTCAACGCGTTCGCCGCAACGTGCAAGCTCGCCTACGAGGCGGTGGTGCAGTCGGACGCGCCCGACGCGAACCGCGCCCGTGCCTTTGCGTCGTTCGAGACACAGTTCCAACTTGCGTGGGTTGGCGCCGGCCTTGTCCCGGTGGTACTCGACATGCCGGGCGAACTGGGCTTCTTCGTTGTCGGGTTGGTTGGCTGCGTGGGAACCCTGTTGTTCGTATTGCGGATGCGAGCAGCTAGGCGATCTCGAGGCGGGCGAGCCACAACCCGGGCGCGTCGATCTCGGCCGGCGTAGGCAACGCATCGGGGCGTCGCAACAGGTCGAGTACCAGATCGGGGGTCGTGCGCTCGAGGATGCCGCGGACGAACGCGCGTCCGCGTTCGACCGTTGCCCGGGTGTGATGAATACCGAGGAGGTGTTCCACGAATCGATCGGCGGGGGAGGACTCGATGCGGCGTCGACGGAGCGCCTCGGTGACCGCGGGTGCCCCGCCGAGCAGGCGTTGGGTGACGCCATCGACGATCCAGTCGATGAGGCCCACGGTGCAGGCGAGAAGAGCATCGAGCCGTGGTCGGAGTACTTCTTGCTCGGGGGAGATGACGGCGCCGAGCAACAGTGCAGGATCGGACATCGTTTGCTGAAAAGCGGCCATCGGGTTCGACGGATCGATGTCGGTCTCGGAGAGTTTTTCGATGACTGCGTCGGGGTCGGGAGAGAAAGCCGAGACGTACGCGTTGACGGTATCGAGGAGTGCACTTCGCAAGTGAGGTGTGCCCAGAACCGCATGAGCAGCAAGTTCGTGGACGAGAACCCACATGCGGATGTCGGCAACCGGCAGGTCCCATTCGGCGGCGAAGCCATCGACGTTGGTTGCGACGATGAGCAACGGCTTTGCGGGGTCACGAGGTAGGAGGAGGTCGTATTGACCGAACGCGCGCCCTGCCAGCTGACCGACCATCGACCCAATGGTCATGCCGAGCATCATCGGAGCCATCGCCGACATGAGACCGTTCATCATCGATGCCATGGGGTCGTCGGTCGCGGCGTCGCCGGAGTCGATGCCCGGGCGTTTGCCGAGGGCGGTCGCGAGGTTGTCGAAAACCGGCTTGTAGGCCTCGAGCGTCGAGTGGCACCACTGTGCCGGCGTGACGCAGTCGATTCGCGGTTCGGTCGTTGCGACGCCCGCGAGGAAGTCGGCGATGTGGCGTTGTGCGAGCGGCGCCAGATTCTCGAAAGCAATTCGCGATGCGGGTTCGACGTTGGCCGTTCCCTGGCCGACCCCCATGTACGCAACCTGACGTGCGATGTCCCAATTCAATGGACCCTGACCGGCGAGAGACTTCATGATGTCGCCGAGAAATGGCATTGCGCCAAAGGGGTTCCCCCCACCGAACGGAAATTCCCCCGGCGGAGTGTCGTCGTCGGCCATGCAGTGATGATACGACCGCGCGACGCGAGGCGCTTTGTCGTCAGCCGAGTCGTGACAACAGACGCTCGACGGCAGCCATCGGAACGAAACCGATCGCTCCGTCACGAGTCGTGAAGAGTCCGAGCGCATTGCTTGCCATGTCGAGGACAACCGCCGCTTCGGGAACGTCGACCTTGGCCACATCGCCACCGAGGGGTACGAATCGACTGGTATCACTGTTCACGGCGATGCCGATCACCGCTTCGACGTCTCCCGACGCCTTCGGGCCGGTACGGACGATGACGTCGGTTCCACTCGCCGGCGCCTCGGTCGATGTTGTGACGATCGACGATGGCGGTGGGGAACCACCGGTGAGAACCACCAGCCCCAGATCCTCGTCACGTGCAACGACTCGGAGGTCGCTCTTCTTCGGTTGGACGGTACTGACGAGGAAGGTGCGGTCGGAGTAAGCGACGGAGAGGACGAACTGCGAGCCGTCGTCGACGAGAAAGCCGGGTGGCGCCGCGTCAGTGGCCGTTGTGACGGGTGTGATCGCACCTGCGGCATTGCGCACAGTGGGGGTTGACTCGCGTTGTGCACTGCGCGGCACCACGAGTGCAACGACGGCGACGATCAGCGCGAGCCCGAGACCGCCGGCAAGCGACGCCACGTAGGGATTGAGCGGTGGTGCGGACCGCCGTGCCATTGCCCGACGGGATTGACCGATCTCGCTTGGGTGGCGCCACTCGCGCTCGTGTTTGGGCAACGGCGCGGGCTTCACCCCCAGGCAGTCGTCGTCTTCGGCCATGCAGGGGACAGTAATTTGCCGCCGCTCGAATTGGACGTCGGGTCTGAATCGCGGCGTGGTCGGTACGATTTTGCTCGTGCCCGGCCTCGACGCTCCCGCCACCGATCATGGAGACAGCTGGGTCGCCATCACGGGCGATGTACTGGACGTCGGCCGGGCCTACGACTGGGCGCTGCGTCCGTCATGCGGTGCGGTCGTCGTGTTTTCCGGAACCGTGCGTGATCACGCCGACGGTCGCGAGAACGTCACGCATCTCACCTACGAAGCCTATGAAGACAAGGCCATTGCACGAATGACCGAAATCATCGACGAAGCGCGACGCAAGTGGCCGACCATCGTGCGCGTCGCGATGCTGCATCGGGTGGGTCGTTTGACCCTCGGCGAATCCTCGGTGTTGGTTGTCGTCTCATCGCCGCACCGTCCGGAAGCGTTCGAAGCCGGACGGTTCTGCATCGACACATTGAAGCTCGCGGTTCCGATCTGGAAACAAGAAGAGTGGTCCGAGGGGTCCGACTGGGGAACCGGAGCACACGACATCGGAAGCGTTCCGCGTTCATGATCGCCGCGCAAACCGCCGTCGTCGTGTTCGCCGTCCTCGCCCTCGCCTGCGGCGCCGCGCTTGCAACCGTTCTGTTCCGCCAGCAACACCAGACCGGAATCTACGACGGCATCGAAAACTTCCGTCGTCACATCGACGCGCTGTCGCCCGAGGCGCGACGGAACGTCGTCAATCGGCAGGTCGAGAGTCGAGGCTCCGACCGAACCGATCCCCGTTTGTAGGCGACATTCGCCCTCACGGTTCTCGTCGCCCGTAACGACATACACTGGGCGCGCATGGCCCGCGACCTCGCTATCGACCTCGGCACCGCGAACACGCTGGTCTACATGAAGGGCCGCGGCATCGTGTTGAACGAGCCCTCGGTCATCGCGGTCAACCGCAAGACCAGCGAGGTCCTCGCCACGGGGCACGAGGCGTGGAACATGATCGGTCGCACCCCGGGGTACATCGTCGCGGTGCGCCCCCTTCGTGGTGGCGCCATCACCGACTTCGACATCACCGAGCGGATGATTCGCCTCCTTCTTCAGCGGGTCGGCGTCTCGCGGTTCACCCGCCCCAAAGTGGTCATCTGCGTTCCGTCAGCGATCACCGAGGTCGAGCGCCGCGCGGTGACTGATGCAACGCGCCGAGCCGGGGCCTCCGATGCGCAGTTGATCGAACAGCCAATGGCGGCCGCCATTGGCGCCGAGCTTCCCATTGACGAGCCGGTGGGCAACATGGTCATCGACATCGGTGGCGGAACAAGCGAGACCGCAGTCATCAGTCTCGGTGGCGTCGTGGCCCTCGAAGCCATCCGCGTGGGCAGCTTCGACATCGATGCTGCGATCCAGACCTATGTGCGACGCGAGCACGGCATAGCGATCGGAGAGCGAACCGCCGAGGAAATCAAGATCCAAATCGGTACCGCTGCACCAATGCCCAACGAACGCGGTGCACAGGTTCGCGGTCGCGATCTGGTCACCGGGTTGCCGAAGAACATCGATCTCTCTGCTGAAGAAGTGCGCTTTGCAATCGATGAAGTCGTGTCGCAAATCGTGCAGTCGGTCACCCGTTGCCTGTCGAAGGTTCCACCGGAAATGGCTCAAGACTTCCTGCAGCGCGGCATGTACCTCGTGGGCGGGGGTGGCCTGTTGCGCGGCCTGGCCCAGCGCATCGAACGTGAAACCGACGTTCCCGTGCGCATGTCGCCGATGCCGCTCGAGGCCGTCGTGCTCGGTGCGGGCCACTGCGTGGAGAACTACCAAGTCCTCCGCAGCATGTTCATGGGCGCGAGGCGTTAGCCGAGCGCCCGGGGGGCGTGTCGCGAGGCGTTAGCCGAGCGCCCGGGGGGCGTTAGCCGGCGCGAAGGACGCGGATCCCGCCTCCGAGAGAGAGAACGTAGACCTCGCCGGACTCGACGCTGCGCACCGCGCTGATGAATCCTGCGTTCGTGGCGATGACCTTTTTCTTTTCGACCTTGTTGCCCGTGATCTTGATCGCCGTCACTCTTCCGGTGCAGTAGTCGCCAAAGACGTACCAACCGAGGAGCGCGGGAAGGCTCATGTCGCGCACCTTCGTGCCCCCGATGATTGAACAGCCTTCCTCGCCGTGTTCGTAAACGTAGGCGGGGAGTGCGTGATCAGGAGCGGATTGATCCTTGTTGAGGCGCGAACGTCCCTCGTAGGCGCTCCAACCGAAGTTGGCCCCTCTGCCCGATCCATCCGCGGCCCATGCGACGTTCAGCTCTTCCCAATGTTGTTGTCCAACATCGGGAACCCACAGGTTCATCTCGTCGTCGAACTCGAACCGCCACGGGTTGCGAAGTCCGATCGCCCAGATCTTCGGTGCAGCCGCCTTCGCGTCGCGGGCGAGCGAGTCGATGCTGACGATCTTGCCGAACAACGATGTGGGCTCGAGTGCGAGACGTTTCGGGTCGTTACCCGCACCACTGTCGCCGGTGCTGATGAACAGCCGACCACCCGGACCAAAATCCATACTGCCGCCGTTGTGAACCGACTTCTCGTTTCGTACCAGTTGGAAGACGACGACTCGTGTCGAGGGGTCTGCGGTGTTGTCCTCACGCATTGCGTAGCGGGCCACCACGGTGTTGCCCTTCGAGTCGGTGTAATTGACGAACACGTAGCGACCATTGGGGTGAAAGACAAGGCCGAGGAGGCCACGTTCCGCATCGGCACGTGTGAATCGGGTGAGGTTCAGTACGACTGAGCGCCCCTTGGAAGCGGTGTCGTAACGAATGACCACGCCATTTTGTTCCGCGATGTAGAGGCCGTCGTCGTTTGCGCGGGTGGCGATGTCGACGGGGATTCTCGCGGAGGTCACCTTCTGCAGTCGAAGCGCCTGGTTGGACACCGTTCCGGCAAGCGTCGGAACCGAGTCACCCGCCCCGGCGGTCGCTGCGACGAGCGCGATGACAACGAGCGAAGCACGTACGGACGGGCGCCACTGGGCCGTGCGAATTTTCATCGCGGTGAGTGTACGCATCAGCCCCGTTGGGTGAGAAGGCTCACTGTGCCGCCGAGTTCGAGGACGTAAACGTCACCCGAGGCGACAGTTCTCACCGCAGTCACCGAACCGGCGTTCTCGACAAGTCGCGCGACGGAGGTTGTCTTCTTCCCGCTCACCTTGATGGCGGTGATGTGCCCCGTGCAGTAGTCGCCGAACACATACCAGCCGGCGAGCGTCGGCAACTTCGGTGACCGCACCCGGGTGCCCCCCGAGATCGAGCATCCGTCGTCGCCATGTTCGTAGACGTACACGGGTGCGAGGTGGTTCTTCGCCGTTTGATCCTTGTTGAACCGAACGAAGCCTTCGTACGCGCTCCATCCGAAGTTTGCGTTGCGCCCGGACCCCGACGCTGCCCACGCGACGCTGACCTCTTCCCACTTGTCCTGGCCGACATCGGCGACCCAGAGATTCATGTCGTTGTCGAACTCGAATCGCCATGGATTGCGCAGTCCGAGCGACCAGATGCGTGGACCGGCGGCACGCTTGTTGCGCGCAAGTGCGTCGATGCTGATGATCTTGCCGAGCATCGATCGACGGTCGAGCGCAAGGCGCTGCGGGTCGTCTCGCGATCCGCCGTCGCCCGTGCCGATGTAGAGACGGTTGCCCGGGCCGAATGCAAGACCGCCACCATTGTGGTTCGCATAGGGCTGTTCGAGCGAAAAGAGCTCGGTGCGCGTGGTTGGATCGGCGAGGTTGGAAGTGGTCATGCGGTACCTCGCGACGACTGTGTCGCCTGCGGCATCGGTGTAGTTCACGTAGAGAAACCGGCCGTCGGGGTGAAAGACGATTCCCAGCAGACCGCGTTCGCCCGAGGCACCGGTGAACGACGTGAGATCGAGGGCGGTCGTCTTCGTCTTCGTCTTTGGTTCGTAGCGCACGACGACACCGTTTTGTTCGGCGATGTAGAGGCCGTGGTCCCCGGCGCGCGAGGCGATGTCGACGGGTTTCGAGGCGCTTGTGACCTTCACGAGTCGTGCGGAAGGAGTTTGTGTCGCCCCGATCTCGTCGAGGGCGC
The DNA here is from genome assembly GCA_964629075.1 of uncultured Bifidobacterium sp. Classification (GTDB taxonomy): domain Bacteria; phylum Actinomycetota; class Acidimicrobiia; order Acidimicrobiales; family Ilumatobacteraceae; genus F1-20-MAGs119. The sequence continues at coordinate 2,520 of CAZVPL010000010.1, read as the reverse complement.
CACCGAGTACGAGACCGACGATTGCGAGGAAGGCGAGTGGTCTACGCATCGGCGTTGACGCGCGCTAGCCCCTCTTGTACGACGGTGATTGCTAGCTGACCATCCTGTGTGTAGATGGATCCGCCGGCGAGCCCACGTGCATTCGAAGTGGAAATGGAGTACTGGTCGTAGAGCATCCATTCATCGGCTCGGAACGGTCGATGAAACCACATCGCATGGTCGAGGCTCGCCATCTGCACGCCCTTTGAGTTCCACGACAACCCATGGGGCAACAGAGTCGTGTCGAGCAGGGTGAAGTCACTTGCGTACGTGGCAATGCACGTGTGGAGCACCGGATCGTCGGGCAGCGTGCCGTCGGCGCGCATCCACACACGTTGGCCGAGGGTCGGCACGCCCTCGCGAGAGAAAGGATCGCCGTCGACGTAACGAAGGTCGATCGGGCGCGGCCTGTCGTACCACTCGCCGATGAGGTGTTTGTACGGCGCCATGCGTTCCTTGAAGTCGGGCAGTGTCTCGGGGTCGGCAAGATTGCTCGGACCGTTGATCTGGTGGTCGGGACCGGGCTCGTTGAGGTGGAACGAAGCCTGCAGATTGAAGATGACCTGACCGTGCTGGATCGCCACGACGCGCCGCGTGGTGAAACTGCGTCCATCGCGGATGCGGTCGACGTTGTAGAGAATCGGAACCCAGGGGTCGCCGGGCCGCAGAAAGTAGGCGTGGAGAGAGTGAACGTGGCGGTCGGCCTCGACGGTGCGGGCCGCAGCCACGAGAGCCTGACCCGCCACTTGACCACCAAAGACACGCTGCCGGTTTTCGTCGGGCGACTTTCCGCGGAACACGTTGACTTCGATGGCTTCGAGGTCGAGGAGATCAATGAGGTCGTCGAGCGCGGATTTCATTGCTCCCCATGTTGTCAGGGCAGGGGACCGCACACAACGTGGGAGAGGGGTACCATCGCCCCCGTGGCATTACTACCTTTGAACCCCGACGAACTTCTCACAACCACGCGTGCGGTGCGCAAGCGTCTCGATTTCTCCAAGCCGGTTCCCGACGACGTCGTGCGCGAGTGCGTGTCGGCGGCCATGCAGTCGCCTTCCGGCAGCAACATGATGACGATGAGCTTCGTCGTCGTACGCGACGAGGCAAAGCGCAAGGCAATCGGCGAGGTGTACAAGAACTGCTACGGCATGTACAAGTCGATGGACGGCGTCTACATCGGTTCCATCGACAAGGGCGACGCCGCCGCCAACCAGCAACAGAAGCGATCGGCGGATTCGGCAGACTTCCTCGGCGAGCACATGGGTGACGCGCCGGTCCTCGTCATTGGATGCACCCAAGGAGCCCGTCTCGACGGGGCCCCGGCGATGATGTCGGCATCGATGCTCGGAAACATTCTTCCCGGCATGTGGTCGTTCATGCTCGCTGCCCGCGCGCGCGGTCTTGGCACTGCGTGGACAACCGTTCACCTCATGATGGAACAGCAGGTCGCCGACATCCTCGGCATTCCGTTCGAAACGGTGCAGCAGGTGTGCCTGTCGCCGCTCGCCTACACGAAGGGCACCGACTTCAAACCTGCGGCCCGTCCGCCGGTCGACTCGATCATCCACTGGGACGGTTGGTGATCGATCCCGACCTGCGTCGCCACGCCGTGGCGGCGCGCGGTTTCATGCCGGAAGACGAGGGCGACGCCCTCTTCGACGCGGCGTGCTCGTTGCGGGGAGGCCTGGCGCAGGCACCGATGGTCGAAGTTGGGTCGTGGTGCGGCCGTTCGACGGTGTGGCTCGGCGCGGCCGCGCGTCGACTCGGCACGGTGGTGTTCGCGGTCGACCATCATCGCGGCAGCGAGGAGAACCAGCCGGGATGGGAATGGCACGACCCAACGCTCGTCGACGCTGCGACGGGCCTCATCGACACGCTGCCGTTCTTTCGTTCGACCATTGCCGCGGCAGGACTCGAAGACGTCGTGGTTGCGATCGTGGGTGAATCACCCGTCGTTGCCGCGCGGTGGAACACCCCCATCGGGTTTCTCTTCATCGACGGCGGCCATGGAGTCGACCCGGCTCGCGCCGATTACGCGAACTGGACCCCGCACGTGATGGTCGGCGGGTTGCTGGCGATTCACGACGTGTTTCCCGATCCGGCTGACGGTGGGAGGCCGCCGTACGAGGACATTTATCTGCCGGCTCTTGCAAGCGGGTGTTTCGAAGATGTGTCGGCGACGGGAAGTCTGCGCGTCTTGCGCCGTGTGCGCTGACGACTAACGATCGAGAAAGCCGTGGCGGAACAACCGTGAACCCGGTGATGCGCCCGTAATGGCGTCGGCAGCGAGGACGATCGCCGCGCCCGTGTAGGCCGTGCACTCGTCGGCGGGGAAGGCAATGCGATCCGGATACACGATGCCGGTGAGATACGAGCCGTCCTCGCAACGGTGTGGCCGTGTCCATGCGAGAAGTCTCACTGCGGTATCGATGTCGCCGAGGGCCGAGTGGGCGAGTGAACACTCGGCGGTTTCGGCAGCAG
>CAZVPL010000009.1:0-35891 GCA_964629075.1 uncultured Bifidobacterium sp. | reverse complement strand
AAGGCGTTGTCCGTGTTAAAGCGGACCGTGGGTTCAAATCCCACCCTCTCCGCCAATATCCACAGTGAAAACACTGGGTTTCCCTCGACCCATTGCATTTGTCCCTGGTGACGGATAGACCGACAGGGTCTTGCGGGCGGAATCTGCAGGAGCTGGATATGACCAAACATTCCCCCCTTGTTCGGGTCGTCGCCTCGATTGGCTTGGCTTTCGGCGTTGTCGCCGGGCCGGCCGTCGGGGCGCCATCTGCCCACGCGTCGTGCACCTCTTTTGTTGTCGAGCGTGGCGATTCATGGAGTCTCCTCGCCGACTACGCAGGAGTTGGCTTGTCCGCGTTGTTGAAGGCGAACAACGCCACGGCGCGGACCGTCATTCTCCCGGGTCAGTCTCTTTGTGTGCCCAGGGGTGCGACCTTCAAGCGGCCGGGGACCAGCGTCGAGGCCGAAGCAGTCGCTCCGAAGCTCGTCCTGCCGAAAGTCCGTTTGTCCGCTGCAGAATCCACCGCCATCATCCGCGAGATTTTCCCCGACAAACTCGAACGTCGCGCGCTCAAGATCGCCCAGCGCGAAAGTCGTCTGAACCACGTTGCGCACAGTTGGTGTTGCCTCGGGCTGTTCCAGATCTATTTCGGTGCCAACAAGACATTCCTTGGCACTCTCGGCATCACCAATGCCTCGCAACTCCTGGACGCCCGTACCAACGCCACCGCGGCCTACGCCATGTACCAGCGCTCTGGCTGGGCCCCGTGGGACGTGGCCCAGTAGGCACACGGGGCTTTTGCCCTTACACTGTTTCCCGCACCATTTACATACGGTGCATGCGCTCGTAGCTCAATGGATAGAGCATTTGACTACGGATCAAAAGGTTAGGGGTTCGAGTCCCTTCGAGCGCGCTGGCGGAGACCGAGACCCGACAAAGGTTTCGACGTCCTGCTCGACGGCTCAGTCTGTCCGGGTCAACCTTCCAACGAATCGTCGCCCAGGGTTCGCGCTGCGGCTTGAGAAGTTTCACGGAAAAGGACCGGTTCTGTCGCCGATGTTTCAGCGCGAAAGCACTACGCGCGCTGAGCGAGAACAATCACTTGGTCGCCGGCGCTGAACGCAATGCGTTCGTCTTTGGGCGGGTTGAGCCGGATTCCTGCCGAAAGAAAGCCGGGCCGGCCTACAGCAGCGGCACACTGATATCCGATAGCAACAACATCTGAATTGCGGGCTTCAGCGATGACCTCGGCAAAAGTTGCAGGTGATGTTGCCGCGTAACGCTCGAAGGGGTGCTTGTCAATCCCAGAACCGTGTGCACCAAAGAGATCACTGAACACTTCAACGAGTTGAGGGTTTTCACTCAATTGTGCGAGAAGCAAGCTGATGAGTTGCTGGCTCACGATGAAGTCATCGCCATTGTCATCGCTTGCTAATTCAACATCGTCCGGGTCGCGCAACTCGGTGACGATGTTGCCCTCGGTCGTGGGGTGCACTGAACGCAAGTGCATCAAACTCAGAAGCACACGAGCATCGGCTTCGTCGATCTGAAAAGGCGGGTTCTCACACAAGATGAGGTAGTGGTCGAACTCACCCGACTCCGTGGCTGCAATGATTGACGCGCGTGCAATGGTGTCGCCTTCCACAAATTGCAGCGATTGATTGGCAAGACCGAGTCGGTTGATGTGAGCACCAACCGATGCTGGGTTATGAAGGTCGGGGTTCAGCAGCACCACCAACTCAGACCCCGGGGCCACGTCTGCCTCAATTTCCATGATGACGCGTGGCGCCATCTGGTTCCATCCGATGATGAGCGATCTCTCGCGCTTGAATTCGGCTGAGGCCGGTTGCTTCTCCGCATTTGGTTGCCAGCGCTCGGGCACCAGATCCAAGTTGAAAACGGAGTCATCTTCCGCGATACCAATGACCGAGTCTCCGTTGGCGATAACGGTGGAAAGCGGTGGGCTGAGTAGGACTGAGCCGTCATTCTGTTGCAACCCGATGATTGTCGCGTTGGATGAGGCGAGTAGCAGTTCGCCAAACGTTCGACCAACGAGGTTTTGAGGAACGACCTTTGCGTACATTTCATCACCGTCGAAGTCGAGCAACTCTTGGTAAATCAATCCAAGGCCAGCGGCTCGAGAGGTTTGTGCCGTAATGCGAGCAATGATTTCCGTCGGCGAAATAGGAACAAGACGATTACCCACAACTTCACGTAGGGCTTGCGAGGTGTCTTCGCCCTCGATTTCAGCGATGACCTGAACTGTTGATGATTCACCAAGAATTTTGTGCAAAGCCAAAATCACCTTGACGCCGTATGTGTTCGACTCTTCGCCTTCAGGGTTAAGCACGATGATTGATTTCGCATCATGAGGGTTCATTCGCAGAAGGTCGGCGAGACGAGTTGGGAGACCACTTCGGACAACCAAGCGCGAGTTACCCATCTCAGCGACATCACGGTTCAACGCATCGGTGACCTCAACAACGTCGTCGGGGCTGAGGATGACAATGACGTGGCCGGGGTTGCTTTGGTTGGCCTCAACGAGTTCCGAAATGATGCTCGGCAACTTGGCGTTGCGCCCGATGATGAGCGTGTGGCCACTTTCAATCACCTCTGACTTGCCGCGACGTAGTTCTTGCAGTCGGGTGTCGAGCCCACTGGAAATCAGACCGATGATTGCGGCACCAATGAAAATGCCGACAACAGTGATGAGCACACCGAACACGCGGTAACCCGACGCTTGGTCGCCAGTGAACGTTCCTGCATCGAGATAACGGCCCGCGGCGAGCCAGATACTTTCCAGAAAGCTGGTCGGCTCATTCGATGGCCCCAGCTTGAAGACCCATGTAAGTGCGGAAACTACAAGGACGAGAACTGCGGTGATTGTCCCAAGCCACAAGAGAACGGCACCGATGCCACGGGCCAAACCATTGTCGAATCGATAACGAAGGCGTTGTTTGAGGGTGAATCGAGCGGGCACAGTGAAGTTCACGCTAGCAACCGAGAGTCACCGCTCTTGCCAACGGGTGATGCTGAAGTGAAGAAGCCATGGCTCCAACGAATCTCTCATCGATTGAGACTTCTCTGAGCTCGCCGTCGTCCTGAACAGCAAGAAAACAAGCATCGTGAAATTCTGGGTATACGGAAGTCTCCTAAGTGGGAGATGTGATGGCACGGCGTAGTTGAGGAACGACCTGACTGGTCACGTGATTTCGCAGGACACCCATGGATTACGTAGTGAGGATTTCGAGTCCGTTCGAGTGCGCTGATTCACTTGATGCGGCGCGCGCGTTCGAGCTGTGGAGCCCACGGGATCACTTCCCCTAGTTGTTCAGCGGCGGTGACGGCGAAATATGGATTACGCATTGCGGCCCGTGCGACGAGCACCACGTCGGCTTTCCCGTCCTGGAGGATCGCCTCGGCCTGCAATGCGTCGGTGATCAAGCCGACGGCGCCAGTTGCAATCGTTGCTCCATGCCGAACCGCCTGCGCAAACTGCACTTGATAGCCGGGGCCGATATCCAATTCGGTGAACTTGATCGGCGCTACTCCACCCGACGAACAATCAATCAAGTCGCAACCCATATCCTTGAGCAGCGCGGAGAGACGCACGGTGTCGTCAATGGTCCAGCCACCGTCGATGTAGTCGGTGCATGACAACCGAACGAACACCGGAACGTTCGGCCCCACTTCGGTACGAACCGCGCGCATGACCTCGAGGGTGAGACGGGCTCGATTTTCGAACGAACCGCCGTAGTCGTCGTCACGTTCATTCGAGAGGGGAGAGAGAAACTCGTGCAGTAGGTACCCGTGCGCCGAATGGATTTCGACCACATCGAAACCGGCGCTCATTGCCCGCCGCGCCGCGGCAGCAAAATCTTCTACGACACCCGCGATTTCAGATTTCGTGAGTGGACGAGGGTCCGAGTGGTGTTCGGCGGGGAGACTGCTCGGACCAACTGACGTCCAACCACCTTCCTCGGAAGTCAATTCACTTCGTCCAAGCCAGGGCGGACGTGTGCCTGCTTTTCTTCCTGCGTGAGCGAGTTGCATACCGATGACGGCGTCGTGTTGGTGGGCAAACTCGACGATTGGTGCCCATGCATCAATGTGGTCGTCGCGCCAGATTCCGGCGTCCTCCAGCGAGTGACGCCCGATGGGATTGACCGCGGTTGCCTCGGTCATGACCAGTCCATGTCCGCCGACTGCAAGCGACCCAAGCCATTGCTGGTGCCATGCATTGACCACACCGTCGACTGCCGAGTATTGGCACATCGGCGAAATCCACAGACGGTTCTTGAACTTGACACCACGAATGGTCAGCGGACTGAAGAGGAGCGACATCAAGAAAACATTACCGAGTACGCCGCAACTAAAGTTGCGGAGGATGACGGCCAAAAGAGGTCTAGCAGCGATTCTCGCGGCACTCGCCGTGTTCGTTCCCCGTGTCGATGCCGCGACGCCAAACACAACAGGCCAAACGGAAGGAGTCGTTCCCACGACGTTGTCGCCGTCAACAACTGCTTCGGTCACAACGCCAACAACCATTGTTGCGCCGACAACGTCGACCACGGTGCGGCAGACACCGTCGAGACAACCACAAACGTATGACGGCGGTTCTTTCGCATGGCCGAATAGTCCGGGTGTCGGACACATGGGGCTCTACATCGACGACGACATTTCGCACACCCGGTTGATGTCTACGCTTCGGAATTCGACGGGGAAGTTGTGCAAGTCGCTCAACGATGCGACCTGTGGTGGATCGAGCGTTTCCGTGTACGCCATCTTGCCTCCGTGCGGATCGACGATTCAGATCGACTGCATCGAGTCGATTGGTTCAAAGACGAAGAGTGGAACCACTGAGACAGCAACTTTTTCCAGACTCTTTCCGGAAGCCGGCCTCGCTGACTTTGCCGGTGATGTTTCGGCGAAGATTCCAACGGGGTCGTCTCCCAGCATCTGGACGCTTCCGAACACTCCGCACAACGCCGGCAACGAGTACATGGCAATTGTCTCTGTGGCGGGTCAATCGCCTGCGTCGCGCCAGTCGCTGACATCACCGATCATTCATGCGTCGTTGTACCCGGTGAAAGTTGTGACCGGGCAATTCGCTCGCAATGCCCCTTTGACGGAGAGCGGTGGTGTCTCGCACCCGTCGGGTGAGCCGTGGGCCAATTGTGCGACCGTTGCCGATGGAGCCTGCGCCGCGCGACAGGACTTCCCGGCGGATACCGCTTTCTCTTTGTCGCTGCGCTTGTCGACTGCTCCCACCGGCTGGCTGCACGGACGTATCTTTGATCCCGACATTTCATTTTCGACATCTGCCGGTGTGACCACGTTGCGAGTGCAGGCAAACCCGGCACAGGTTCCCGCAGTTGCGACGTGGACCAAAGTGGACAAACTTCCGGCAAGTCTTGTGACGGGTGGATGCACCCCGACGACGAACTGCGGACAATCAAATCCGCAGAGCGCGGGGGCCAATTCCGCGGTTGAAAATTGGCGACCGTATTACGAGGACAAAGCGGCATGGGTGCGCGGACACTGGATGTTCATGACGCTGAGTGACTCGACCGGAGTCGTCCCCTCCGGGCCGTCCGGCGGAGCCCCCTCGCCGTCGAATTGCCTTGCCGACACCAGCGTGCTCCACGGCTTTGTGACGACCAACGCCACTGGTTACGCGGCGGGACCACCAACGTATTCTCAGTCGGACAAGTCGTTCTCGTACACCGTTGCGTCGCCGCATTACGACGACCGCGGGCAGGAAATCATCGGCACATACAACTTCGTCATGCGTAGTGCGACGGCGCGATGCCTGTACGGCATTGGCGAAGGCAAACTGTCCGCAACGGTCTCGATCAGCCAGAGTGACGGCAAGGACCGTACGGCCGACGTTGCGGTTGACGACAACGGCACGTGGCTCAAGGTCAGTGTGAGCGGATTCCACTATTCGTCGCCCGTCATCAAGACGACGCTGACGGCGGGAGAGGGAGTGACGGTGCCGCCGACGACTCCCGGGGCCGTTTCGAACACGGTTCCATCACTGACAACCACAACGTCGATCGCGCCGGCACAGTCCCGCCAACCGGTACTGACGACGAAGCGGTCGGCTTCAGGAGCCGCGGTGGCGCGCTACGCCGGCCTGAAGGTTGCCCCGGGATCGAAGCTTTCGCTCAAAGTCAGGTCGGTATCCGTCAAGGTGTGTCGGGTCAAGGGAACATCGATCCTGGGGTTGAAAGCAGGAACGTGCAGGCTCACCGCTTCGGTCACTCCTCGTCGAGGAAAGTCCGTATCCCGATCCGTGAACCTCGTGGTGACTGGTTGACAGGAAATGAGAGAGCCCACCGTGAACATTGAATCGACGGAGAAAAACGACGATCGCATTCTCGGATTCGATGGTGTCCGCGCACTTGCCGTCTTGTTGGTGTTCGCATCACACATCTGGCTCGGAGTTCCCGAACTCATGAAGTACGGGTGGTACGAGGTGTTCCCCCGCGGTGGCTTCCTCGGAGTGAACGTCTTTTTCGTCCTGAGCGGGTTTCTCATCACGTATCGGCTCTGGACCATTCGAGCGGGGTCACGACGTAGAGGACTGCGCAACTATTTCGCGGGTCGTTTCATGCGGATCATGCCGCTTGCGCTGTTGTTTCTCGCCGCGCACGTCGTCTACGTCGCGTTGATCGGTTATCCGCCCGACTACGGACTCTCGGAAGAGATCACCGGAATCGTCTCCACGATCTTTCAGTACTCGAACTACGCAATTCTCCAAAACACCAGTGTCTTGAAGGACAACGTCGCAATTTGGTCGTTGTCGATCGAGGGCCAGTTCTACATTGTGGCTCCGCTTTTGGTTCTCCCTCTCGCCCTCGCGGCGCGCAAGACCCGCTGGGTCGGCCTCTTGGTGGTGGCGCTGCTTGTGCCGCTGATCCTGAACGCAGGGAGTGTCTTCGACAAGAAGGGCTGGTTCGACGTTTACATCAGAACCGACACACGTATCAGCAGCCTGGTCATCGGTGTGTTGGGGGCATTCGTGTGGTTGAACTTCCGGAACAAGTTGCCACGTGTGCTCGGGTTCTTGTCATTGGTAGCAGTTGTGGTGACGGTAATCATCGTCGCCAAGGGGCGCGCTGATGGTGCGTTCATCTGGAAAGGTGGCATGGCGCTGTTCGACCTTGCCTGCCTCGTCGTGGTTCTTTCTCTCGCATTTGCATGTTGTCCTTTGGCCCGCGTACTCGAGCTCCGGCCGCTCAAGTGGTTGGGGGAGATCTCGTATGGTCTTTACCTGTGGCAACTTCCCGTCGTATGGCTGGTGAACAGGCATGGCCTGTCGCTTGATTGGCGCGTTCGGCTGATTCTCATACCGCTCGTTGTCGTTGCAATGTCGGCAGTCACGTACAAGTACTTCGAGCGACCGTTGATGCGAAGCGCACTGGCGCGGAAATTGCGGGGTCCGAGCGCACCTTCCCGGGCGGATGAAAAAGTTCGTGCAGCATGAGGACCTGGCGCCGGACAGCAACCGTGTTGGCAGTGGGGGTGGGACTCGTCGTCGGAGCCGACGTTGCCCGCGCACACGACCCGATCATCCTGACCGACGAGCAGACGACACCTGATGCGGGACCATTCCTCCCCGACGGCACGATTTCCTTCGCGCTGTACGGTTCCTTCAACGAGGCTGGCGAGACGCGGGGGTTGCGCGCGCAATTTGTCGAGGGCGATCGCCTGCACGTGTCGCTTCTCATCCCGAATCTTGCCCCGGAGAACACCTTGTCGAATGACGAGTTGCCGACACTCGAAATCGTCGATCCCGCCGGCGAGAGTCTGCGCCTCGAACCAGAGACGAGAACCATTTTTGACGAACCGTTCACGGGCACGAGCTATGTCGAGTTGGTTGATCACATCGATGAAGCAGCGGCCGGTGTCTACGCAATCCTGGTCACCGGGCGTGCACCGTCGCGCTTCACCGTGTCGGTGGGAGACAAGGAAACATTCGGCACGCCGGTTGAGGGCGTCGTTGATCGAGCAGCCGGTATCGGCGGAGTGATGCAGTGGTATGCGGCGTCTCCCGAGGGGGAGCCCACGACTGATGCGCCGGCCATGGCCGAGCCAACGACCGATGTGGTGACGACCGAGGGGATCGTCGAAGAGTCAGCCGTTCGAGGCCGAGAAACGGCGCCCGAAGAAGACGATCAGAACGGAGCGACGCGCGCCATCACGCTGGCTCTTGTGACGTTGGTGCTTCTGGCAGTGGTGCGAATCAGCCGAAAGAGTCGACACCGAAGCAAGAAATCATCGCCGCAGTGAGCTTGGTGGCGCCCTCGCCACTGGCATCGTCGGCGCTGAGCGCGATGAAGCCTTCAACGACGAGGTCCTTGCCCATCTTGTCGAACTCGTCGACGAGACACTGCTTTTCTTCTTCCGTCACGGTGCTGGCATCGACGGCTTCGGTCGAGAGAAGTTCGACGAGCTGTTCATTGCCAAAGCACGAGAAAATCGGTGCCATCATCGCTTCATCCGAAGTGGGATCACCCGCCGAGTCGAGGAGCTTTTGCCCGGTGAGTCCCTCGTCGACGGCGGCCTGCAGTTTGCCCTTGTAGGTGGCATCGCCGAGAACGACGTCGGCGACGCAGCCCGCCATCTCTTCGTCGACGGCGAAGGGCATGTCCTCTTCGCCGGCGCTCTCGAGGAAGGCTTCGGAAACGGCCGACTTCAACTTGTCTCCCGAGTCACCTCCGGAGTCGCCACCACAGGCCGCGAGGGCGAGGAGAAACACGGGGACAATTCGAACAGCGACTTTCAGTTGCATGGCAACCTCCTTGCGCGCAGTATTGCATAACTGCAGGCGTCGGAATGACGGACAGTCAGGATGACAAACGTGGTGAGACAGCCGTGTGAATGGCGGCCTGGACGTCATCTTTTGGCAGCATGCCGTCGATGATGATCCACCGATCGGGGTCGGCGGCGGCCATTTCAGCGAAGCCATCGGCGATGCGGGCGAAGAAATCGGCACCCTCACGTTCGAAGCGGTCGAGGTTGCGCTTGGCGAGGCGACGCTCGGCTTCGTCGCGCGGAATCTGAATCCACACGACGATGTCGGGCAGTGTTTGGTTGAGTGCCCATTCGTTGATGCTGCGGATGGTGTCGACGCCGAGGCGTCGGCCATAGCCCTGGTAGGCGAGTGTCGAATACACGCTGCGATCGCTGACGACGTGTTGACCTGCCGCGAGTGCGGGTTCGATGACCTGACTCATCAACTGTGCGCGGTCGGCGGTCATCAACAACAGCTCGGTACGCGGGTCGATGTCGGTGTTGTCGGGATCAGCGAGAATCTCACGCAACATCGCGCCGATACGCGTACCACCTGGTTCACGCGTGGCAACTGCACCGAGGGTCTCGGCGAGACGCTTGACGTGCGTGCTTTTTCCGCAGCCCTCGAGTCCTTCGAACGCGATGTATTTGCCGCGGCCCATCACTCGTCAGTCTTGTCGGCTTTCTTCGCCGCAGCTTTCTTTGCCGGAGCCTTCTTTGCTGAAGCCTTCTTGGCGACTGCCTTCTTTGCGGCGGCTTTCTTCGCGGGAGCCTTTTTCGGGGCGGTGGCTCGCGCGCCGCGCTTTTTTGGTGCCCCACCGTTTTCGGCGATGTATTCGCGGCGCAACTGCAGAAGTTCGTAGGCCCGCTCGGGGGTCATGTCGGCAAGGATGTCGCCACGCTTCAGGCCGGCGTTGGTTTCTCCGTCGGTGACGTACTCGCCGAAACGACCTTCTTTCGCCACGACGGGCTTGCCGCTGACGGGGTCGTTGCCGAATTCCTTGAGGGGCGGCTTTGGTGCCGAGCGGCCACGACCAAAGGTGCGGGGTTGAGCGAGCAGAGCAAGTGCTTCATCGAGGGTGATGGTGAGGAGTTGCTCTTCAGTTTGGATCGTGCGGCTGTCCTTGCCCTTCGAGATGTACGGACCGAAACGGCCGTTCTGGGCGGTGATGGGCTCGCCGTCGGCGGGGTCGGTGCCGAGCGTGCGCGGCAGAGAGAGCAGGTCTTCTGCATCCTTCATCGAGAACCGCTCGATGTTCATGGTGGCAAAGAGTGAAACCATCTTCGGTTTGTCCATGCCGGGTGGCGGGTCGTCCGGGGTGCCCCATTGCACGTAGGCGCCGTAGCGGCCGGTCTTTGCAAACACCGGTAGTCCGTCTTTCTGACCGATCGGCTCGTCGCCTTTTGGTGCGGCCAGCAATTGCAGCGCAACGTCGAGGGTGAGATCTTCCGGTGTCAACGTTTCGGGAACGCCCGCGGTGTTCTCACCACAGCGAACATACGGGCCGTACTTGCCGGGCTTCACCACAACGTCGTCGCCGGTGTCGGGGTGGGCACCGAGTGGGAAGGTGTTGATTTCGGCTGCGTCGATTTCGTCGAGGTTGTCGGCGACGATCTTCTTGAGTCCGGGATCCTCATCGCGTTTGGCCGGATCGCCGAAGTAGAAGTGGTGCAGCCAGTTGTTCTTTTCACGCTCGCCACGCGCAATGGCATCGAGGTCTTCTTCAACTGATGCGGTGAAGTTGTAGTCGATGAGCTTGGAGAAGTGATTCTCGAGGAGACGAATGACCGAGAAAGCGGTCCAAGTGGGAACGAGTGCGGTTCCTTTCTTCCGTACGTAGTCACCGCGGTCGACCATTGTCGAGATGATCGACGCCCAGGTTGACGGGCGGCCGATACCCAATTCCTCGAGGCGCTTCACGAGGCTCGCCTCGGTATAGCGGGCGGGGGGAGTCGTGGCGTGGGCGTTGCCAATCCACTCGGCGACGAGAACCGTGTCGCCAGGCTTCAGCGGAGGAAGAAGAACCGAGTCGGCTTCTGCATCCTTGTCGTCGTCATCGTCTTCGGGCAGATCTTCGTATGCCTGGCGGTAGCCCTTTTTCGTGATGGTGGTTCCGCTTGCCGAGAACTCGCACCTCGTGGGGCCAGCTGTTGCTTCGAGCTTCACACTGACCGTGACGCCGGTGGCATCGGCCATCTGCGATGCGAGGGTGCGCTGCCAGATGAGTCGGTAGAGCGCGACTTCCTGTTTCGACTTCAGTTGGCCCTCGACTTGTTCGGGTGCGCGCAGCGGGAGAGTTGGGCGAATTGCCTCGTGGGCCTCTTGCGCGTTTTTCACCTTCGAGTTGAAGACGCGCGGCTGCGGCGACAACATGTCGTTGCCGTACACCTTGCGAATGGTGTCGCGCACCTCGCCCATCGCCTCGGCGGCAAGAACAACCGAGTCGGTACGCATGTAGGTGATGAAGCCGTTCTCGTACAGGCTCTGGGCGATGCTCATGACTTGGCGGCCCGAGAGACGCAGTTTCCGGCCGGCCTCTTGTTGGAGCGTGCTCGTCATGAACGGCGCTTTCGGCGACGAGCGGTAAGGCTTGTCCTCGACGCTCGCGACCGTCAGTGACTTTCCCGTGAGTTCAGCGACCAGTTCACTTGCACGGGCTTCAGTGACGACCACGACGTTCTTGGCGGGCGAACCCTGCTGGTCGAAATCCTTGCCGGTTGCAACTCGCGTGCCGTCGAGCGCCGTGAGGCGCGCCGTAAAGGCGGGAGTTGTCGTGGTTTTCGCGTCGATGTCGAAGTAGGCAGCGGATCGGAACGCCATGCGTTCGCGTTCGCGTTCGACGATCAGTCGCAATGCGGGACTCTGTACACGACCGGCCGAGAGGCCGCGGTTCACGCGACGCCAGAGAACGGGTGAAACTTCGTAGCCGTAGAGACGGTCGAGGATGCGGCGGGCTTCGGCAGCGTCGACAAGCTGCGTATCGATGTCGCGCGGGTTTGCCACGGCCTCGGCGATGGCGGTCTTTGTGATTTCGTGGAAGACCATGCGGTGAACGTCGACCTTGGGGCTGAGGTACTCGCGGAGGTGCGCCGAGATGGCCTCGCCCTCGCGGTCTTCGTCGGTTGCGAGATACACCACGCTGGCGTTCTTCAGGTCGGCCTTCAGGTCTTTGATGACCTGACGACCGCGTTCGGTCAGCTCGTAGGCGGCCTTGAAATCACTGTCGACGTCGACGGCGAGACCCTTGCTCGGCAGGTCGGCGATGTGACCGACCGATGCGCGGACGATGTACTCATTGCCCAGAAATTGCGAGATTGTTTTCGCTTTTGCAGGGGACTCAACGATGACGAGGGGCTTACTCATGTCCGTTATGGGCTACGCCAAACGACGAGCGATTGTCAAGCAACAACGCTCGAACGCTTGAAAACCTTGGTTTTCCGTGGCTCTCCGTGGGTTTCGGTCACTTGTCGCCGCTGGCGACCAGTTCTGTTTCGGTGATTTCCGCCGCAGTCAGGTGATGGCCCTCGACGTCGATCTTCGGTAACGCACGATCGAGCCACTTCGGTATCCACCAGTTGCGGTCGCCGAGCAGCTCCATCGTTGCCGGCACGAGAACCATGCGAACGATCGTCGCGTCGATGAAGACGGCGAACGCCATACCGAGACCGAACAACTTGAGCTGCCGGTCGTCGCCAAGGACGAACGCGGCAAACACACAGACCATGATGAGGGCAGCCGCGGTGATGACGCGGGCGGTGGCGGCCAGGCCATCGGCTACGGCGCGGGCGTTGTCCTTCGTGCGGTCGTACTCCTCTTTGATGCGCGAGAGAAGGAAGACCTCGTAGTCCATGGAAAGACCGAACACGATTGCAAAAAGCATCATGGGAGCCCACGACTCGATTGGCCCCGCCTTGCCGACGCCGATGAGGTCCTTGCCCCAGCCCCACTGGAAGATCGCAACGATGAGACCGTAGGCGGCACCGATTGAGAGAAGGTTCATGATGACGGCCTTCAGTGGCACGAGCAAGCTGCGGAAGACGGCCATCAGGAGAATGAACGAGAGAACGAGGACTGCGCCGATGAGCCACGGCAGACGCCCGCCGAGATAGTCGGCGAAGTCGACGCTGGCCGCGGTGAAGCCGCCGACTTTGGCAACGACTCCCGTTGCAGGGATGACGTCGTCACGCAGGGTGTGCACCAATTTCGTGGTGGCTTCCTCTTGCGGCGCGCTCTTCGGGTAGACGATGGCGAGAGCAATGGGCTCACCGTCGACCTGCGCGTTGTCGCCGAGTGGGCTGGGAACGGCGAAAGCGACGTTCTCGGCTTGCGAAAGGGTGCCGAGAAACGCTCCGAAGCGTTCGGGTGAGGCGGCAGTTTCACCTTGGACCGTGACAAAGAGCGGACCGTTCACGCCGGGACCGAAGCCTTCGGCGAGGAGGTCGTAGGCCTTGCGAACAGTGGTGCGCTCGGGTTGGTTGCCGGTGTCACCGAAGCCGAGGCGGATGTCGAAGAGCGGTACGGCGAGGAGAACGAGAACGGCCGATGAGGCGATAAGCGAAAACCACGGCCGACGTTGCACGACGCGACTCCAACGGAACCAGAAGGTGAGCTCGCGTGCCTTTGGTTGACGAACGGCGAGGGGCCGGCGCAGCGGCTTGACGACGAAGCTGATCGCGACCAGTGCGACGGATGCGAGAACGCCTGCGAAGAAGACGCCGAGCGAGTGGGTGAAGATGGCCGCGAGCGACATGACGACGAAAAGCGCAAGAGATACGACTGCTGCACGCGAGGTGACATCGATGCGGTGTTTCACCATGCCGAGAAGTGCGGGAAGCAACGTGATCGATGCGATCATCATGACGAGCACGCCGATCGCGGCTCCGGTCGCGAGTCCGCGGACGAACGACAAACCCATCAGGTAGAGACCGAGGAGCGAGATGATGACCGTGATCCCGGCGAAGATGACGGCACGCCCGCTTGTGTCGATTGCGTCGACGATCGCGTCTTCGACTTCGAGTCCTTCGTGCAGACCCTCCCGGTACCGGGTCACGATGAAGAGCGCGTAGTCGATACCGACACCGAGGCCGACCATTGCAACCATCGAGGTTGTGAAGTCGGGCATCGACACAACGTGGCTGAGAAGCGTGACGACACCCGAGGCGAGACCGAGACCGAGAAGTGCCGTGCCGATGGGAAGTCCCATCGCCAGGATCGAACCAAAGGCGAGAACGAGAATGACCATTGCCGCAAGCAGTCCGAGCGCTTCGCTCTCGGGCATTTCGAACTTCGCAAATGCTTCACCTCCATACTCGATTTGGAGGCCCTGCACGCCGACCTTGTCGCCGATCGCGGTGATTTCGTCGGCGACTTTCATCATGTCGGACTGGCTTCGGTTCGTGATTTCGAGACGGGCAAAACCGATGTACCCGGACTGTGCGATCTGCTCGGGGTTGGCGTACGGACTGACGACGTTGACACCTTCGACCTGGTCGACTTCGGCAAGCAGAGCGTCGATGGGTGTGCGGTAGGTCTCGTCGGTGAGCGGGCGCTCGCTTTTGAAGACGATTTGCGCGGAAAAGCCGGCGGCCGTTGGGTTGACCGCCTCGAGAAGTTCCTGCACCTCACGCGATTCCGACTCCGGAAGGACGAAGTCGGTTCGGAAGTTTCCGCCCGCCGCGCCCGTGAGCGCACCGACGACGAAGAAGAGAGGAATCCAAAGACCAAAGACGACGAAGCGGCGTCGACGGACGCAGAATCGGGCAATCGAGGAGAGCATGCGGACCTTTCGGGGGAGTGGTCGTCCGTCAGGCTAGGGCAGGCGGCGTTAGCGTTCGTGAGGGTGAGCGCAAATTCCCCATTTCCGTGGCGCGTGCGGCGTCTCGACCGCGGGTGGAGTGCGCTCATCGACGCGCAGGGCCGCGAGGTGCGCGTGCGCAACATCGGGGCCGACATCGCCGTGGGCGATTACGTGACCATCGACACAGCCGAGGAGCGCATCGACTCCGTGGCGCCACGGACGTCGGCGCTCGTGCGTCGGGCTTCATTCGAGGGTGCTCGTGCGGTTCCGCATGTTGTCGCCGCGAACATCGACGTCGTCTTCCTGCTGCAGGCCGCACCGAGTGGTGTCAACCCGCGGCGACTCGAGCGCGAGCTGGTCCTTGCCTTCGACAGCGGTGCCCGCCCCGTCGTTTTGCTCACCAAGTCCGACGCGGTGACGGCGGATCAGATTGCGCATGAGACGGCGGTCGTTCGTTCCGTCGCCCCTGATCTTGCTGTTCATGCGGTCAGCACACGCGAAGCATCCACACTCACCAATCTCGGGCCGTATCTCGAAGGAACGATCGCGCTGCTCGGTGCAAGCGGGGTCGGAAAGTCGACGCTTGTCAATTCCCTCGTCGGCAGCGATGTTCAACGCACGGGTGAGGTGCGCGAAGGAGACCAACGCGGACGTCACACCACGGTGGCGGCGGAACTTGTTGCACTGCCGTCGGGAGGGTGGCTCATCGATACCCCCGGATTGCGGGCCGTGACACTGTGGACGAGCGGTCATGGAATCGAGCGAGCGTTCGCTGACATCTTCGCCCTGTCCGAAAACTGTCGATTCCGAGACTGCAAACACGAAGAAGAGCCATCGTGCGCCGTGCGTTCGGCGATCGAGGCGGGGACTCTGTCGGCCGAGCGGCTCGTGGCCATGGAACGTCTCGTTGCCGAAGAAGCCGCCGTCGAAGAGGAACAACGCGAGCGCGAACGAACCGAGGACCGGCGCGGATTCCGCAAGCGGGCACGCGGCACCGACCAGAACTAGCGTGTCGGCGATGTCGCCCACACTCGTTGTTCTCGCCGCCGGCATGGGTTCGCGCTACGGCGGCCTGAAGCAGATCGACCCGATGGGTCCGTCAGGGGAAACAATCCTCGACTATTCGGTGTACGACGCGTTGCGCGCCGGCTTTCGTCGGGTCGTCTTCATCATCCGCCCCGACTTCGAAGACGCATTCCGCAGTGGTGTCGCGGCTCGTTTCGCCGATCGCATCGACGTCGATTTCGCCTTCCAGACTCTTGATCGCCTGCCGTCGGGTTTCACGGTTCCTGATGGTCGGGAAAAGCCATGGGGGACGACGCACGCCATTCTGTGTGCGCGCGAGCAGATCCGCAACAATTTTGCCGTCATCAACGCCGACGACTTCTACGGACGCGACTCTTACGGCGTGCTCGCGGCTCATCTGACGAGCGTTGCTCCGTCGTCAACCGACTTTGCGATGGTGGGCTTCACGTTGCGCAACACGCTGTCCGACCACGGCAGTGTTGCGCGCGGAGTGTGCGCGGCAAGCAGCGAAGGTTTCCTGACGGCAATCGACGAGATGACAAAAATCGAACGCGACGGTTCCGCGGCGAAGAACACCCGCGATGACGGAACAGTCGTCCGACTTTCCGGTGATGAGCCGGTGTCAATGAACATGTGGGGCTTCACTCCCCGCCTCTTCGATCATCTTGATCGTGTGTTTCGTGAGTTTCTCGATGTGGCAGGTGGTGAAGCCAAGAGCGAGTGCTTCATACCGCTCACGGTCGGCCAGCTGGTGAACGAGGGTGTCGCGACGTGCCGCGTTCTGCGGACCGATTCGTCGTGGTTCGGCGTCACGTACCGCGATGACAAAGAAGTCGTGCAGGCGTCGATTGCCGGCCTCATCGAGCTCGGGGACTATCCGCGCAGTCTCTGGTCGTAGGCCGGACCCGCGTTCGTCGCACACGGGGAGCCTTGGTTACCGTGTCGCCATGGAATTCGCTTTGACTGCCCGCTGCGAGGAATACCGCGAGAAGCTCCTCGCGTTCATGGACGAAAAGGTCTACCCGGCCGAACCCGTTTTCGAGCAAGAACTGGAAGCGTCGGGCAACCCGCACGCCCACACGAAGATCATGGAAGACCTGAAGGAAGAGGCGAAAAAGCGTGGTCTCTGGAACCTCTTTCAACCACACAAAGAGTGGGGCCCGGGGCTCACGAACGCGGAGTATGCACCTCTCGCCGAGATCATGGGGCGTTCGTTCATTGCCCCCGAGGCATGCAACTGCAACGCGCCAGACACGGGGAACATGGAAGTTCTCACCATGTTCGGTACTCCTGAACAGCAGGACATGTGGCTGCGACCGTTGCTCGAAGGAAAGATCCGATCGGCGTTCGCAATGACCGAGCCCGCGGTCGCGTCAAGCGATGCGACGAACATTTCGTTGCGCATCGAGCGCGACGGAGACCATTACGTTCTGAACGGAGTCAAATGGTGGACGTCGAATGGTCTGCACCCGCTCACGAAGATCCTCATCGTCATGGGGAAGACGAACCCTGACGCGCCTCCGCACCAACAGCAGAGCCAAATCCTCGTACCGATCGACACACCCGGTGTCACCATCAAGAGGAACCTCAAGGTGTTCGGTTTCATCGACCATGAGGGCCACTCGGAAACGGTGTTCGACAACGTTCGAGTTCCTGCCACGAACCTCATTGCGAACGAGGGTGACGGTTTCATGATCAGTCAGGCGCGTCTCGGCCCGGGTCGCATTCATCACTGCATGCGCACCATCGGTGCGGCCGAGCGGGCCCTTGAGATGATGTGCTCGCGCTCGTTGTCACGAACGACGTTCGGGAAGCGTGTCGCCGAGCGCTCGAACATTCAGGACTGGATCGCCGAGGCGCGCATCGAACTCGAGATGGTGCGTTTGCTCACCATGAAAACTGCATGGTTGATGGACACGGTCGGCAACAAGGGCGCCCGCACCGAGATCGCGGCCATCAAGGTGGCCGCACCGAATGTTGCGTTGAAGATCATCGACCGCGCGATTCAGGTGCACGGAGCCGGTGGTGTCAGTCAGGACTTCCTGTTGTCGCGCATGTACGCCCACATCCGTGGCTTGCGTCTGGCGGACGGCCCCGACGAGGTTCACAAGATGACAATCGCGCGCGCAGAGTTGCGAAAGTTCGATCCGTCATTCCGGACCGACGGGGTGAGCAGCGCTGCCCCGGCTGGTGGCCGAAGCTAGGTCGATTCCGACCATTGCACCACCGGTGCCCGACGCGCCGACCAGGGTCTGCGCACCGTGAATGTCGGCGAACTGTTTCACGATTGCCAAGCCGAGCCCCGAGCCCGGCATCGCGCGTGTCGCAGCCGCTCGGTAAAAGCGGTCGAAAACATACGGACGATCTTCGGGTGCGATGCCCGGCCCCGAGTCGTGTACCTCGATTCGGGTGCCACGCACGAAGACGTCGACTGAAGTGTTCGATGGGCTGAACTTCACGGCGTTGTCGATGAGGTTCGACACTGCGCGATCGAGTTGATTGGGTCTCACGTCCACCGTTGCGGCGTCCGAGACCTGTAGCCGGAGTGATCGGCCCGTACGCCGCTGTGCGCGATCGACAAGGTCACGCATCGCATCGTCGAGTCGCACGGGAACCGGACTCTCCGACGATCGTTGGTCACTTGCCAGAGCGGACAATTCGCTGGAAAGAGCAGTCAGTTCATCGACCTCGGCGCGGATGTCGTTCATGATCTCGCGGCGGGTTTCGTTTGGTAGATCGGGTCGTTCGAGCAATTCCGCATTCGCACGCAGACTGGTGAGAGGCGTGCGCAGTTCGTGACTTGCATCTTGCACGAGCTGTTTCTGCTGGGCGAGGCTGCGTCCAAGGGCGCCAAGCATGGTGTTGAAGCTGGTGACCAGGTTTCCGATTTCGCCGGTTGCTTCGATGGTGATGGGGTCACTCGTGTTCTGTGTCCGGGCGATGTCGTCGGCGGAGCTTGCGAGTTGTTCGATGGGTCGCGTCGTGCGCCTTGCGATGAGCCAGCCGATGAGCGTGGCGATTGCGATTCCGACGAGACCGATGACGATGAGCCAAACTCGCAGGCCCGATCGGGCGTCTTCGATGTCGGTGATGTCGCGTCCGAGCTGCAGTGCACCGCCCGCGGGGAGTGAGAGCGTGTACACGCGGTACGACTTGCCTTCGACCTGTGCGTTCGCAAAGCGCCCGATGAAACCGACGTTTGCCGCGGCCAGCTCGAGGTCGGTGCCACTCACCGCAAGTTCAGCCGGACCAAGGCTCGCGAGGATGGCGCCTTCGGCATCGACAACCTGGGTGATGGCATCGAATTCGGGTTGCAAGAGGGTGGGGCCGAGCGGTGCACGTTGGCGACCAAAGAAGTCGCGACGGTCGAGCGCCCTGTCGATCTCGCGGACGATGGTGGCTGCTCGGGACTTCAATGAATCGTCGACCTGGGACCGCAGTTCGTGGCTGGCGATGACGTATGCGCTCACGGCAAGTACGCCGACGGTGACGAGGGTGACGAGACCGCTGGCGAGAGCAAGCTTCTTGCGGAGATTCATGCCTTCACCGTGTAGCCGACACCGCGAACGGTGAAGACGACGCGTGGTTCGCCACCTTCTTCGGTTTTGCGCCGCAGATAGCCGATGTAGACGTCGAGAGACTTCGATCCGGTTTCGAAGTCGTAACCCCAGATTTCTTCGTAGAGCTGGTCTCTCGTGACAACGAGGCCCGCCCGCAGCATCAGTGCTTCGAGCAGGTCGAATTCCGTTTTTGTGAGGTGGATCTCGCGGCCGTTGCGACGTACCTCGCGTCGCGCGGCATCGAGCACGAGGTCGCCCACCTGGAGAGTCGATGCCTCTTCCGTGGTGACTCGACGGCGCAGCAATGCCCGCACACGCGCCAGAAGTTCGTCAATGGCGAATGGCTTGACGAGATAGTCGTCGGCTCCTGCATCGAGTCCGGCGACGCGGTCGTTGACCTCGTGTTTCGCCGTGAGGAGGAGGATCGGAACGCGCGACCCGCGGAGCCGGGCCTCTTTGCACACTGTGAGGCCGTCGGCGAAGGGCATCATCACGTCCATGACGACCGCGTCGGGCGTTGCCGCCGTCATGGCGGCAAGAGCTGCCGCGCCGTCGTTCACCGCCGTGACGCGGTAGCCCTCGAGTTCGAGAACGCGCGTGACCGCCGATCGAACAGCCGGGTCGTCTTCGGCAACGAGGACGCGGGGAGCGTCGCCATGCGGAGCCGTCGTCATGCAGGAAACGGTACAGACCTCGGTTGGTCCAGCAGAGTGTGTCGAGTCGGATTCTTTTCCAATCCTTACTCTCTTCTGCACCCCCTGGCCGAGTGCTTCGCGGCCTCCGACCCTTGATCGACGGCGTCAGAGTCGGCCGGAGCGCAGAAGTTCCTTGACCTCGGCGGCGCGGATACGGACTTCGACGATGTCCCCGAGTTTTTGCGCGGAACGCACCTGGGTGGCGATGCGCGGGTTGCGAACGAACGTATCTGCATGCCGGTCGAGAAAGTCCCAGTAGAGAGTGGTGAAGGGGCATGCATCGTCGCCCGTGCGCTTCTTGCGGTCGTACCGACAGCCCTTGCAGTAGTCGCTCATCTTGTCGATGTAGGCGCCACCCGAGGCGTAGGGCTTCGTCGCCATTCGACCACCGTCGGCGAAGAGGGCCATGCCGACGACGTTCGGCACCATCACCCATTCGGCGGCGTCGACGAAAACCCGAGACATCCAGTCGGTGAACTGCCGGGGATTGATTCCCGACGTGAGCGCGAGGTTGCCGAGAATCATGAGCCGCTGGATGTGGTGTGCCCAGGCTCGCTCGTTGACACCGTCGACGACGTTGCCGACACAATTCATCGAAGTCTCGCCAGTGACGAAAACGGGCGGCAGGTCGAGATCGGCCGCGAGGGCGTTTTCGTCGCGGTAGTCGGGCATCCACATCCAATAAAGACCCCATACGTATTCGCGCCATCCGATGATCTGACGAATGAATCCTTCAACCGACGCGATGTCGGCCCGACCTTCGAAGTGCGCTCGTTCGGCGGCGCGCACGATTTCGTCGGGCATCAACAAACCGTTGTTCAGGTAAGGCGAGAGAAGCGAGTGGGCGAGGTGCCAATTGTCGGACAACATTGCATCTTCGTGGGGACCGAACATCGGCAACAGGTTGTCGATGAAGTGCGAAAGGCGTCGCAGCGCCCCTGCCCGTGATGTTGCCCACCAGCCGACCGGGGCAGCTCCGTTGCCACCGAGCCCGGCGATGTCGTCGAGTACCGCTCGGTCGATGTCGTCGAGCTCGTCGACGAGTGGAGGTGGCCAGCGATCGTGGCCGTGCCGCGGAGGCGGTTCACGGTTTTCGTCGTCGTAGTTCCACCTGCCGCCCACAGGTTGATCGTCGTCCATCAACACACCGAGACGAGTGCGCTGATGACGGTAGAAGTCCTCGAGCTTGAAGGTCTTGTAGCCCTTGACCCGCCGTGCCTCGACCCACCCCGCGAATTCATCATGGTGAGAGAGGAATTGGTTCGACTTCACCATCTCGATGTCAAGATCGGCGAGGAGCGTTCGCGAACGATGGCTGTTTGGTTCGGTGGCGATGATGCTCGTTGTGCGGCGATCGGTCAGGGCGGCACGGAACGATGACGACCTCACGTAGTCGACGACGAATCCCTCGCGGCGCAGGTCCTCGGCAAAGTGGCGCATGGACGAAAGGTAGAAGTGCAGTCGCTGCGGATGCCACGGTTGGGACGTGATCTTTTCGGTTGATTCGATGAAGAGAACACGATGGGTTTTCGGTGTCGCCGCTGCAAGGGCTCCGATGGAGCGGTTCAACTGGTCACCGAACACCAGAACTGTGGGGAGATCTTTCATCGCGCCACGCGCCCGGCGTCGAGAATCGATGAAGCAACACCGACGGCACGGTCGAATCCTGTTTCGTCGATACGTTGGCGTAGTCGGGCAACCGACGCGACGACGGCAACCGAACGCCCGGACGAGCGGACGCGACCGGCAAAGCCCATGAGAATGCCGAGACCCGCGTCGTCGAGCACGCCGACGGAGTCTATGTCGAGGATCACTGTCGTCGTGGTCGCCGCGGCCAGTTCACGGTTGAGGAAGTCGGTGAGCTTCGGAAGAGTCGACATCGACACGTCGCCCTCGATGCGCACCACGAGTTGCGCGCTGCCGTCACGGCCCTCTTGCAACGAACTCGTCACCGCCAACATCGGAGGTGAACGCTACTTGCGGCTCGAGTGCCATGCTCACTCGCGCGTCGAGTGTGATCGACCGCCGGAGAAAGCCGAAACCTGCGAACGTGAGGTTGGTGCGGTGCGACATCTTGACGGTCACCGCGCCATCGACGATGTCGATCGACGTTCGAGGTGAGCGGAGGAGAGTCGCCTCGTCGTAAGGATCGATCGCAACCGCAACCCGCCGCGAGATGTCACGCGCCGTCTGCCACAGTGCCAGTTGGTCTCGGGCGACAAGCGCAAACTGGGCGATCACGACGGTGAAAACGGCGAGCAACGGCAGAACGAGCGCGAGCTCGACCACCGCCTGTCCCTCAGGGTGCGACGGTGGTCTGCGTGGTCTTGTCGAGGACACCGTCGAACACCGAATCAAAGAGATCACCGATGCGCCCCGCGCCGCCACCGGCTGTCGCCCACGTGATGACGAGGACGGCAATGACGGCGGCGGCGAGCAGGATGAGGGCGTATTCGGTGGTTGCCTGGCCCTCGTCGTCGGTGTCGAGCAGGCGGCGCAGTTGATGTGGCAGCCGGATGTTCATGGCATTGGTCCTTTCACGTTCAAAGAGGAGAGGGCGCCGATGAGAATCGGCACGACGGTGAGAGCCACGAACGACGGCAGAACGCAGGCAACGAGGGGAAACGCGAGCTTGATCGGCAGTTTTGCGGCGTCGATTTGGGCCTGACGACGACGTTCTGCGTGTGCCTCGCTGACGAGTCTGTCGAGAACCGTTGCGACGGGAAGGCCGTCGCGTTCGGTAGTCGAGAGCGTGTTGGCGATTCCGACAGCGGGTGCTCCGAAGACGACGATCAACTCGCCCAGCGCGTCGGCAAGGCGTTCGCCGGTCGCGCAGCGGTCGAGAATCCGCACAGCCGCGCGCTGAACGTCGTCGGACCCCCAACGTGCGATGCAGTCGAGCGCCTGGTGCGACGTGCGTCCACTCTTCAGGAGAACGACGAAAAGGTCGACGAATTCGACAAGCGCGGCAGATGCGTAGGTGGTTCTCCTCCACGCCAAGATGGGAAGCCGGTTGATCAGTCGAACGAACATGTGATTCTCCTCATCCATCGCCGTCCGACGAGGTTCAAAGTGACGCCCACAACCACACAAAAGAGGCCGATTGGCCCGCCGAAGTAGGCCGCGCGAACCGAGGAGTTCGTAATGCTCATCAGCACCCCGAAGATGACGGGAAGCCACGACAGAACGCGGGCGGCGAACACCGCTTGGGCGGCGAACATTCGTCTCTCGGTGCGTATCGCGTGGCGTTCGCGCAGTGCCCACGATGCGCGTTGCAGCGCATACGAGGCGCCTGTGCCTCCCGCAGCCGCTGCAACGAGCGACCTGATGAGGAACGCTTCGTCGGCCGTCCGGCGAGCCGCATCTTCGAGAACCTCGGGATCATCGAGCGGTGCGCCCGTGCGACAGTGCAGAAGGAGAACACGCAGCGAGTCGGCGAGTGCGGTCGAATGCGACTCGCGAACGGTGGACTGGATCGCACCGCGCAGCGATGATCCGAGTCGAAGGTGTCTGTCGGCCACATCGAGAAACGCGGCGGCATCGAGGGCCGGTTCGGCCGATTCGCGACGGGCGCACTCCGGCTGCGTTCGACCAACCAATCGAATGGGTCGGTCGGCAAGGCGCCGAAGGGCGAGGGCCCGTGCGACGACCGCGGGTACCACCGGACGAATGACCTGCATCGTCAGTGATCGAGAAGGGAGGAGACGATGTAGTTGCCGTCGGAGCCCAGCGTGTCGTCGACGCGAACCACGTCGGCGATTCGTCGTTCACCATCGATGGATCGTTCGACATGGACGACAAGGTCGATCGCCGATGCAACGTACGAACGCACCGCTGGCAATGGCCAGTTGGCGATTGCCCGGAGAACCATCGACTCGAGCCGGTGGAGAGTGTCGACGGCGGAGTTCGAGTGGCAGGTGGAGAGCGAACCGGCATGACCGGTGTTCATTGCCTGGAGCATGTCGAAGGCCTCGGCACCGCGCACTTCGCCCACGAGGAGGCGATCGGGGCGAAGGCGCAGTGCGTGACGCACGAGGTCGGACAATTCGATTGCAGTGACGCCTTCGCTGGTTGCGGGTCGGGTTTCGAGATACACGACATGGGGGTGGCGGACGCGCAACTCGTTGGTGTCCTCGAGAACGATGAGGCGTTCGGATGAGGGGAGCAACTCGGCCATCGCCCCGAGAAGAGTCGTCTTGCCCGTCGACGTTCCGCCCGAGACGACGATGTTGAGACGCCGGTCGAGGGCACTGGCCACCAGATCGGCCGTGCGCGCGTCTGCAAACGAGGTGAGCGAATGACGTCCGTGCGCGAAGCGACGGATTGCGAGGCTCAGGCCGTGTGGGCTGACGGGTGGTATCGCCGCGCAGAGACGCGATCCGTCCCGCAGTCGCGCATCGACGACGGGTGATGCCATGTCGACGCGACGACCGAGAGGTGCAAGCAGCCGTTCGACGAAGGCGGCAGCCTCACCCGTACCGATGTCGTCGAGCCGTGAGAGCCCCGACGTGCGTTCGACCCACACCTCGGTGTCGTTGTTGACGACGATCTCGCGGACGTCGGAGTCGTGGAGAAGTGTGAAGAGTTCCGTGGACACCGGCGACTCACTTGGTCGTGTGTTCGGCAATGAGTTCGGCGAGCGCCTCGTCGAGGGCACGTGGAACCCGGTGCGACAGCAGGCCGGCGTCGACTGCACGGCTGATTGCCGGGTCGTAGGGCACGGTTGCGCGTACCGGCACGTTGAGAACGTTGGCGACGTCACCCGACGTGAGCGCCCGACCCGGTTCACTGATGAGGATGCATCCGTCGACGGAAAAGCCGTCGTTGTGAACGCGTCTCGTTCCACGGCGAAGTGCGAGGTAGCAAGGCCTCGTGATGAGATAGGAGGCGGTTGCAGCTTCGACAAGCGGGTTGCCTGGCGCGATGGTTCCGACGTCAACGACGACGGGTCCGCGCAACGAGGTCAACTCGGTGGCGAGAGACAACCACTGTGTTTCCGTCGGTTCGGTGGCGGATGAACGGGGAAGAAGGCGCAGTGCGGAATTCACTTCGCACATCCCCGACCCTTCGGGTTCGGCAATTCCGAGCGTCGCGGGAAGGTCGCCGCGAAGATCGACCAGGTATCCGCCTCCCCGATGGCGTGCCGCCAACAACAACCCGAGAGCTGCGGCCGTCACCGTGGTGCCGCTTCCACCCTTGGCCGACCTGCAGAGAATGATCATGTGGGGTCCTTTCACACGGTTTGATGTCGTCGGCTCCATGTGTGCGAAAGTGCGGCCACATTCGGCAGGTCGAATTCATCGGTTCTTCGGCTACGGTGCGAGCGTCATGGAGGTGTCCGTGCGCCTGGTGGGCTCCGCCGCCTTCAAAGCGGTTGGGACGAGTGATCCTCGTCCGGCGGGTTCGATTCCCGTCCACCTCCGCCAATTCGTCGTCTCACGAATCCGAGTGCTGCTGTTGCTGGTGTTCGGTTTCATCGCGGTCGCGCCGCCATCGGGGGTGTCGGCCGACCCGGCGGAACCGGGCAACACCGAGAGCGTCGTTGAATCGATCACGCCGTCGAACCCAGCGGTGAGGGTCGACATCATCGGCGGAGACGCATTCGTGCGGATGCGCGTCGAGCGTGGCCATTCGGTCGAGATGAACGGCTACTACGACGAACCATTCGTACGTGTCGATGCAAACGGCGAGGCATTCGTCAACATCGCATCGCAGACCCACGAGTTGAGCAGAACCCGTTACGGCACCACAGCGATCGATGAGAAGCCCACGTCGACCGCCGACCCGGTGTGGCGCCGGGAGTCGACGAACGGAACCGTGCTGTGGCACGACCACCGTGTCCATTGGATGAGCACGCAAGCCCCACGTGCGACTGATGAGAGTGGTCTGGTGCAGCAATGGACCATTCCGATGAGGATCGATGGTGCTGCGACCGTGGTTTCAGGGGGCCTCTACGTTCGCGACGCACCAGGATCGTGGTGGTGGCTCCTCGCCATTCCGGCGCTTGTCGTCGGCTATGCGTTGTCCCGCCGCGGTGCACCGCGGGAGCTCGCCGGTGCCGGCGCAGTATTTGCCGTCACCGGCTCGTTCATGTTCTGGGGGCTTCCATCACAGGCGCGCGGTGCACCGGGAATGTTCGTTCTCGGCGTTTTGACGGTCGTCATTTCGGTGACGACGGCGATCTTTCGGCATCGAAGCGAGATAGTCGATGCGCTCGTCACGTCTGCAGCCGTCGCGTTGTTGGTGGCAGTTGTCATCGAGCGCGAAACCGTGACGAACAGGTTCGTGCCGGGACTCGGGGACTCGATCGTGGTGCGTCTGACGGTTCCGCTGATTGCCGGGTTGGCGGTTGGCACGGGGGCACGCGCACTGAAGCGACTTGTGGGCAAACCCGAGGTGACTGCGTCGGCGTGATGTCTGTGCGTCAGACAGCGAGAAGGTCGCGCGCGCCGGTGTCGCTGGAGGGGTGACGCAGCTTGCTCATCGCGCGGGCTTCGATTTGACGAATGCGCTCGCGCGTGAGGTTGAAGTGTTCACCGACTTCTTCGAGCGTGCGCGGCTCGCCGCGGTCGAGACCGAAGCGCAGTTTCAGAATCTCACGCTCGCGTTCATCGAGCGGTGCGAGCAGACGCTGGATTTCTTCGGGAAGCAGCGCGGTGGCGGCAACCTCGAAGGGTGATTCGGCCGAGCGGTCTTCGACGACGTCGCCGAGTTCGGCATCGCCGTCTTCGCGCAGTGGTTCGGACAGCGAGAGTGGTTCGGCCGCGAAGCGCAGCGCTTCGGTGACCTTGTCCTCGGGCATCTCGACTTCCTTGGCGAGCTCGGCAAGCGTGGCCGGCCGGCCGTACTTCAGCTCGAGGCGCGAGCGGGCCTTTTGCAAACGGGCGAGCGTGTCGCCGGCGTGGACCGGGAGGCGGATGGTGCGGCCCGTGTTGGCGATGCCGCGGGTGATTGCCTGACGGATCCACCACGTTGCATAGGTCGAGAACTTGAAGCCCTTGCGCCAGTCGAACTTTTCGACGGCGTGCATGAGACCGAGGTTGCCCTCTTGGATGAGGTCGAGAAGCGGCAGGCCCGATGCCTGGTATTTCTTCGCAATCGACACCACGAGTCGAAGGTTCGACTGCACGAAGGCGCGTTCGGCGGTTTCGCCTTCCTTGGCGACTCGACGCAGTTCACGCTTCTTTGTCGGCGTCAACGACTTGTCGTTTGCGTTCAGTTCGGCTTGTGCTTCCTTGCCCGCTTCGATTGCCTTCGCCAAACGAACTTCGTCGTCTTTTGTGAGAAGGGCGTACTGGCCGATGTCGGTGAGATAGAGCCTGACGAGGTCTTCTTCGTCGCGGTCGACCCGATCCTTCGCCATACGCGGCATACGATACCGACGCGCGTCTGTCTCACAACCGAGCGGAGACCATTTATTTTTCGTCGCGGATTCGGTAATTTCGGGGTATGTCAAACCCCCTCCTCAACGACAAAGTTCTCGAGCGAAACGCAACAAAAGGAACGGGTTGGGCGGCCTCCGAAGCCGACGCCGGCAAGGCAACCGCGGGAACGTGGGCCCCACCGGTCACCGATGGGCCGGTGAGTCCGTGGGTCGGCACCGCCCGCATGACGGCAAGCGGTGCAGTCAGCGCAACCCTCGTTCTCATGGCGCTTTTGCTCGCCGCCGCAGTGTTCGGATGGTCGACGGTCAGCGAGCCCGCTCCCGGTCAGGTTGTCTTCCCCGGCTGGGTCATCGGCGCAGTGCTAGTTGCATTCGTCTGCGCAATCGTTGCGATGTTCAAGCCGAACCTTGCGCGGTTCCTCGCACCGGTTTACGCACTCGCCGAAGGAGCCGCCATCGGCGCAATCTCACACGCCTACAACATCGAATACGACGGAATCGTTCTGCAGGCCGTCGGCGCGACGGCGGGTGTCTTCGTCGTCATGTTGGTGCTGTACCGCACGGGCATCATTCGCGTGAACGACAAGTTCCGCCGCACGGTCATCGGCGCGACGATCGGTCTCATGGCGTTCTATGGAATCGCGCTCTTGTTCAGGCTCTTCGGCGCAGAAGTGTCGTTCCTGTCGAACGGCAGCCTGCTGGGTATCGGAATCAGCCTCTTTGCAGCGGGTCTTGCGGCGCTGAACCTCGCGCTCGACTTCGACTTCATCGAACGGGGCGAGCGTGAAGGTCTTCCCAAGCACATGGAGTGGTACGCCGGACTCGGCATTCTCGTCACCCTGGTGTGGCTGTACCATGAATTGCTGCGTCTGTTCGCGAACCTTCGCGAACGGAGCTAAGCCGCAATTAGTTGGCGCGGCGTGCCGTTGGGCGCTGCGAGAGCACCTCGTCGGGAATCGCTTGGCCGGTGACTTCGTCGGTCCAGTAGGTCCCCGCTTCGAGGCGGGCAAGTGCCGTTTCGACGTCGGCCAGGTCTTGTTCGATCTCGTCGAGGTTCGGCACTGGCGACTCCGGATTGCTCACGTCGACAGCATAGGCAGATAGCGTCTCGCGCATGCCCACTCCCTTCCCGCCCTTCGACGGTTCCGCACCCAAGCAACAGCAGTTCGCCGAGTACCCCGAAATGGGTATCGACCCGGCCAAGCGCTACACCGCGACAATGGAGACGTCGATGGGAACGATGGTCATCGCACTCGATCCGATCAAGGCGCCGAAAACCGTCAACAGTTTCGTCTTTCTCGCTCTCAACCATTATTTCGACGGCATCATCTTTCACCGCATCATCAAGGGCTTCGTGTGCCAAGGTGGCGATCCCACCGGTACGGGCCGCGGCGGCCCCGGCTACCGCTTCGAAGACGAACTGCCAAAGGCCGGCGAATACAAGATCGGTTCGTTTGCCATGGCGAACGCCGGACCCAACACAAACGGTTCGCAGTTCTTCATCATCTCCGGTCCCGACGGCTGTCGTCTTCCCCCGGCGTACGCACTCTTCGGCCAGGTCGTGAAGGGCCTCGACGTCGTCGAGGCGATGCAGAGCGTCCCGACGGCGCCGGGTGACCGTCCGAAGACCGACGTCGTCATCAACTCGGTCACCATCACCGTCGCTGACTGACATGTCGCCGCTCATCGCAGTCGCCGGTCGCACCGCTGTTGCGGGTCGAGTGTCGCGCGATGCGGTGGCGTTTGCCGGCCGGCGCTACATGGATTCCGTCTTGCGTGGTGGCGGGGAGCCGGTGGTGGTGTCCCCGCAGCACATCACCCACGACGTCGCGATCGACCTTGTCGGGCGCTTCGACGGTCTTTTGTTGATGGGTGGACCCGATGTCGACCCCGAGCTCTACGGCCAAGAACCGCACCCCACGACCTACGGCGTCGACCGTTTCCAGGACGACTTTGAGATCGGACTGTTGCGGGCGGCTCTCGAGATCGGGGTCCCCGTTCTCGCCGTGTGCCGCGGTATTCAACTCGTCAACGTCGCAATGGGTGGCACGCTCATCCAACACATCGATGAATCGGGTGGGCCGCAACACCGGCCGTCGGGTTTCCCCGCCGGTGCCGAGTTTGCTGTGCACGACGTGAACATTCGCGAGGGCTCGAAGATGCACAAGGCACTCGGCACCACGTCGATTTCCGGTGCATCGTTCCACCATCAGGGGCTCGACAAACTCGGCGACGGTCTCGTCGCTGTCGGCTGGTCGTCCGATGGCCTTGTCGAGGCCGTTGAACACCCCGATCGCTGGCTGCTTGGTGTGCAGTGGCATCCCGAGGACACGGCCCACGAAGACCCACCGCATCAGTCGCTGTACAACGCTTTCGTGCGCGCTGCGAGCGCGTTCAACCAGGCGCGACGTCAGGCGTAGCGTCGTCCGGCAATTCGGGTTCGACGAGAACCCAGCGGAAGAGACGCGTCACTGCCTCGCCAAGCGGTCTGCCCACCAACACGTCGGCAACGGGCACGTAGGGCAGGCGCAGCGGAACACGCACCCAACGCGGCAGGGTGGAAATTGCAGCCGCCGCGATTGCCGAATAGCCGATGCGCGCTGGCATCGGCAGGGGAGGCGTGAGGACCAGATATCGAGCTGCTTCCTTTGCCTCTTTCGAAGCATGCAGCTCGGGACGGAACATGCGCAATTGATCATGGAGGGCGCGCTCCGATTCGGGCGGTGCCGGCACACCGAGCGCACGCGCGACACGTGCGGTGTCCGCCACGTAGGCGTCGCGTTCGTGCTGATCGAGTGGTTGCTCGCCGAACCGCTGGTGGGCGGCCAAGAAGCTGTCAACTTCGGCGACGTGCACCCACCGCAACAGATGCGGGTCGTTGGCCGAATACGGGCGACCATCGGAGGCGGTGCCGGTGACGCGATTGTGCACTGCTCGCACGCGGGCCACTGCCTCGTCGGCCGCTCGCGCCGACCCAAACGTGGTGGCTGCAAGGAAATCGGCCGTTCGCTGGAGGCGACCCCATGGGTCGTTGCGGTAGTCGGAGTGCGTGGCAACCCCGGCCATGGCGAGGGGGTGCATCGACTGCAGGAGCAACGCTCGCAGCCCGCCGATGAACATCGATGCATCACCGTGCACGCGCACGATGGCGCTGTCGGGGGCGAACCAGCGAGGACCCTCTTCGTTGATCAGACCGAGCATGCGGGTGTTTCCGTCGGGACCCGCGATGCGCGAACGAATGGCATCGCCGATCGTCGTGCGTAGGCCAGCCAACTGGGCATCGACCTGAGAGGGAATCTCCAACTTCACCAAGACCCCATCGTGCCAGCGTACGCTTCG
Source organism: uncultured Bifidobacterium sp. (assembly GCA_964629075.1). Classification (GTDB taxonomy): domain Bacteria; phylum Actinomycetota; class Acidimicrobiia; order Acidimicrobiales; family Ilumatobacteraceae; genus F1-20-MAGs119. Next base: position 5,308 of record CAZVPL010000009.1, on the reverse strand, counting down.
GTCATGCCGTCTCCTGCCGAGGAAAAGTTGCTCTCGACCCGCTGGATGCTGAAGGCGGCCGTGATCTTCTGGGGTGGCTTCCTGGTGATGGTTGCCACACGACACTCATTCCATCGCCTCACGAACCTGCTCATCCTTCTCCTCGTTTCCATTTTCCTCTCACTTGCCATCGAGCCGGGTGTCAACAAACTCGAGGCGCGTGGATGGCGTCGCGGTCGGGCCACGATCACGATTCTGCTCTCGGTCATCGTCGGTGCGATCGCACTCATGTCACTCTTCGCGACGTTGGTGGCGACACAGCTCGTCGACCTGCTGCGAAACAGCGAGAAATACGTGAATGAAACCGTCGACTTCATCAACCGGAACTTCAATGCGAACATCGACCCGCAGCAGGTGAACGAGCGCATCACCGATCCCAATGGTCCCGTGCAGCGTTTCATCGACTCACAACAAGACAAGGTCGTCAGTGTTTCGGTGCAGGCACTCGGTGTCCTGCTGCAGATCTTCTCGGTGCTTCTTTTCACCTTTTATTTCGTCGCCGACGGCCCGAAGTGGCGCCGCGCCATCTGTTCGAGACTCCCATCCGATCGCCAGGTGCGTGTCCTCGAGGTGTGGGAGATCGCGGTCAGCAAGACGGGTGGATACCTCTACTCGCGCGCGCTCCTCGCGCTCGTGTCGAGCTTCTTCCACTGGATTGCCTTTCAGGCCATCGGTACGCCCGCACCAATCGCAATGGCCATCTGGGTGGGCCTTGTTTCGCAGTTCATGCCCGTTGTCGGAACCTACGTCGCGGGCGTTCTTCCGCTCGTCCTCAGCTTCATCGAGGAACCCTCGTCGGCGATCTTCGTCATTGCGTTCATCGTCGTGTACCAACAAATCGAGAACTACCTCGTGTCCCCCCGAATCACGGCGCGCACGATGGACCTGCATCCTGCGCTCGCCTTTGGCTCGGCCATTGCAGGTGCCGCGTTGCTCGGAGCCATCGGGGCGCTACTCGCACTTCCGGGTGCGGCCATGGTGCAGGCAATTGCAAGCCAACGCGGCACCCGGCACGAGGTGATTGCGAGTCCTCTGACAACGCCGCAGCCGACGCCGGAAAAAAAGCGACGTCGGCGCAAAGCCACAGGCTGAGCACGCACCGTGGCGATTCCCTTCGTCGAGCCCCTCGACCCCGTCGACTATGGAGTCGTGACACGTCTGTCGCCACTTGTCGGGCGTGTCATCGCCGAGAATCCGTCGAAATTCACCTACAAGGGAACCGGGACGTACATCATCGGCCGTTATGGCGGGGACGTCGTCGTGATCGACCCCGGACCGCAGATTGACGCGCACCGTGACGCGCTGCAACGCGCACTGGCGGGGTCCACGGTGCGGGGGATTGTCGTCACGCACTGCCACTCCGATCACGTACCGCTGTCGTACTGGTTGCGAGAAGCGACGGGCGCGCCGACGTTCGCCTTCGGTTCGCATCCGCGTCCTGCGCTCGCCGAGGTTTTCGACGACGACCCGGCCGCCGATGATCCGACTGAAGCCGAGACGACCAACAAGTTGGGTGACGGCGAGGAACGCGAACACACCGACTTCGATTTCGTTCCCGATGTCGCCGTGCACGATGGGGAACGTTTTCTTGAAGTCGACGGCTGGTCGTTGACGGCGGTGCACACCCCGGGCCACACCTCGAACCATCTCTGTGTGCACCTCGACGCAGAAAACGCTCTGTTCACGGGCGACCACATCATGGGGTGGAGTACGACGGTGGTCTCGCCGCCCGATGGCAACATGGCCGACTACATGGAGTCGGTGCGCAAACTGATCGCACGCAATGATGCGGTTCTTTATCCGACGCATGGCAATCCCGTGCGCGATCCGGCCCCTTTTCTCGCCGCGTATCTTGAACACCGAATCGAACGCGAAACGCAGATTCTCGCCCTCCTGGCAAAAGGGCCTTCGACGATCCGCGAGATGGTCGAGGTTCTCTACGCGAACGTCCGTCGCGAACTGCACAAACCCGCGAGACGCAGCGTGTTGTCGCACATGTTGAAGCTCCGCGACGAAGGCCGGGTGGCGGTCGTGGATGGCGCACCGGTGTCGATGCGTGCGACATGGAAGTTGCACGAATCAAGCCTCTGACGGGGGATCACACACCGATACAGGGTGTCGAAACTAATTTTTCCGATAGTGACCCCCCGTGAAGCACGTCGACATGCGAAGTTGTGGCTGACGCCCACGGCTGCCGCCGTCATGCTGGTGGCCGGCATTGCACTCGCCGTCGGCCGCTCGGGCAGTGACGCCGAGGCTTCGCTGCAGACATCGACGACGTCGACCACCATCCCGGCAACCACGACCACGCTTCCTCCGGAAACCACGACGACGCTCGCGCCCGAGACAACGACAACTCTTCCGGCGGAAACAACCACCACGACGGTCGTGTGGAACCATGCGAATCCGCGCCCGCTGCCGGAGAAGTCAGGAAAGGGCAAGCGCATCGTGTTCCAGAACAGCCTCAACTGGGTCTGGATCGTCAATGAAAACGAAGAAGTGGTGATGTCGGTTCCTGTGTCGGGACGTGAAGGTGTGCCGAAGCCGGGCAAGTACCGCGTGATGTCGAAGAGTGAATTCTCACAGAGCATCTTCTTCCCTGAGATCAAGATGAAGTGGTCGGTCCGCTTCGCGATCAGCCCGAACGGCAAGAACACGATCTCGTTCCACTCGATTCCGACCTGTGCGTGGGAGGGTGGTCACTGCAGCCCCGTTGGCCCGATGCAGACCGTCGAACAGCTGGGTACGTTTCAGAGCGGTGGATGCGTGCGCATGCTCGACACCGATGCCGAGTTCCTCTACAACTTCGTCGAGGTCGGCACGCGCGTGCTCGTCCTCAAATAGTCACGCTTTGTAGCGCGCCATCTCGCTTTTCAGGAGATCGAGGCCGAGGTTGCCCAGGTTCAGGCCGTAGGCGTGCCAGTCGCGCAGATCGAACTTTGCCCCGAGTCGACGCTTGGCGTCGTCGCGCAGGTCGAGCCACACCCGTTCACCGAGCTTGTACGAGATCGCCTGACCGGGCCAGCCGAGGTAGCGGTCGATCTCGGAACGGTTGAACTCGGCATCGCTCGACGAACGTTCGGTCAGGAATTCGAGGGCCAGTTCCGGCGTCCATGATTCCCCCGGGTGCCATGACCACGCCGTAGGAATGGTGAAGCCGCAATGCAGACCGAGGTCGATGACCACACGCGCTGCGCGCATCGCCTGGCCGTAGAGGTAACCGAGGCGGTAGTCGGGGTTCGCGAAGAATCCGAATTCGTCCATCAACCGTTCGGCATACAGCGCCCACCCCTCACCATGCCCCGAGACGAAGGTGTTTCGCTGGTAACGCGACAGTTGTTCGGAGTTCACCACGGCCATTGCAACCTGCAGGTGATGCCCCGGCACGCCTTCGTGGTACGCGGTCGTCGGCTCGCCCCAGCGCGGTACCGAGGCTCGACCGTTCAGTGGGTACCACGTGCGACCCGGACGCGACAGGTCTTCGCTTGGTCCCGTGTAGTACATCGCAGCTGCGCCGCCGGGGGGCGAGATCATCGCTTCACATTGACGGATCGATGTCGGGATGTCGAAGTGGTTGTTGTCGATGAGGAACGACATCGCCTCGTCCATCAGTTCCTGCAGCCAGTTGCGCAGATTGTCTTCACCGTGCACTGCTCGCGCCGGGTCGGTGTCGAGCAGATGGCGTACTTCGGCGGGTGTTGCCCCGGGAAGAATTTCTTCGCCAACACGGCGGATCTCGGCATCGAGTCGGGCAACTTCGTCCCAGCCCCAGTCGTAGGCATCCTTGGCGTCGACGGTCATACCGAGATAACGGCGGCGGGCGAACGCATGGCGTTCCTCGCCGACGCCGTCATTCGGGTCGGCGTGGCGTGCGTACTCACCGCGCAGGAACGTTGACGTTTGGTCGAGGGCGGTCGAGCAATCACGCGCGGCGCGGCGCAGGCGTTGGGCAAGCGCATCGGAGACCTTTGCGGTGGCGGCGAACTCGGAGAAGAAGCCGCCATCAGTCGTCCCTGCCCATGCGGCGGCCTGGTCGGCCACGGCAAGCGCTTGGCGCACCGGTGCGGCCACCCCGCGAACCAAGCCTTCGCGCCACGATGCGCGCATGCCCTCGAGTGCGGTCGGGAATGCTTCCATCCGCGATGCGATGTTCTCCCAATCACCCTCGGTGTCGGTGGGCATGAGGTCGAAGATGCCTCGCGCACCATCGAGATCGCCCGCGATCACCCGGATTGAACGCAAGTGCTCTCCCGCGGCATGTTCGGCAACCGCCAATTCCAGATCGTTGCGCAGGACACCTGCGGCCAATCGGTCGGAATCGTCCCCTGGGTTCAGTGCATTCAATGCAGCGAGCGTCTGCGCAGCGTGTTCGGCGCGCGCGTCGTGGCCCGCCGGAGAGAAGTCCGTCATCACGTGGTCGTATCCGGCCACGCCGAGGTACGTGGCCGCCAGCGGGTCGAGCGCCGCCATTTCGTCGATGAATCGGTCGGAGAGCGAATAGATCGGGGTGTCGCGCTGCGGCATTCCGCCACGTTAGAACGCCACACCTGACCGACTAAATTCGGGTCGAGGGGGTCGATGATGAATCTCGCACGCATCGGTGAATTCTGGGCACGCTGGCGTCCCGACGAGTTGGCAATCAAGTACGCGGGCATCGAAACGACATGGCGTCAACTCGACAGGCGCACGAGCAATCTTGCTGCTGGTCTTGCCGACAAAGGCATCGTCAAGGGCGATCGCATCGGATTGTTGCTCACCAATTGCATGGAGTGGATCGAGCTCACGATGGCCGCCTGGAAACTCGGCGCGCTCATCGTTCCGATCAACACCCGATTCACACCTGCCGAGGTGAAGTTCGTCGTCGCCAACGCCGGGGCGAAACTGCTCTTCACCAACGACGGACTCGTCGAGTCGACCAAGACCGTCGACGGCTGCGAGGTCATCCGTGTCGAGAACATCGCACCGCTCTACGGCGACGGATCGACCATCGTCACCGCCGACACCGTTCCCGAAGACGCCGCCTTCATCTGCTACACCAGCGGCACGACGGGCGACCCGAAAGGCGCGGTGCTCACGCACGGCTCGTTCAACGCGGGCTCGCAGTCGTGGGCACAGGCACTCGACCTGTGGCCGGGGGACAAGTTGCAGCTTCCTTTTCCTCTCGCCTTCACCGGCGGTCTCGCACTGTGGCTCTACACCTATTGGTCGGGAGGCAGCCTGCTGCTCGACAACGAAGTGAACATCGACCGCATCTACGACAACTTCGAAA
>CAZVPL010000008.1:0-39777 GCA_964629075.1 uncultured Bifidobacterium sp. | reverse complement strand
GAACACCGAGTCCGAGCTTCTTCGACGAGTTGATTCCGATCGGAATGCGGCTCATCACCTCGACGCCACAGGCAATGGATACGTCGACGACGCCGCTCGCCACGAGCGACGTTGCGAGATTGGTGGCCTGCTGCGACGAACCGCACTGTGTGTCGACGGTTGTTGCGGCGGTGGACAGCGGGAGGCCCGCGGCGAGCCACGACGTGCGCGTGATGTTGAAGCTCTGCTCGCCGACCTGGCTGACGCAGCCACCGACGACCTGTTCGATGGCTGACGGGTCGATGCCCGAGCGCTCGACGATCGCCTTCTGTGCGACACCGAGGAGATCGGCCGGGTGCATGCTGGACAATCCGCCGCCGCGGCGGCCGATGGGGGTGCGTACTGCGTCGACAATGACGACGTCTTCTCTGCTGCTCATACGGCCATCCTATGCAGGTACCGTGGACGGCGTATGAGCCGCCACGCCGAAGTTCCGCGTCTCGTTCCGTCGATCAAACCGGCGGCGCACGCGCGCAGGAATCGCTTTTTCCACGTTGTCGGCAGCAACATCTGGGAAGCCGACGAGCCCGTCGCGAGTGACTGGCACGTCCATTTCATCGGGATGATGGGCGACGTTGCCGTATGGGCCGTCGACGTGCCGCACGGTCTCGACCCGGCCGACGGAGCATCGATCGATCTTTTTTCGTACCACGGACGCAGCCACGAAAACGATTGGCTCGCCGCCGGTCGCGCGGTGCAACTTGTCGAATGGGCGCGCACCCACAAGTTCTGTGGCCGGTGTGGCCAGCCGACTCAGCGGCTCGACGGCGAACGCGCCATGCGTTGCGCAGCGTGCGGTCTGATGGCGTTTCCCCGCCTGGCGCCGGCGATCATCACGTTGGTCACGCGCGGCGAGGGCGACGAGGAAGAGGCGCTCCTCGCGCGCGGCGTCCAGTGGAAACAGCCGATGTATTCCTGCCTCGCGGGTTTCGTCGAACCGGGTGAGACGCTCGAAGAGGCCGTGGTTCGTGAAACCATGGAAGAGGTCGGCGTCACCGTGGGCAACGTTCGCTACGTGCGCAGCCAGCCGTGGCCGTTTCCCCATTCGCTGATGTTGGGTTTCCGCGCAGACTGGCTTCACGGCGACATTGTGTGCGATCCGGTCGAAATCGCGGACGCGCAGTGGTTCCGTCGCGACGAGATCCCGATGATTCCGCCGGGCATCTCGATTGCCCGTCGACTCATCGACCTCTGGTTGCAAGGAACTAACGTCGGTTCATGACCGACGACAAGTCCCCGCAGTCCCATCCGAAACCCGATCTCGGCCGCATCGGTCTGTGGAGCGGCTCGCTCGACGGTGTTCCCGGGTCGCAGGTGCGCGACGTCATGCAGGAAGTCGAAGGTCTCGGTTTCGGCACCTACTGGTACCCCGAAACCGTTGGTCGCGAGGCCTTCGTGAACGCGACGTTGATCCTGTCGTCGACGACGAAGTTGAAGGCCGCGACCGGTATCGCGAGCATCGCCGCGCGCACGGCCATGGCGATGCAGGCCGGGTGGAAGGCACTGTCCGAAGCGTTCCCCGGGCGCTTCGTGCTCGGCATGGGTGTGAGCCACGGCCACATGGTGACGAAACTGCACAAGTCGACCTACGAAAAGCCGTACTCGACGATGGTGGAATACCTCGACAACATGGACGGTGTTCCATACTTCGGCGTACCGCCGAGCGGTCCGATGTACCGCGTCCTTGCTGCGCTCGGCCCGAAGATGTTGGAGCTCTCGCGCGATCGCACATCGGGTGCCCACCCGTACTTCACGACACCCGAACACACTGCGGAGGCGCGGGCGATTCTCGGGCCCGACAAGCTGCTCGCCCCGGAACAGATGGTGATCTTCGAGACCGATGCCGACAAGGCCCGCGAGACGGCACGCAAGAACATGTCGGTGTACACGCGTCTGCCGAACTACGCGAACAACCTCATGCGGCTGGGTTTTTCGGCCGATGAAATCAAGGACCAGTCCGACAGGCTCGTCGATGAAATCGTGTGTTGGGGAACCCTCGACAAGATCGCGGCCCGCATCAAACAGCACCACGACGCCGGCGCAGACCACGTGTGCGTTCAGGTGCTGATGCACGACGGCAAGGCCCTGCCCACGGCCGAGTGGCGCGAGTTGTCGACCCTGCTGAAGTAGGTCTCCCGTGACGACGTCGTATCTCGACCTGCGCGGTCGCAACCATTTGCACGTGCTCTCCGACGAGAATGCACGCTTCGTTGCGGCTGCTCGCGAGGCGGGTTGGTCGGCCCCCGTCGCGGCGTGCCCTGGCTGGAACGTCGCCGAATTGGTTTTTCACATGTGCAAGGTGCAGGCGATGTTCCACGGCATGTTGACAACCGGTGCCGCCAGCCCGAAGGACCTGTCGCGCACCGAACGACCCGCGTCAGATGATGACTTGATCGGGTTGTTCGACGCGGGCGCCGCACGGCTCGAACATCTTCTCGAAAGCACCGCCGATGATGTCCCGGTTTGGACCTTCATCGGAACGCAACCCGCTGCGTGGGTGAAGCGACGGATGGCCCACGAGGTCTTGGTGCACAGGTTCGACGCCGAGATTGCGGGCGGCGCACTGTCGCAGACCGACGAAGTGGTGTGCGCCGACGGCATCGACGAGAAGTTCGGGGTGTTTCTCCCGTGGTTTGGCGACAAGGTGACACTGGCCAACACCGTGCACCTGCATTGCAGCGACACCGATGGCGAGTGGATGCTCGGCCCCGGCGACGGCGCGGTTCACGTTTCGCGCGAACATGGGAAAGGCGACGTCGCGTTCAACGGACCGTCGCAGCTGCTTCTCCTCGCGCTGTGGCGTCGTATTTCGATCGACGAAGCGATCGACGCGGGTGCCAAGGTATTCGGCGATCGCACCGTTCTCGACGCGTTCGTCACCGCCTTTGGCGTCTGACGACCGGGCCGTCAGGCTCCGAACACGCGTGCCTGCAGTTTGCGCATGCCGCCCAGCCACCTCGCGTGCTGCGAGGCACGGGTGGTCATGTACGTCTCGACCTCCGAGTGGGGTAGCACGAGGAATCGTTCGTCGCGGATTGCGCCGAGGGTGAACGCAGCGACGTCCTCGGGTTCCAGAACCGCGCCCGCCGCTTTCACGACGTCTCCCGCCGAGGCGAAGTCGGCACCCGACTTCGACGGTTTGTCGGGGTTCAACATGTTCGTGTTGACGCCCTGAGGGCACAGGCAACTGACACGCAGGCCGCGGTCGTGGTACGTGATCGACAGCCATTCGGCAAATGCGACCGCGGCGTGCTTGGTGACGGAGTATGGAGCCGAGCCGATTTGTGCGAGCAAGCCGGCCGCCGAAGCGGTGGAGCAGAAGTAACCGTTTCCACGTGCGAGCCATTCGGGAAGCAAGATCTCGGCCGCGTAGCGATGCGCGTGCACGTTGACCGCGAAGCTGGTGGCCCAATCGTCGTCGCTCGAGTTTTCCAAGTCGGTCCCCATGCCGACGCCAGCGTTGGCGAAAAACAAATCGATTGCACCGAAGGTCGCGCGGGCGTGTGCGATGACGGCGGAGTTGCCGTCGCGGGTACCGATGTTTGCCGCAATGGCGGTTGCCGAGTCCGCGCGCCGGGCATTCAGGTCATTGCAGACCGCAACGAGGCGTGACTCGTCGAGGTCGGTGATTGTGACGCGTGCACCCGCCGCGTGGAACTCTCGCGCGAGAGCGCGACCGATGCCGCCCGCGGCACCGGTGACGACGACGTGTGACTGCGGAGAGATGTCCATACGGCAACGATCGTAGGTCGCGAATCCAACCCGATTCGACGCGATTCCGAATTGACGCGCGTGAAGGGAGGCCTGTGGGTAATGTCACGGTCAGTCGGCGGTGGGGCTCCTCGTGCTTGCTGCTAGACAATGACTAAAGGAGCTGCCGTGAACGCAACCATCGCCGAATCGACCGAAGACCAAAACACGACCGGTGCGATCGCCGAGGCGCTCGCCATTGTCGACAAGGCGCTCGCAGAGATGTTGCGACGCGAGTTGGTTTCCAGCGGCGAAGTCGCCGATCTGTTGCTCGACCTCAGGTCGATTCTGTCGGCGGCTGCGAAGCCCGCCGCCACCAGCGCGGTTTCCTGACTCGCGTCGATTCGCCGGCGACGACCGGCGATTGATTCACGCTTTCTGTTGATACGTCCGCCTTCGTGGACGGCGCGGGTTGCGGTGCAAAGCGCGCGATTCTCGCGAGCGCCTCTTCGATGCAGGTGCGCAACAGTTCGGGCTGTTCGACTGCCGCTGTGTCGACATGGAGACCCATGTCGAGGTTGCCGTCGTTGCTGAGAAGCGTGAGGTTGAATGCCACCCCGCCAAGCGGGCCAACTGGATGGTTCGCGGCGATGCGCGCACCCGCGATGTAGAGCGGGATTCCCGCACCTCGCACATTTGACGTGGCGAAGTCGACGGTTTGGCTTTGCGCTCGCGCCAACCGGGTGAGTACCGAGATGGGAAGCGCTTGGGCCAGGCCCGCAAGGGTGTCGAGGTTGGCGTCGCCCGAGCCACTGCGAACCGAAGTGGTCATTTCGTTGATGGCTGCGAAGCGTTCCTCGACCGGCATCTCACCGGTCGGGACCAGTAGGCGCACGAGAGTGAATGCGTTCGACGCAGTTTCATCGGTACGGGTGCTGATGGCCATGGACGTGCGCAGTGATTCCACGGGTGCGCCGAGTCGACGGTGGTATTCCCCGGCGGCATCTGCCGCCGCAGTGACGAACGCGGTGTTCAGCTTGCCGCCGAGAGCCTGCGAGGCCTCGCGCATGGTGGCGTAGGGAACCGACAGAGCCTCGAGGCATCGGCCGAGCGAGCGCTTCGTCCAGAGCGGGCTGCGCGCAGGATCGGTGTCACCGAGCTGTTTCATGACGGCGCGCACGTTTGCCGCGGTCTCGGCCCCGGTGGTGGGCAGGCTCGCGGGGTCGCTCAGTGCGTCGCGCACCTGCTTCACGAACGAAAGCGGGATGCGCAGGGCATCGCCAAGAGCGGCGCGCAGAACGTCGGCCGACTCGTCGTCGGCGTGGACGGCCTCGACCGATTCGGGTTCGGGAAGTGGCGGAGGCTCGGGTGCGTCGCGTTCGAGGTCGATGAATTGCATCGACAGGAGAACACCGCCTTCGCCGTCGGTGATGGTGTGGTGAATCTTGCTGATGAGCGCACTGCGGCCGCCCTCGAGGTTGTCGACGATGAGGAACTGCCACGGCGGTCGTGCCCGATCGAAGGGATCAGCGGTGAAGAGCGTCGCCAGGTCGAGTAGTCGACGCATCGAACCGTCGCCGGGTAGTGCGATGTGGCGCACGTGATGGGCGAGGTCGAAGTACGGATCGGGTTGCCAAAACGGTGCCCCGAGATTGGCGGGAGCGGGCTGCACACGTTGCCGCAGGCGCGGGAAGGCGATGGTGGCACGGTGCATGCGTCGCATGAACGCGGCGACGTTCATCGGTCGGTCGAGAATCGAAATGTTGGAGAAGGTGGACGAGAGGAACGGATCCTTTTCGAGGCGCCACATCAGGCCCTCGGCGTCGCTCATTCTTTCGGTCACTGGGGGACGCTCGTGTGTTTGAACTCGTTGAGGATCGGCCAGCCGATGTTCTCGAGAATCCGTTCGATCGTCGCAATGGCGAAGGCACCGTCACCGTCGGCGGTGCGCAGCAAACGGACAAAGACGGCTTTGTCGTCGACGACGAAGGTGGGCACTCCCCACACCTCGTGGCTGTTCACGTACTGCATGTGTTCGCGTGCGATGGTCTGCAGTGGCTCCCCCGTTTCGACGAGGCCGAAGATGTGTTCTGCGTCGATGTCGGCGCGGGTGAGCAGTGAGGCAAGCTTCGACCGATCGTTCAGGTTTCCCGCCGCGGTGTGGCGATAGTCGTACACCGAACGATGGAACGCCGGGAAACGCGCCGGGTTGGAGTCGCGGGCGGCAACGCCAACCTGCAATGCGAAGAGGCCCGAGTCTTCCCGTGGTGTTTCCCAGATGGGGGGCAAGTCGGGATCGCGGTTCGACTGACCGAGGCAGTAGGGGAGAAAGGTGACGTTCCAGTCGGCGCCGGCGAGGAGGCCGGTGACGACGTGGTCGTGGACGATGCGTCCGTAGGGACACCTGTAATCCCAGGTCACTGCAAATGTGCGCGTCACGCGCTCAACCTACAAGCGGTACCGCAAGAAGACCAAGGGCAGTGCCGACGATTGCCCCACCCACGATGTCCGAGAGGTGGTGGAGTCGAACCATCACGCGGCTGAGGGCAACACCCACGGCGAGTGTGAAAAAGAGAGCGACCCATCCTCCCGGCACGAGTGTCGCCAGGATTGTCGCAGCGAAGAAAGCCGATGACGAGTGACCGCTCGGGAATGACGATGTGACCGGTGTTCGCACGTTGAAACGACCGTCACCATTTGCGTCGGGTCGACTGCGTCGAAACAGACGCTTGACACCTTGGTTGACGATGAGACTCTCGGCTCCGAGAAGAAGCGAGAAGACCAATGCTTCACGCGCGCGGTCGGTGCTGCCGATTGCGCGCAGCCAGATGACGGTGTGCCAGATGATGCTGAATTCGCCGGCGCGACTGAGGAGGGAAAAGACCCTCTGGGCGAGGCTGTTGTGGCGCGCAGGCTCGAGACAACGATCGAAGGCGTCATCGATGCGATGAATGTTCACGTTTCGTTCAGCTCGTCGGGGCCGCGAGACCGGCGATGTAGTCGGCGAACCGATCGGGATCTTCCATCGGACCGAAGTGCGACACGTCGTCCCACGCCTCGAACCGGGCGCCCGGAACCTGTTCGGCGATGCGGGGTGCGATCGCCGATGGCTGGTACTGCTGCTCGGGGCTGCCGACCACCCACAGTGGCACGCGCAATGAATTCAACGAGTCCCAGGTTTGGTGACCACCACCTGTTTCGTACGTGCGTGCTTCGTGCTCGGGGTTGCACTTCAGGGTCACACCGTCGGGAGAAGTGCGAAAGCCGTAGTCGACGTAGGCGTCGAGCGCATCGGGGCGAAATGCCGACATCGGTGGTTTCGAGGCGAAGTTCGCCTTCGCGTCGGCGAGCGAAGGAAAGGTTGCGCGGCGCTTGCGCGTCGCGGCGGCGAGGGGATTCGGCGGCAGGTCGGCCGGTCGGAAACCTGACTGCGGGAAAATGATCGGCTCGAACGCGACGATGCCGCGAAAGAGGTCGGGTTGTCTGAGTGCGGCCATCACGAGGGTCGCGCCACCCATCGAGTGTCCCGCAGCGAACAGCGGTCCGGGACGAACGTCGTTCGCGAGATGGCGCGCAACTGCAAGCGAATCCTCGCCGAACTCGTCCCAACGCACCGTCCAGCCATCGGGCACGACCGAATCGCCGTATCCACGGTGGTCGTGCGCCCAGACGTCGAAACGACCCTCGAGTCGCTTTGCCACGGGAATCCAGCAACGTCCGTGGAATCCGGTGGCGTGGGAAAGAAGAACGACGGGGAGTGTGCCCGGCTCGCAGTCCGACAGGTGATGGAGCGCGAGAACGATGCCGTTGGTCGACTCGACGTGAACCGTGTTCACGAAGCGGAACCCTTCGGCTCGCCGTGTTTGGGTTCGACGTATTTGGGTTCGCGCGGGAGACCCAACAGACGTTCGCCGATGATGTTGCGTTGGACCTGGCTTGTGCCGCCCGCGATGCGTCCACCCGGCGCGGCCAGCATGCCGGTCGCGTCGCCGCCCTCGAGGAGTGCGAGCACACCCGAGATGTCACCTTTCAACATCGCGGTGTCGAACATCATCTCGGTGATGCCGAGCTTCATGAGCGAGGCCGCGGTCGAGGCTTCGGGCCCCTGGCGCTTGCCCATTGCCTTGAATGCGTGACCACGAGACAAGAGGTGGGCAAGTCGGTCGCGCGCCGACGAGTCGAGTTCACGGCTTGCACCGAGTTGCGCCATCGACTCGAGTCGCCGCTCGAGACCGATGACGCTTGCCCCGATGTGGCCACGTTCGCTCGTCAGCACGGCCATGCCGACTCCCCACCCACCGTGCAACGGACCGAGAAGGCATTCGGCTGGTAGTTCGACGTCGGTGAAGAAGACCTCGTCGAACTCGGCCTCGCCGGTCATCTGGCGCAACGGTCGGATCTCGATGCCGGGGGTGTCCATGGGGCACAGGAAAAACGAGATGCCCTCGTGCTTTGGTGCGTCGGAATCGGTACGCGCCATCAAGATTCCCCAGTTGCTGTAGCGCCCGCCGCTGCACCACACCTTCTGGCCGTTCACGATGAAGCGTTCCCCGTCGCGCACCGCTTTGGTCGACAAACCACCGAGGTCGCTGCCCGCACCGGGTTCACTGAACAGCTGGCACCACACGTGGTCGGCGCTGAGCGTCGCGCGAAGATGCAGTGACTGTTGTTCGGGGGTGCCGAATCGCAGGATCGACCCGCCGGCGAGAACGAGACCGACCATGTTGAGAACCGGAGGCACGCCGTGGCGCGCACAGAGCTCGATCCACGCGGCCGTGTGGGCCGAGGTGAGGCCGCGACCGCCGTGCTCAACCGGCCAGTGGATGCCGGTGAACCCGGCTTCGTTCAATCGGATTTGCCAGTCGCGTCCCGCCGCGATGAGGTCGGGAGGACAAATGGCGCCGTAGTCGCGCGGTGCCGCCGACGCGTTTGCCGCGAGCCACTCCGTGGCGCGCAAGCGGAAGTCGTCGACGGTCTCCGTCATTTGCTTACTTCAACTTGTTGAAGAACGCAGCGGTTTCTTCGGCGAGATTCTGCGGGACGAAGTAGTCCTTTTGGCTCATGATGGAATCCCAGTTGTCGCGCACGTCCTCGAGCGTGTGGCCGGGCTTCGTGTAGCCCTGCGTCTCGCCGAAGAACACGTTGGCGACTCGGCCGCCGCCGACGCTGTACACCTGACCGGTCACCGGGCAGTCCTCGTGGGCGAGCCACGCGACGATGGGCGACACCTGCGACGGGTCGAGCTTGTCGGCGAGCGCACCCATCAGGTCTTCGGTCATGCGGGTGAGCGCGAGCGGCGCGATCGCATTGGCCTTGATGTTGTATTTCGCTCCCTCAACTGCGAGTACGCGGGTGAAGCCGACGAGGCCCAACTTTGCGGCGCCGTAGTTGGTTTGTCCGAAGTTGCCGAAGATGCCCGCGGCTGACGAGGTGGAGATGATGCGGCCATAACCCTGTTCGCGCATCAAGACCCAAGCGGGTTGGGTGACATGGAACGCACCCTTCAGGTGGACGTCGAAGACGGGGTTCATGAGATCGGGTGACATGTTGTGGAACGACTTGTCGCGCAGGATGCCGGCGTTGTTGACGACGATGTCGATGCGACCGAAGGTGTCGACCGCAGTCTTCACGATCGCCGCGCCGCCTTCGGGCGTTGCGACCGAGTTGTGGTCGGCCACGGCCTCGCCACCTGCGGCCTTGATTTCGTCGACGACCTTTTGTGCCGCCGAGGCATCGCCGCCGGTTCCGTCGATGTTGCCGCCGAGGTCGTTCACGACGACCAGAGCGCCGCGCTTGGCGAGAAGCAACGCGTGTTGGCGACCGAGGCCTCCGCCTGCTCCGGTGATGATCGCAACCTTGCCGTCGAAACCGAGATCTGCCATTGGGGGGCACCTTTCTGTTCGCGCCGCCGTGCGGCGCGGGAGAACTCTACTTGTGGCCTACTTGGTCAAGCCAAGCGCTTCCAGGGCTTCTTGCTTCAGGCGCTTGTAGTCGAGCTTTCCATTGGGGGCGCGGCCGATGGTGCTGACCGTGATCACGTTCTTCGGAGACTTGTAGGCGGCGAGTGTCGAGCGGACGTGGGCGACGAGAATCGCGGAGTCGATGGTCGCGCCGGGACGCGGCTCGACGAGGGCGGTGATCGCCTCGCCGAAACGTTCGTCGGGGACACCGACGCAGGCCGCATCGAGCACGCTCGGGTGAGTCTTCAGAACCTCTTCGACTTCTTCGGGGTAGACCTTTTCGCCTCCGGTGTTGATGCACTGGCTACCACGTCCGAGGAGGCGGACCGTGCCGTCGGCGTCGACCTCGGCAAAGTCACCGGGAATCGAGTAGCGCAGTCCGTCAATCACGACGAACGTGGAGGCCGACTTCGCCTCGTCCTTGTAATACCCGATCGGTGTGCGTCCGCGCATCGCGATGCGTCCACGTTCGCCACTGCCGCGCACGACATCACGACCCTCGTCGTTGATGACGCGCGTGTTCGGGCCGAGCTTGAAGGTTGCGGTGCTGCTCGAGCCGTCGGCGCTGGTGGTGGATGAAGCCATGCCGATGGCTTCGGACGAACCGAGGCTGTCGATGAGCAGCATCTTCGGGTGGTGCCGCAACATTCCCGCCTTTGTCTCGGCCGACCACATGACACCACTCGAGGTGATGAACTTGATCGACGAGATGTCGTACTTGCCCGGGTTCTCGTCAAGGGCGCGAAGAATGGGCTTTGCGAATGCATCGCCGACGATTGCGATGCTGTTCACTCGTGCCGACTGCACGACCTCCAGAAGTTCCTTCGCATCGAACGTGCGGCTCGTCATGGTGGCGACGGCGCCGCCGAGTGCGAGGGCCCACATCGCGTTCATCGCACCGGTGCCGTGCATCAACGGTGCGGCGGGCATGTTGACGGGGCCGGGCTTCGACACACGCGCCTCGAGTGCCGACATGTCCTTCTGTGCCGGCAGTGGCACCTTCGACGGAGCATCGAGGCTGCCGACCATGTCGTCTTGTCGCCACATGACTCCCTTTGGCATGCCCGTCGTGCCGCCGGTGTAAAGAAAGTAGAGATCGTCTCCGCTTCGCTGCCATGCGGGGGCGGGCTGCGCAACATTCGAGGTCGCGGCTGACTCGTACGACACCGCCCAGTCGGGGCATGGGTGAGTTCCGTCGTCGACCCAGATCCATGTCTTCACGTTCGGAACACGCGACCGCACCGCTGCACACCGTTCCGTGTACGTGGCGTGGAAGATGACGGCCACCGAGTCGGAGTTGTCCCAGAGGTAGGTGAGTTCATCTTCGGTGTAGCGGTAGTTCGTATTGACGGGAACGAGACTCACCTTGAAGAGTCCGAACATCGACTCCATGTACTCGGGACAGTTGTGCATGTACTGGGCGACTTTGTCCTGGTGTTTCGCGCCGGCCGCGAGGAGCGTGTTGGCGATACCGTTTGCCCGCTGGTCGAAAGCGCGCCAGGTGCGAACCTCGCCGCCGTGAATGGCTGCCGGCGCGTCGGGGAAGCGCCGCGCGTGCAGTTCCCACATGTCGGCAAAGTTCCATCCGGTGTTCGTCGTCGAGGTCGTCACGAGGGGCAACACTATTCTCGGAAGGGTGAACCACCTATTGCCCGGCGACGAAGACGAACGAAGAATTGCCGTACGTCGTTGGTTGGCCGACAATCCGCGTCCGACGGGTCGGCAACTTGCCGAGGCAGGCTACGTTGCGCCGCACCTGCCGGTGCCGTGGGGTCTCGGGGCCGACCCCATCCACCAACTCATCATCGACGACGAGTTGAAGCGCGCCGGAGTCTCGCGACCCTCGAACGCGATCGGCATCGGTTGGGCGGGCCCGACCATCGTGCATGCGGGAACCGAGGAACAAAAGCGGCGTTACGTGCCGAAGATCCTCTCTGGTGAGGAAATTTGGTGCCAACTGTTCAGCGAACCCGAATCGGGCAGCGATCTCGCGAGTCTGCGCACACGTGCGGTACTCGACGGTGATGAATGGGTGGTGAACGGCCAGAAGATCTGGACGAGCGGCGCGCAACATTCCAAGTTCGGAATCTTGCTCGCGCGAACCGATACCGATGCGCCGAAGCATCGAGGAATCACCTACTTCATCTGTCCGATGGATGTCCCGGGAATAGAGGTGCGGCCGATCCGCGAGATGACCGGTGGTGAGACGTTCAACGAGGTGTTCCTCACCGACGTCCGCCTGCCGCGCGATGCTGTGGTCGGCGATGTCAACGACGGTTGGCGGCTGGCGAAGGTGACGCTCGGGAACGAACGCGTCTCGTTGTCGACCGGCGGGATTCTCTGGGGTCATGGCCCGACGGCCATGAATCTCATCGATCAGGTACGGATGAAGGGTGGCGTCGCAGACCCCGTGCTGCGCCGCCGGGTTGTCGACGTGTGGATCGAGCACCAGATCCTCGAACTCATCCGCATGCGCACGCTTGCTGCCCGACTACGCGGGGAACAGCCCGGGCCCGAAGCGAGTGTTCGCAAGGTTCTGGCCGACGAGCACGGCCAGCACGTCGCCGCGCTTGCCGTCGACTTGATGGGAACCGATGGCCTTCTCGGGGCCGACGTCGACCTGGATCACGCGGTGTGGACCGGTGCGTTTCTCTTCTCCCAGGCCCTCACCATCGGCGGGGGAACCGGCAACGTGCAGCGCAACATCGTGGGGGAGCGCGTGCTCGGCCTGCCACACGAACCCGGCATCGTCTGAGGTTGCCCGCATTCGCTAGTTTGCGTTCACTCGTTTCTTCTCAGGGGGACCCATGAAGCCGTTTCGTTTCGGAGTTCAGTCGTACAACGCAGAGACGCCGCAGGCGTGGCGCGACAAAGTGAAAAAGGCCGAGGACCTCGGGTACTCCGCTTTCCATCTCGCCGATCACCTGCTTGGGCCGGGCCCCGCGCTGCAGAAGTGCAACCACCCCGTGCAGGGTCTCGCGGCGGTGCCGGCAATGGCGGTTGCCGCCGAGGCGACATCGACCATCAAAATCGGGTGCCGCGTGTTCTGCATCGACTACCGCCCGGCAGCGGTCCTCATCAAGGAGGCCGCGACGCTCGACTTCTTCTCCGGCGGACGTCTCGAGTTCGGTCTCGGTGCCGGTTGGCTCGCTGCCGAATACGAAGCACTCGGAATCACAATGGACCCTGCAGGCGAGCGGGTCTCGCGCATGGAGGAGTACATCAAGGCTGCAAAGGTTGCGTTTGCGGGCGGCGAGGTGCACTTCAACGGTGAACACGTTCGGTTGAACGACTACGAGGCGTTGCCCGCACCGGCGAACCCCAATGGCATTCAGATCATGGTGGGCGGCGGGAGCAAGCGCGTTCTTTCGATCGCGGGCCGCGAGGCGAACATCGTCTCGTACAACTTCGACAACTCGAGCGGAAAGATCGGTCCGTCGGGTGCGCAGACCAGCACGGCGGAAATGACTGCCCAGAAAGTTGCATGGGTCAAGGCAGGCGCCGAGTCGGTGGGTCGCAAGATGTCCGACCTCGAATTCGAGATCGGTGCCTATTTCACCGTCGTCACCCCCGACCCCGACACCGTCAACGCCAATTTCGCCAAGATGTTCGGCATCACGGTTGAGGACATGCAGGTTCACCCGCACGCTTACATCGGCACCGTCGATCAGATCTGCGACATCATCCAAGAGCGCCGCGAGAAGTACGGAATCAGCTACTTCACGGTCAGCGAGGGCAACCTCGACGCGTTCGCTCCCGTGGTCAGCCGCTTGACGGGCAAGTAATCTCGGCCCCATGGGGCAAACAATCGCATCAGTCGGGGACATCATCAGGGTGCACGGTGCCGAGCGCGCCGGGCAGACCGCACTCATCCAAGGTGAGCGCAGTCTCACCTGGGGCGAGCTGTACGCGCGGTCAAAGAAACTTTCTCAGGCACTTGCCGCGGTCGGTGTGAAATCAGAGACGCGTGTTTCGTTTCTCGACAAGAACTCGATCGAGCACTTCGAGGTGTTCTTCGCCTGCAGTCTCTTGAATGCAGTGTCGGTCGACGTGAACTGGCGGCTTGCACCACCCGAGGTCGCCTACATCGTGAACGATGCCGAGTCGCGTGTCTTCGTTGCGCACAACGACTTTCGCTCGGTGCTCGACGCCATCGCGGGTGACTTGCACCCCGATTCACTCGTCGTCATCATCGGTGGCGACGCCACTCCCGTCGGCAAATTGCGCACCGTCGCATACGAGGACTTTCTCGCCGGTGGCGCCGAGTCCGATCCCGGCGTGAAGGGTGGAGTCGAGGATGTCGCCTTCCAGTTGTACTCCAGCGGAACGACGGGTCGACCGAAGGGCGTCATGCTCACGAACAACAACTTCTTCGCGCTCATGCCACTCGCGAAGGACATGTGGGAACTCGACGCCGATTCGGTGAACATGATCGCGATGCCGCTCTTTCACATCGGTGGCGGCGGTTGGGCGGTCGCCGGCATGTACTGCGGCTGCAAGTCGATCATCGTCCGTGATCTCGACCCCATCGCGGTGGTGAAGTTGATTCCGCAACAGCGGGTGACCCACGCGTTCCTCGTGCCGGCCGTTCTTCAATTCATGTTGATGGTGCCCGACGTCGACAAGGGCGACTTCGCCAGTCTCAAGGTGTTCGTGTACGGCGCATCGCCCATCTCCGAAGACGTGCTGGCGCGCTCGGTCAAGACGTTCAAGTGCAAGTTCTGGCAGGCGTACGGTCTCACCGAAACCACGGGTGCCGTCGTCAACCTCGCACCCGAAGACCACGACCCCGATGGTCCGAACAAGCACCGCCTGCGGTCGTGTGGCAAGCCCGGCCCCGGCGTTGGAGTTCGTGTCGTCGACTCCACGACCGGCAAGGACGTGAAGGTCGGTGACGTGGGTGAGATCTGGTTGAACGGCCCACAGATCATGAAGGGCTACTGGAAGATGCCCGAGGCAACGGCCGAGTCGATCGTCGAGGGCGGATGGTTCCGCAGCGGAGACGCCGGTTATCTCGATGCTGACGGTTACCTCTACATCCACGACCGGGTGAAAGACATGATCGTCTCGGGTGGCGAGAACGTGTACCCGGCCGAGGTCGAGAACGTGCTGATGGCCCATCCGGCCATCGCCGACGTCGCGGTCATCGGAGTGCCCCACGACAAGTGGGGCGAAACCGCGAAAGCAATCGTGGTTCGAAAGCCCGGAGTCGAGGTGACCGAACAAGAGATCATCGACTTCAGCCGCGAACGCCTGGCGAAATTCAAGTGCCCGACAAGCGTCGATTGGGTCGACGCACTGCCACGCAACCCCAGCGGCAAGGTGCTGAAGAAGGACCTGCGGGCTCCGTACTGGGCTGGACGCACCCGCAACGTCAACTGAACCCGGAGCCGAGAAATCTTCCGTCCGAGGGCGGAAACACCACGTTTTGCAATTAGAACTAAATCGTGGTGTTGTTTCAAAAGCGGACCTTTTTGGTCGGATTTCTCTCAGTTTCTTTGGTTCTGGCGTCATGCGGAGGGGATGATTCCCCCGCTGAGGGCGAGAAAGAGTCCGGGGCGGTTTCCTGCTCGGGTGGCGCAATCATCGACGGTCGGCCGATTCGCATTGCGTCGACCGTTGCGCCGATCACGAACATCGTGGCGAACATCGCAGCCGACACCGACGCGGTGATCGAAGGCCTTGTACCGGAGGGAACCAACTCCCACACCTTCGAACCCCCGCCGAGTGCGGCCGAGACGTTGGAAAAAGCCGATGTCATCTTCATCAACGGCCTCGTTCTTGAAGAGCCGACAAAAGATCTCGCGCTCGCAAATCTGAAGGACGGCGCAACCATCTGTGAACTCGGAACCGAGATTCTCCCCGAAGAGGAGTGGATCTTCGACTTCTCGTTCCCCGAAGAGGGCGGCAAGCCGAACCCCCACCTGTGGACCAACCCGCCGATGGTGAAGGATTACGCACGGGTCGTTGCGGATGCGTTGACCGAACGCGATCCCGCGAATGCCGAGACGTATGCGGCGAATCTCGCCAAGTTCTCGGTCAAGGTTGACGAGCTCGACGTGGCTGTCCGCGCGGCGACCGAGACCTTGCCGGTCGAAGTGCGCAAGCTCGTGACCTACCACGATGCATACGCCTACTTCGCCAAGGAATACGGCTGGACCGTGGTCGGTGCGATTCAACCTTCGTCCTTCGAAGAGCCGACACCGAAGGAAATCGCCGATCTCATCACTCAGGTCAAGGAAGAAGGCGTGAAGGCAGTCTTCGGGAGCGAAGTGTTCCCGTCCCCCGTGCTCGAGCAGATCGGCAAGGAAGCCGGTGTCACGTACATCGACGTCCTGCGCGACGACGATCTGCTCGGCGAGCCGGGTGATGCCGAGCACACCTGGATGGGCCTCATGCGGTTCAACTACGTGACGATGATCGAAGCCCTCGGCGGCGACGCCTCGGCACTCAAGGCACTCGACGTCTTCGATGTCTCGACAGACAGGGCGTTCTACCCGCAATGATCCTGAAAGCCGCCCCCGACAACCTTCTGGTCTCGTGTCATCACCTGTCGTGCGCCTACGGCGACAACGTGGTGGTGAGCGACGTCACTTTCAATGTCGAGCGTGGTGAGTTCGTCGGCATCGTCGGTCCCTCGGGTTCGGGCAAAACCACTCTTTTGCGCGCGATTCTCGGCATGGTGAAGCCGGTGCACGGCGAGGTCGGCACGGTGAAGGGTGTGCGGCTCGGCTACGTGCCCCAGGTTGAATCGGTCGACTGGAACTTCCCGGTCACCGTTCTCGAAGTCATGGTGATGACACGGCCGCAGCGTCGAGTGCTTCCCCGTATCACCATCGCCGAGCGTCGCGCTGCGCACGAGATGCTCGATCGGCTCGGTCTCGGCGGTCTCGGTGACCGACACATTCGCGAGCTGTCGGGTGGCCAGCAGCAGCGCGTCTTTGTCGCCCGCGCGCTCTTCCACAACCCCGACATTCTGGTTCTCGATGAACCAACGTCGGGGGTCGACGTTCGCACGCGCCACGAGGTGTTGCACCTTCTTGCCGACCTGCACCAAGAGGGCATCTCGGTGCTCCTCACGACGCACGATCTGAACGGACTTGCCGCGCACCTCCCGCGTCTCGTGTGTCTCAATCGTGAGGTCATCGCCGACGGCAGCCCGCGTGAGGTGCTCGTTCCCGACGTTCTCGAGCGTCTCTACGGTGCGCCGATGCACGTTCTCGAACACGGTGGCATGCCGGTCGTCCTCGACCACGCCGAAGGTGCGGTCATCAAGCCGTTCCGTCCCCGAGCCGTGTGATGTCGATGCCGGCGCTCGCTGCAGCCGACATTCTCGAGCCCTACGGATTCGAGTTCTTCCGCAACGGAACCGTGGTCGCCGTTGCCGCAGGGGCCTTGTGCGGTCTCCTCGGCGTGTTCGTCGTGTTGCGCGGCATGTCGTACATCGGTCACGGCCTCTCACACGCGGTGTTCGGCGGGGCAGCCGCTTCGGCGGTCATGAACTTCAACTATTTCGTCGGTGCCGGTCTCTGGGGAATCGTTTCGGGTGTGCTTATCGGACGCATCGCCCGACGCCGCATCCTCGGAGCCGATGCAGCCATCGGCGTCGTCACCACCGCCTCGTTCGCCGTCGGTCTCGCGCTTCTCAACCGCTACGGTCAGGCCAAGCGGAGCATCGAGGCAGTGTTGTTCGGCAGTGTCCTCGGCGTGAAGACTGGCGACATCATCGCCGTGGTCGTCGTCGGCCTGCTTGCGCTCGGCGTCATCATTGTCGGCTACCGCCGGTTCCTCTTCTCGACATTCGACCCGGAGGTCGCCTCGGTGTCAGGGGTTCGTGTGTCGTTGATGGAAGCCGCGCTCATGGTGATGCTGTCGCTCACCATCCTTGTCACCATGCGAGTCATCGGCACGCTTCTCATCTCGGCGTTGCTCGTCATCCCTGCCGCCACCGCGAGAATGCTCACCAACAGATTCGCCCGAATGTTGTGGATTTCGCCGCTCATCGGGGCAGCGGGCGCGTTTCTCGGAATGAACCTTGCGTACCACACGAACACATCAGCTGCGGCAATGATCATCATCGTGTGCGCAACCGCGTTCAGCTGCGTCTACTTTGCCTCCGGTATTCGGGGCAAGCGGCGTGTCGCGGCGCTAGGGCACCTGTAACACCCACTCGACACCCGTGGGGGTGTCGCGAACCTCGACACGCGCTCCGACCAGTGCGTCACGGATGATGTCGGAGAGGTCGTAACGCTTTTCGGCGCGGACAACCCTGCGAATCTCCAGAATCGCCTCGACGTACGGTGCAACCGTCGCCCGCGGGTCGGCGAGCCCCGATGTTGCCGCTTCGCCGAGTTTCAGGATCATTCCGCGGAACGTGTCGCGGGCGTAGTCACCGTCGGTACCCGTCAGCGTGTCCGCCGACCACTGGCGAATGTCTGCCTCGAGATCGAGCACGGCACGCGTGGCCGCGGCCGAGTCATGGGAAGCAAGCGCGGTGTCGAATTCGTTCTTGCGCCGTTCGGCCGCAGCACGAAGCGATGCCGGAGCATCGCCACCGATCGCGTCGATTGTCTTCTCCGCGGCACCGGTTGACGTTGACGTTGACATTGACGTTGACGTGGAGCCGTCACGCGGGTCGCGGAGGAGCGACAGCGACAATGTTTCGCCCGACGAGAAGGTTCGTGACGCACCGTCGACACGCAGCGTCACGACACCGTTGCCCACGACGCGTGCCGACCCCGCATCGAAATCGATGATGAGACCTGTGTGTTCGTCGATACCCATGACGTACTCGTCGTCACCGAGTTCGCTTTCGAGAGCGACCAGCCGTCGCTCGCCGAGGTAGCAGAAGCGGGTGTCGTGGTGGCCACCTTCGGCGTTGTTGTAGTGCGGGATGACGACGGCCGGTATGCCGAGATCGCCGAGAAGGTTCAAGCCCTCGAGCCAGTAGGGCTCTTCGCCGCACTTGTAGATCTCGTACACGGGGACGGTGCGCGTGCCGAGGGTGAGCGCCGCCGCCGATGCGAAGGTGACGACCCCGCCACCACGGATCTTCGCGTGGAGCATGTCGGGGATCGTGGTGCCCTTCCACTGTCGCAGCGCGTAGGTGGGCGACCCGGGACCCGCAAAAACGTAGGTCGCATCAGAAAGCAAATTGAGTCCGTGCTGCAGTGCCACGGGATCCGCGCCGTCGATTCGGCCAAGGCCGGCGGGGGTGATTGAGGTGTTGACGCTCGTCTTGAAGTACTCAACCGCACGAGTGGCCAATTCCGGGGCGTTTTCCTGGAAGCCGTACGGCGTGTCGAGGAGCACGGCCGCCGGCTTCGGCAGGCGTGCGACGAGTTCACGGTGCACCTTCACCATTGTCGGTGCGGTTTCACCCGAGCCCATGATGGTGAGAATTCGTGGAAGTGAGGTCATGCAAAGAGTCCGTTTGTTGCTTCGGCGTGCAATTCTTGCGCCACACGATTCGGATGTTGTGCATGCAGGTCGTGGTCGGCACCGTGATACCACGAAACGCTTGCCCGGCGGAGTGCCTTGACCGCGCGCTCGACGGCGCTGCGCTTGTCGGCGGCCCAGCCACGAACGGATGACTCGTCGCTGGCCACGGCAGGCATGAAGAGAACCGGCACCGCGATGTCGGGAAAGAGATCCTCGGGGTCGTGTTCCCACAGCCCGCGGAGAATGCTCATGTGGCGTTCACGCGAGAGCCAGGGACGGATGGTGCCGTCGTCGAGCACTTCCATGTTCGCGAGGGTGCCCGTGATTCCTTCTTCCGGCCAATCGGGGTGGGCCGAGCGGATGGCGGCCTCGAGTCGCCGGAAGGGCATGCCCGTGAGGTTCGGTGGGGCGAGCTGTGTGGCGCAGTCGCTCCAGTCGGGAAAGTGGCGGCGCAATTGAATGGTGCCGCCGTCGACGGCGACGATTCCGCGCACGGTGTCCGGAGAACGGTGCGCAAGTTCAACGACGACGTTCGCGCCCCACGATTGCCCGGCGACGATCGGCCGGTCGAGTCCAAGTGCGCCGATGAGAAGCTCGAGGTCGAGCGCGACCGTCGCCATGTCGAATCCGTCGTCGGGCTTCGAACTGCGTCCGTGTCCCCGCTGGTCGACGGCAACGACGGTGTGGCCGAGCGCCGTGAGGCCTCGAGCCACTCCGTCCCACAGGCGGGCATTCGATGCAAGCCCATGCACGAGCAGAAACGGTGCGGAATCGGTTGGCACAGCGGCACCCCAAACGACGCAGTGCAGATCGAGTCCGTCGCGTACCGAGATGAACTCGTTGCGCTGTGCCAGGGGTTGCATGAGAGGAGAGTTTCGCACGGTGCCCGATGAATGGCACGATGGAACCCACAATGGACGTTCCACAGGGCGACATCACGGTCAAGGCCGCGGCACTCGACGACGTCTTGCGCAATGTGGGGCGCGTGGTTGTCGCGTTCAGTGGTGGTGCCGATTCGGCCTTCCTGGCGGCGCGCGCCACACAGGTGCTCGGTCGCGGCAACGTGCTCTGCGTAACCGCGATCTCGGCGTCGTTGGCCACGTCGGAAGAACGCGACTGTTCCGACCTTGCCACGGAATGGAACCTCGACTGGCGTGCCGTTGCGACCGACGAGACGTCGCGGCCCGAGTACATCGCCAACGAGGGCGACCGTTGTTTCCACTGCAAGGACGAATTGATGGATGTCCTGGTGCCCATCGCTCTCGAACGTGACGCGATCATCGTGCTCGGTGTGAACGTCGATGATCTCGGCGACCACCGCCCGGGTCAGCGTGCGGCGGAAGCAAAGGGTGCGCGGTTTCCGATGGTCGAAGCCGGACTGTCGAAAGACGACGTGCGGTCGATCTCGCGCGGGATGGGTCTGCGCACTTGGGACAAGCCCGCGGCCGCGTGTCTCGCCAGTCGTGTGCCGTATGGAACGCCGGTCACCGTGGGATTGCTGGCGCGCATCGACCGAGCCGAGGCTGCACTGCGCGACGTCCTGGTGTCGAGTGGTGTGCGACCCGGGAACCTACGTGTCAGGCACGCGGGCGACACGGTTCGCATCGAGGTCGACCCCGACGTCTTTCCCGTCATCGCAGCGCACCATTCACGGATCGTCGGAGCCCTCGAAGCCGTCGGTTACCGCTACGTGACGCTCGATCTTGCGGGCTTCCGCTCGGGCAATCTCAATTGGGCACTGCGGCCGGACTCACCGTAGGGTTGGCCCGTCAGCCTGAACTTTCTGGGGGAAACATGAAGTTGTCGATGATGATCAACTACGCGGGGGGCTTCAAGGAAGCCGCACAGCGTGTCGTCGAGTTGGAAAAGGCCGGTCTCGACCAGGTGTGGATCGCCGAGGCATACAGCTTCGATGCGATCTCTCAAGTCGGCTATCTCGCGGCCATCACCAACCGCGTCGAAATTGGCACCGGCATCGTGAACGTCTTCTCGCGTTCCGCTGCCCTCATGGCGATGACCGGGGCGGGTTGCGATTACGTCAGCGACGGCCGCTTCATTCTTGGTCTCGGCGCGTCGGGACCCCAGGTCGTCGAAGGCTTCCACGGCATTCCCTACGAAAAGCCGATGCAGCGGATCAAGGAATACATCGAGGTCTGCCGAACGGTGTGGAAGCGCGAGCCGCTCAACTACCAGGGCCAGACCGTGCAGGCACCACTGCCTCCGGGCATTGGCACGGGCCTCGGCAAGCCGCTCAAGTTGATCAACCATCCGAAGCGCGCCGACATTCCAGTCTGGTGGGCGAGCCTCAAGGGTCTCAGCGTCGAGGCCACGGCCGAACTCGCCGACGGTTGGTTGCCGATCATGGTCGTCCCCGAGAAGTTCGACCGCGTGTGGGGCAAGCAGTTGAAGGCCGGTCTCGCAAAGCGCAGTCCCGAACTCGGCACCCTCGACATCAGTGCCGGTGGCATTCTCGCGATTGGCGACGACAACGTCGGCGACAAGAAGTCGAAGATCCTCGACATGGTCCGTCCGAACAGCGCGCTCTACATCGGCGGAATGGGGGCACGCGGCAAGAACTTCTACAACGACATCTGCCGCGCCTACGGCTACGAGGACGAGGCGAAACTGATTCAGGACCTTTATCTCGACGGCAAGAAGGAAGAGGCCGCAGCAAACGTGCCAACGGAGATGCTCGAGTTGACGAATCTCGTCGGACCAAAGGGTTTCATCGCCGACCGCGTCGCTGCGTACAAGGAAGCCGGCGTCACTGTCCTCAGCGTGAACCCGGTCGGCCCCGACGCGGTCCATCAGATCGAGACTTTGCGCGACATCGTCGACAGCCTCTGACATGGGCGCCGGGCCCGTTCCGTTTTCCGGAGTCTGCGAGGCGGGTTGGGAGCCCGTGCGAATCGCGATCGAGGCGAACTTTGCATCGACCGGCGAGCTCGGCTGCAGTGTGGCGGTTTTCCACCGTGGTCGTCCGGTCGTCGACCTCGTTGCGGGATGGGTCGATGAGGCACGCACCATTCCGTACTCGGCCGACAATCTGCAGGTGGTGTTCAGTACGACGAAGGGCATCGCAGCGACCGCACTTGCGATGTGTGTCGACCGGGGTCTCGTCGACTACTCACGCCCTGTTTCGCACTACTGGCCCGAGTTCGGTGCCCATGGCAAGGACAACATCACCGTTGCGCAACTGGTTTCGCACCGAGCGGGGCTCTACACGATCGACGCAAAGCTGACGCTCGACGAGATTCTCGACGACGTCCGCATCGCCCGGGCACTCGCCGACACGAAACCCCGATGGGAGCCGGGTTCGGCGCACGGCTACCACGCGCTCACCTACGGATGGTTGGTTGGGGAGATCGTGCGCCGGGTCGACGGTCGCGACATCGGTCGTTTCGTGAACGAAGAGATCGCCGGACCACTCGGAGTCGAATTGCACATCGGTCTGCCCGATCGGCTCCATCACCGTGTCGCACTTCTCACCCAGGAAAAGTCGAAGAGCTCGGGCGGCGACGAGACCCCCGAGGCGAAGGCTGCACGTGAGCTCATCGAGAAGATGCTCGGCCCCGACACCCCGGGGGGCCAGGCGTTGTCGCTGTCGGGAATGTGGACGGGCGAGGGGCTCTTCAACCGTCCCGAAGTTTTGCGTGCTCAGATCCCCGCCGCGGGTGGCGCAACCAACGCGCGGTCGCTCGCCACGATGTACGCGGCCCTGCAACAACCGGTGAACGGTGTCAGGTTGCTGTCGGACGAAACGTTCGCCGCTGCAACGGCGATTCAAACGCCGCTCAACGAACCCGACAAGTGCCTCATCGTCCCGACGTCGTTCGCGATGGGATACATGACGCACAGCATGTTCACGCAGTACGCGGGCCCCGGCAGTTTCGGGCATCCGGGTTTCGGCGGTTCGGTCGCGTTTCTCAACCCCGAGCGCGAGCTCGCGTTCGGCTATGCGATGAATGCATTGGCGGCAAACCTCGCGGGCGACACGCGTGCTCAGGCGGTCATTGACTCTGCTGTTCGCTGCGCAGACGCCGCCTGATCGGCGCGGTCAGTACGAGATAGAGAGTCCCCGCCGTCGCGGCGGCCACGGCGAACACCGCAATCGTCGATCGCACGCCGATTGCATCGGACACCACTCCAGATATCGCACTCGTGATCGAGAGGGTGAGGGTGACGAGGGCGAAGTCGCCCGCGAGGACCCTCCCACGCACCTCGTCCGGCGCGCGCATCTGCAGACCGTACGAACTGAGCACCCACTGTGCGCCGCCGCCGAAGTGGGCGAGCGCGACGAAGATCGCGGCGATCGCGATGTGCGGGCTGACAGACGCACCGAGATAGAAACCCGAGAACAACACGCCCGCGACACCGCAGACAAGAAGAAGGCGTTCGAGGCTGCCCTTCACGAGTCGGGCGGCAAGGAGCGGTCCGAGCCCCGATCCGATTCCCCGTGCCCCGATGAGCAGACCGCGTCCCGAATCTCCGGTCTTGAAGGCGTCGGAGGCGAGCACGGCGAGCTGGCTGACGATTCCCGCACCGATTGCAAATGTCATCTTTGACGCGACGAGCGCGAGAATCACGCTGTCGCGCCGAGCCAGCTGCACCGCTTCGCGCATGTCCGCGATTGGACGAACCTTGCGCCCACCGGTCGTTGACGTGTCGCGCTGTTGCATCGGAGTGCGGATTGCGCCGAAAAGCAGACCGGCAACCACGAAGCTGACGGCATCGGCAACGAACGACGCCGAGCGTCCGAAAGTCTGGGCGAACAGACCACCGAGTCCGGCGCCGACGGCGAGCATGACGCCCCACGTTGCACCCAGCAGCGAGTTTGCCTTTCGCAGTTCGTCGTCGTTCCGGGCGAGGTTCGGGATCGCCGCATTGCTCGCGGGTCCGATGAACGCAGCGAGAGCCGCGATGAGCGATTGCGACACGAGCGCAATCCAAATGCGTCCTCCCGACGAACCGAGAAGACCCAACGCGCACACGGCTTGAGCACACGAGACAACGACGAGAAGCTTGCGACGGTCGAACCGATCCGCGGCCGGGCCCGCTATGGGCGAAGCGAGGAACGAGGGCAGGGAGAACGCCACGTAGACCAGTGACACGAGAAACTTCGAATCGGTTGCATCGTCGACGAGCCCTGCGAGGGCGACGAAGGTGAACCAGTCGCCCAGGTACGAGACAACCTGGGCGAAAAAGAGCAGTCTGATGTCGCGGTTGTCCCGCAGGAGTTTCAGCACTACAGGTATTTCTGCGAACCGCGCAGCACCCGCTCGGCCTCGGCAACGATGTCGCGGACGATCTGGGCCGCGGGGATGAGCGATGTGATGGCGCCGACACCCTGTCCGCAGGGCATGAACTCACGGTCGGTGTCGACGACGGTGTCGCTCGGTGCGCCGAGGTGGTTGGCGCCTTCCTTCATCGCATGAATGGCCTGGTCGGGGAACTTGCGCAACTCGTCGGGATGTTGCTCGTAGTAGTTGGTCCAGTCGTTGCGCACCACGCGACACGTCTTTCCGGTGAATCCGCGCGAGATGACGGTTCCGTCCTCGGGCGTGGCGACGAGGGTCTCTTTGTAGCCCCGCACCGCGCGCGCCTCGGGTGTCGCGATGAAGCGTGTACCGACCCACACCCCGTCGGCGCCGAGCGCGAGTGATGCGGCGAGACCGCGCCCGTCGAACAGGCCGCCCGCGGCAACCACCGGGACTTTCGCGCCGACCGCGTCGACCACCTGCGGGACGAGCGCCATCGTGGCGACGGTTCCCGTATGGCCTCCGCCCTCGGTGCCTTGCGCGACCACGAAGTCGCAACCACTTGCCACTGCTGCTTCCGCGTGGCGCACCTTTCCGCACATCGATCCGACGAGGACGTTGTGCTTGTGCAGGTAGTCGATTGCGTCGCGGGGCACGCCGAGACCCGCGACGAAGATGCGTGCCCCACCCTCGACGACGGCTTTCACACCCTCCTCGATCTGCGTGGGAAGCGCTGCCAGCAAGTCGACACCAAACGGCTTTTTCGTGATCGTCTTGACCCGGTTGATCTCGTCGACGAGTTCATCGGTCTTCATTGTGGAGGCACCGAACGTGCCGATTCCGCCGGCCTCGGACACGGCGCCGACGAGGTCGCTGTACGACACGCCCCCCATGCCGGCGAGCATGACAGGGTGCTCGATGTCGAAAAGTTCGGTGATTCTCGTGCGCATGGCGCCAACCTACATCAGTAGGCGCCGTCGCGATCGAGGAACCTGCGGTGCCACCGCCTGGGCGTGAACACCACTGCGCGTGGCTCGTCTTCGAACATCCAACGGGCGAAGTTCGTGCGTGTCCAGTTGTTGGTGGCCGCCGCGCGGATGGCGCCGCGGGTGACGACCGACGAACGGAGCAATTTTCCGAGCGCGATGCTCATGCGATGGTCGGCGAACAGCTGCCGGCGAACCGATGTTTCGTAGATTGAGGCCACGTCGCCGCCACTGATGATCGCCTCGGCGGCGAGGATTCCCGTTTCGAGCGCCTGGCCGATGCCCTCGCCGGTCAAGGCATCGGTTGCGCGAGCCGCGTCGCCCACGAAGAGCACGTTGCCGCTGGCCAGGACGGCATCGGTGATGCCGGCAGGGATCGGCCATGCAGTGTGACGATCGACGAGTCGGAAACCCGGACCCAGCGCATCGACGATGTGGCGGCGTGCGAGCAGATCGGCCCACTCCTTCTTCATGTCCTGTACACGGCGTTTTCCATCGCGCAGGATTCCGAAACCGACGTTGACTCGTCCGTCGGCAAGTGGGAACGACCAGGCGTAGCCCGGCAGCAGGTCGGGTTCGAACCAGACGTAGAGGCGGTGTGCGGCGGGACCGGTGACGTTGTCGGCGTACTGACGGAATGCATGCCATTCGCCGAGATAACCGGTGTCACCGAGTCCCATTGCCTTGCGCACCGGCGACCACATTCCGTCGGCCGCGACGACGTGTCGTGCCGTCAATGCCTCGCCGTTCGTAAAGTGAACCGTCGCCGCGCGCGAACCCGCGGTGAAGTTCAGGTCAATGTGCGAGAACTCGAGACGTTCGCGCACGGCGGCGCCGGCGGCGCGGGCATGCTTGACGAGCTCGTTGTCGAGTTGCAGTCGTGCGGCAACCGCAGCGTATTGACCCCGACCGCGGGGAAGTGGAAGCTCGACTTCGCGCCCCGACGGCGACCGCAGCCACGCGGAGTCGACGTTCTGCCAGGACGCAACGACCCCCGGATCGAAGTCGATTTTTTCGAGCATTCGAAGAGCAAGCGTGGTGAGGCCGTCACCACAGCACTTGTCGCGCGGGAAGTCGGCCTTGTCGGCCACGACGACACTGCGACCCGAACGTGCGAGGAGGGTTGCGGCTGCCGTGCCTGCGGGACCCGCGCCGACGATCAGGACGTCGACCGGAGCGCTTTCGCGGTGAGTTGACACGGTTCGAGGCTAGGAGCCGTCGCACCCGGTCGTATGATCGGCGGAGCAAAACGGAATCATTTCGGGGGACTCGATGTCGAAGTTGTGCGAAGGTCGTGTGGTCATTGTCACGGGGGCGGGGCGCGGCATCGGCCGTGAACATTCACTCAGCCTTGCGCGCCACGGAGCATTCGTCGTGGTGAACGACCTCGGGGGAAACGTCGATGGCACCGGGGGTGACACGTCGCCCGCACAGCAGGTGGTGAACGAAATCGAAGCGATGGGTGGTCGCGCCGTTGCCAATGGTGACGACATTTCGTCCTGGGACGGCGCACAGCGACTCGTGCGCACCGCGATCGACGTGTTCGGCGATCTGCACGGTGTCGTCAACAATGCCGGCATCCTCCGCGATCGCACGCTCGTCAACATGACCGAAGCCGAGTGGGACGCCGTCATCAAGGTCCACTTGAAGGGCACCTTTGCTCCGGCGCACTTCGCCGCCGAATACTGGCGCGACCAGCACAAGGCGGGAAAGCCCGTCGACGGGCGCATCATCAACACCACTTCCGTGTCGGGCATCTACGGCAACCCGGGGCAAACCAATTACGGTGCGGCAAAGGCCGGCATCGCGGCGTTCACCGTCATTGCGGCACTCGAACTTGCCCGCTACGACGTCACCGTCAACGCCGTCGCCCCGGTCGCACTCACGCGCATGACCGAAGGTCTCGGTCCCGCACCGGAAACCGAGGAAGAGCGCGAGATGCGATCCCCCAAGTGGATCGCACCAATCGTCACGTGGCTTGCCTCCGCCGAGTCGAAGGGTGTGACCGGGCGAGTGTTCGAAGCGAGCGGGCAAACCCTTGCAATCGCCGAGGGTTGGCACCGTGGACCACGCCGCGATCCAATCGCCGATCCGACGCAACTCGGCCCGGCAGTCGCTGAACTGCTGGCCGCCGCACGTCCGAATGCCGGAATGAACGGCGAAGACGGCACCTGGCCGCAGTCGCCGCGCTGACACTGCTCACAAACAACAGGGGGACAACATGCCGATCAATCCTGATGCAGTCGGGTCACAGGGCGACCCGTTCATCTCCACATGGGACAGCAAGGACTGTCTTCTCTACGCAGTCGGCATCGGCGCAGGAGCAGCCGATTTGCCGTTCAGTACCGAGAACAGCCGCGATGCCGCGGGCAACATCATTCCGCAACAGGTGTACCCGACGTTTCCCGTCATCCTGACGCGCGACCCGGGCTCGCCGATGCGCAACATCGGCACGTTCAATCCGGCGATGCTCGTGCACGGCCAGCAGGCCGTGACGTTGCACAAGCCGGTGCCGGTCGAGGGCTCGGCGCGAATCGTCACGCGCATCACGGGCATCTACGACAAGGGAAAAGGTGCGGTCGTTGCGTCGGAGCAGGTGGCGGTCGACGCCAGTGACGGCTCGCCGATGTTCACTCTCAACTCCTCGGCTTTCATTCGCGGCGAAGGCGGATGGGGAGGTGACCGCGGCCCCGGTGGCGAGAAGAACGTTCCGCCAACGCGCGCCGCCGACCACGTCGTCACCTACCAGACCGCACCCGACCAGGCGTACGTCTACAGATTGTCGGGAGACCGCAACCCGTTGCACTCCGACCCGACGTTTGCCGCGATGGGTGGTTTCGACCGACCGATTCTCCACGGTCTCTGCACCTACGGATTCACCGGTCGTGCATTGCTCGCCGCACTCTGCGACAACGATTCGTCCCGCTTCTCCCACATCGAGGGTCGGTTCGCTTCGCCCGTCATCGCCGGCGAAGCATTGACGATCTCCATCTGGGACACTGCTCAGGGTGAGGCGGTGTTCACCACTTCGGTCGGCAACCGTGTGGTGCTCGACCAAGGCCTGGTCCGCTACCGCTGATATTCAGAAAAGCGTGAGCTCATCGGGTCGGCGTCCGCGAAGTGCGTCGTAGTCGACCTCGACGCAAGCAAGGCCGCGTGTCGTGGCAAGGGTCTTCGCCTGCGGTTTGATGACCTGGGCGACGAAAATTCCCCGCACCTCGCCGAGTGACGAATCCTTCGACAGGTACTCGAGATAGCGGGAGAGTTGTTCGACGCCGTCGATTTCGCCGCGGCGCTTCACCTCGATGGCAACGGTGCGTCCGTCGCGGTCGCGGCACAGAAGGTCGACCGGGCCAATGGCGGTCTGGTGTTCGCGACGAATGAGGGTGAGACCATCTTCGATCGCATCCGGAAGCGCGGCGAGGAGTTCCTGCAGGTGCGCTTCGACGCCGTCCTTGCTGAGCCCCGGATCGTCCCCGAGTTCGTGCAACGTGTCGAGAAAGACCTCGTGAAGAGTGATGGTGAGCGTCTCGCCCTTCGAATTGCTGACGATCCATTCGCTGTCGCGCTCGGTGATGACGTTCGGGGCGTTCATCCAGTTGAGGGGTTTGTATGCACCACCGTCGGCGTGAACCGCGACACATCCGTCGGCCTTGACCATGATCAGGCGTGTTGCTTCGTCGAGGCGCGACTCGAGGCGACCCTCATATTTCACACTGCAACGAGCCACGACGAGACGCATCGCCAATTTCGTAGCAGACAATTAGATTTGGCAACGAAATGGACCCCTCCCGCGATCTGCGAATCAAGCAGTACCTCATGCTTGCCGTCATCGCCGTGGTCGGCGGCGTGTGGTTGGTGGTCGGGGCGTCGTCGAACGGCGACTCAACAGCCGTGCCAACAACGACGGTGCCAACCGTGACCGTGACGGTGGGTGCAGGGCCCATCGGTTCGACAACGGTCGCAGCCGGTCCGGATGTCACCACGGCGGCGGTCACCCCCACGTCGGAGGTTGGCGATCTCGTGGGCGAAGAAGACGTTCCCGAAGACTGCACGATTGCGCCAAAAACATTGCGCACGGGCGACACGGGCGCTTCGGTCTTGTGTCTGCAAAAGGCCCTGATCCGAGAAGATCGGCTGGTCGGTGCCGCCTCGGGAACTTTCGACGGTCCCACACGTACGGCGGTCATCGCGTTGCAGACCGAGAAGTCGCTCTTTGTCGATGGCGAAGTGGGTCGTGAATCGGCCCTGGCGCTCGGCATCTGGCCCGAGGAGAAGCTGAACGTGGTGCGCACTCCGCCGCCGGCTCCGGGGGCCAAAGACTCGATGGGATTCCCGCTCTCGTCGGTCGCATCGACAGGCGCGGATGCGCCGCCGTTGCCGCCGAACTCGGGTGAGGGTCGCCGTCTCGTGTACGACCGGTCGGGTCAGCGCGTCTGGGCCGTCGACAAGGACGGCACCATTATTCGCTCATGGCTCGTGTCGGGGAGTCAGTACAACAACGAACTGCCGGGAACGCACAAGGTGTACAGCAAGTCCGAAGTGACGACGGCATGGAACGGCAAGGCGTTTCTCAAGTTGATGGTCCGCTGGATGAGAACCGAAATTGGTGCGATTGGCTTCCATCAGATTCCCGTGCGTCGAAGTGATGGTTCGGTGTACCAAACGGAAGAAGAGCTCGGCACGCGGCTGTCGGGCGGTTGTCAGCGACAGGCAAAAGAAGACGCCGAGTTCCTTTGGAAGTTCGCAAAGATCGGAACCCCGGTCGTCGTCATCTGACGCCTGACACGCGCCGATCGACGGTTCAGGCGCGAATGTGGTCGCGCATCCGCTTGTTGATGAGATTCCTGCGTTCCTGCAGTTCGCGGTAGGTGAGTCTGTTCACGCTCGCTTCGAGGCCGAGGCTCGCCTTCACGCTGTCGAGGTTGACCTCGAAGGCATCGGGGTTGAAACCGAGTTCACGGCCGATGCGCTCACCGTGCCGTTCGGCAAAGACCATGGAGATCGCCGCCACCTCGGCCAGGATGTCGAGATCGGGTGCGAGCCGCGCGATCGCGCCGT
The DNA here is from genome assembly GCA_964629075.1 of uncultured Bifidobacterium sp. Taxonomy (GTDB): domain Bacteria; phylum Actinomycetota; class Acidimicrobiia; order Acidimicrobiales; family Ilumatobacteraceae; genus F1-20-MAGs119. The sequence goes on along the minus strand of CAZVPL010000008.1, from coordinate 9,342 downwards.
CGAGGAAAACCATGTTCTTCACGTAGAGCATCAGTTCCTTGGGCATGCTCGCGCCATAGCCGAGCAGCGACTTCACGATTCGCTGCACTTCTTTCACGAGTTCTTCGCCGGAGAGGCCCGTGGGATCGATCGTGGGCTGATCGAGACGGAGGTCCTTGATCACCTGATCGACGTCGACGTCGGCGGGCAGAGCGCCGAGATCTCGCAATGCGGCAACCTGGCCTTTCACGTCGTTGGTCGTGGCGCCGAGCATGAGCCGCAGGAACGCGATGCGGCGGGGCCCGGTGAGACGGCCAACGATGCCGAAGTCGAGAAGCGCCGTGCGCCCGTCGGTCATCACGAACAGGTTGCCACCATGGAGGTCGCCGTGGAAGATGCCCTCGATCATGGCGCCTTCCATGAAGGCGATCATTCCGGTGCGCACGATGTCTTCCGTGTCGATTCCGGCGGCCTTCATTCCTTCGACGTCGTCGAAGTTGAACCCGTTGAGGCGTTCCATCACGAGCGTACGGCGGGTCACGAGCCTCGGATGCGGCCGGGGCACGATGTAGCGCTCTTGTTTCAGGTTGTGCAACATTGCCGCGACGTCGACCATGTTCGACGCTTCCATGCGGAAGTCGAGTTCTTCCACGATCGTCTCGGCGAACAGTTCAACGAGTGCCGGCGGGTTCGCCAACGCCGCAATGGGAATGCGCCCGATGAGGAATGGTGCGATCCATGACATGACGCGAAGGTCGCGTCGCACGAGTTCGCCGATGTCGGGGCGTTGCACCTTCACGACGACCGGCTCGCCACTCACCAGCGTTGCAGCGTGCACCTGGGCGATCGACGCGGCGGCCAGGGGAGTGGTGTCGATGTGCAGGAAGACGTCGGTGAGGCGAGCGCCGAGGTCGGATTCGATCGTGCGTTGCACGACGTCGAAGGGTTCAGCGGGGACCTGGTCGCGGCAGCGTTTGAATTCGTTCACCAACTCGCCGGGAAAGAGACCCTCGCCACTCGAGATGATTTGGGCCAATTTGATGTACGTGGGTCCCAGGGTTTCGACGGCGCGGCGCAATCGAAGTGAGAGAACTGCGCGGCTCTCCTCGGGCGTGGCGAAACGGCGCAGCTTCTTTTTCACGAGCCACGGAACGAGGGCTCGACCGAGTACAGCGACGACCGTGAGCAGTCGACCGATGGGTGGCACACGACCGGGAGTGGTGAGTCGGGGGATCTCGTTGCGGGCCTCGCGACGCAGGATCGCTGCGTGGTCCGCCCAATCGATGTCGTTGCGATTGAGTTCCCACGGCCCGCGCTCGGAGAACGCGCCCCACGAGAGGTCGACGGCGTTGTTGGCGGGGCTTTGAGCCATTCACACAGTCTGCATGCCCCTCGTCGGCTGGCTCCCGTCGTGCCTGGAATTGCGGGTGTGACAAAGGGACTAGGTTGCCGAGTCTGGGGGTGCGACTGTGGGGCAAACCGACCGTTACTACGTGACCGACACCGATCTTTCCGGTCGGTTCCCGATCTACACGCGGGCGAACGTTGGTGAGGTGTTTCCCGACCCCGTGACGCCACTCACGAGTGGCACTGGACTGTGGCGCGCGGAGCAGGGCTGGCGCGCAGCGTGGGAACGGATGGGGGCATTCGACCTCGGCGAGTTCCCGGCCGACGAGTTTTGTCAGCTAGGCGTCGTGGGTGGTTATTGCTATTTGAATGCGTCGCTCATCCGACTCTTCGGTGAACGAGCGCCGGGTTTGTCATGGCAGGACATGGATGCGCAGTTCTTCGGCGCGCAGCCCGGAATTCCCCCCTACGTCGAGGCACCGGGCGACGCGCGCCCCGATCTCACCGCGAAGATCGGCGGGACCTTCGCGTCGATTCTTGCGTTCTCGTCGGTCGACCAACTGAGCGAGATCTCCGATCACAAGTCGCGAACCATCGCATTGCGCCGTTCTCGCCCCGAGCTGACGACATTGAACGACTCCGAGCTCTGGGCCCGGTATCTCGAACTCATCGCCTGGCACGAGTGGCTGTTTTCCCAGCACATCTACACCACCTACATGGCGACGGTGCCGGTCGGGATGATCTCCGCCATCGCAACTGCTGTCGGTCGGCCCGATCTCGTCATGCCGCTCATTTCCGGATTCGGCGATGTCGACTCGGCCGAGCCGAGCCATGCGATGTGGGCGATGGGTCGACTCGTCGCGAACTCGCCGAGATTGAGCGCGGCCTTCGATGCCGGCACGGCCGGGCTTCTCGACAGACTGAAGTCCGACGGTTCATCGGAGGTCCAGCAGTTCGTTGCGATGTTCGACGACTTCGTCGTGAACTTCGGCTCGCGCGGACCGAATGAATGGGAGGCGCGTTCACCAACGTGGGAGACGCGCCCCGAACTCGCTCTTTCCGCTATCGAGCGCATGCGTCTCGCGCCATCGGCTGCGGATCCTGCGACGCACAGCGTCGACCGTGCGCGCGAGCGAGCGGCGGCGGCCGAGACGTTGCTTGCAATGGTCGAAGGTGATGCCGCGGTGCACGGTCAGTTGTCGGTGGCGATCTCCGCATCGCAGGCGTGGATTCCTGCTCGCGAACGGACAAAGACAAACAACATCAGGTTGATCCACGAATGTCGCATGCCGATGCGCGAGCTCGGCCGGCGCATGGTCATCAAGGGATTCTTCGACGAAGTCGAGGACTTCGGATTCATCCAGGCTGACGAGATGGAACGGTTGCTCGCAGCGAAGCCCGCCGATGCCGAGTCGTGGCGCTCGATCGTGCGTGAACGGCGCGCGACGTACGAATCCCTTGCTGCCAGGATCCCCGAGTTCGTGTTCGTCGGTACGCCTGCGAGCCCGGACACGTGGCAAAGTCGGTCGGCCACGACGGTCGCACGTCTCGGTGGCGGTGAGAGCCTGCAGGGCATGCCTGGTTGTCCGGGCGTCGCCAGGGGCCGGGCGCGGGTCGTTCTCGACTCGAACGACCCGACGGCGCTCGAGCCGGGCGACATCCTGGTGGCGCCCATTACCGACCCGTCATGGACGCCGCTTTTCGTTCCTGCCGCCGCGGTCGTGGTCGACGTCGGAGCGCCGCTCAGCCACGCAATCATCGTCAGCCGCGAACTCGGCATTCCATGCGTCATCTCTGCAACCGATGCAACTCGTCGAATTCCCGACGGAGTTCTCCTCGAGGTGAACGGGTCGACCGGAGTGGTTACAGTTCTCGCCGAATAACCCCCGACACGTCACGGAGCCCCCATGTCGCACTGGATCACCGATACACGCGCCAGCAAGCGCTTTCCCGTCTACACGCGATCGAACGCGAGCGACGTCCTTCCCGATCCCATCAGTCCGCTCGGCGCGAGCCTCGCGTTCGTACCGGGCACCATGGAGGGCTGGCGCGACGGCAACGTGCGCAACGGTTCGGTGCTCGAGGGCGAAGTCCATGCAGAGGGTTTCAACCCCGTGTGCGGATTCTTCAACGGTTTCTTCTACGTGAACGCCTCGGTCGTGCGCCTGTTCGGCGTGCGCGCAGGTGTCGGAGCCGAACCCATCGACCTCGCATTCTTCGGCACACGTCCCGACACGCCGCCGTACGTTCCTCATCCCGATGATCCGAACGAGACGGTTGCCAAGCAGCTCACCGACCGTGCGAACTGGGCACTGACGATCACCGAGTACCCGGAACTCGAAGAGTCGAAGAGGATTGCGAAGGAGATTCGCGCAAAGCGCCCGAATCTCGCCGAGGCGAGCGACGCGACTCTCGTCGAGTACGCACGGTCACTCATCCCCGTGCACCGTCGGATGTTCGACGACCACGTGATGACGTCGACGAACACCGCCACCGGCCCGACGGTGCTCGGTCAAATCGTCCCCGATCTTCTCGTGCGGATCATCGCCGGCGCGGGCGACGTCGATTCGGCAGCCCCCAGCCATGCGATGTGGGCGCTGTCGAGGTTGCCGCAGAACTCGCCCGAGTTCCAACAGGGTTTCGAGGACTTCCTCTACGAGTTCGGCTCGCGCGGCCCGAATGAATGGGATCTCTACTCGGACGTGTGGGAGACCAAGCCCGCATTGGCGATTGCCCTCATCGATGCGATGCGCCAGGTCGGTCCCGATGGTGATCCGGCAAAGGCCGCCGCTCGCACCGTGGCCGACTCGGCTGCGGCGCTTGCCGAGGCACTCGAGCGCGTGAAGGGCAACGACGAAGCGACGACAATGGTCAACCTTGCCGCGGGTTCGGGACGTCGTTTCAATGCCTGGCGCGAACGCAGCAAGACGAACTGCATCCGCGTCATGAACGAAGCGCGTGTTGCGATGCGCGAACTGGGCCGGCGTCATGCGGCCACGGGCGCACTCGCCCACGAGAAGCAGATCTTCATGTTGTTGAACGAAGAACTCGATGCGTTCGTCGCCGATCCGAAGTCATTCACCCAGAAGCTCGCCGAGCGCGAGAAGCAGTGGCGCTCACTCTGGGAACTGGAGACCCCATATTTCGTCGAAGGCGACAAGCGTGTGCCCGAAATCGAAGACCTCCCGAAGCGCGCCGAGGTCAAGGTCGACCGTGTGAAAACGGGCGATGTACTGCAGGGCAATGCCGGTTGCTCGGGTATCGCGCGCGGTCGTGCGCGCGTCATCCTCGACCCGGCCGACCCGTCGGCGCTCGAAGAGGGCGACATTCTCATCGCGCCGAACACCGACCCGTCGTGGACGCCGCTCTTCATCCCCGCGGGTGGCGTCGTGGTCGACGTTGGCGCGCTCAACAGTCACTCCATCATCGTCAGCCGGGAACTCGGCATTCCGTGCGTCGTGTCGGTCGTCAACGCGACTCGACGCATTCCCGACGGTGCCACCATCGAAGTGAACGGCGACCTCGGCACCGTCACCATCCTCGAGAGCTGATCACACGATGACGCGGGGAGGGCCGCTCGCCGGGGTTCGCGTCGTCGAACTGGGCGTGTGGGTCGCCGGGCCGGCGTGCGCGGGTGTGCTCGCCGACTGGGGGGCCGAGGTCATCAAGGTTGAACCGCCTGCGGGTGACCCCCAGCGCAACATCTTCGGCGCGCTCGGGCAGAACGACCAGCCCGCGGTTCCGCCCTTCGAAATCGACAACCGTGGCAAGAAGTCGGTGGTCATCGACCTTCAGACCTCCGAGGGTCGCAACCAGATGCGCGCACTCCTTGCAACGGCAGACGCATTCGTCACGAACGTGCGGCTTGCGGCTCTCGCGCGACTCGGCCTCGACCCCGAATCGGTGAGGACCGCGTTCCCGAAGATCGTCTACGGCATCATCACCGGATACGGACTCGAGGGTCCCGATGCGCACCGACCGGGCTACGACATCGGCGGTTACTGGGCGCGCTCGGGTCTGGCGCACACTCTGGTACCGCCGGGTGCAAATCCGCCGGCGAACCGCAGCGGACAGGGTGACCACGTCACCGGCATGTCGCTGGTGGCCGGAGTGTCGGCCGCATTGTTCGATGCGCAGCGAACGGGCGAGGGGCGTCTCGTGTCGACGAGTCTCTTGCGCAACGGCATGTACAACATCGGCTGGGACATCGGCATCCAGCTGCGTTTCGGCAAGCGCGAAAGCACGCGTCCGCGCGAGAACGGACGTGCTCCGCTCATGCTGAATTACTTCGCCGGCGACGGCAAGGCGTTCTGGATGTTGGCCCTCGAGGGTGACCGACACTGGCCGGCGCTCGTTGCTGCCGTCGACTCCGACAGATTGCGGGTGCCGCAATTCGACACAGCGAAGTTGCGACTCGCAAACAACACCGAGCTCATCGCCACGCTCGACGAGCTCTTTTCCGAACGGCCGATGGTCGACTGGGTTGAACGCTTCGACCGTCACGATGTGTGGTGGGCACCGATCAACTCGATTCCCGACGTCATCGTCGATCCCCAGGCACGTGCGGCCGGCGCCTTCGTTCCGATGTCCCCCCGCGATGGTGAAAAACCGTACGAAGCAGTGAACAACCCGGTCGACTTCGACGGCTACGTGCTGCGTCCCGGGCCCGTGCCGCATCTCGGCGAACACACATCCGTCTACCTCGACTGACGACCCTGCAGCGTGACGGGCTGCGGCGATTCTCGTCAGTTGTCGTTGTCCCAGAGAGCCTTCATCACCGGTTCGGCGAGTTCGGGCCGACAAATGAGAAGGTCGGGAAGCCACGTGTCGCGCTGGTTGTACACGAGGGGAGAGCCATCGATGCGGCTCGTGTGAAGACCCGCGGCGCGCGCGACGGCAACGGGAGCGGCCGAGTCCCACTGGTGCTGGCCGCCATCGTGCACGTAGATGTCGGCTTCACCAAGAACTACGGCCATCGCTTTCGCGCCGGCTGAACCCAGGCGAATCGCATCGCAGTCGATCGCGTTGGCCACGAGAATCGCCGAATACGGCGCGCGGTTGCGTGAGGTGATGAGGCGAACCTTGCGGTCGGGCTTGGGCGTCAGCGTGGGTTTGGAGTCGGGGTGCGTGTCGAGCGTGACGCCGAGTGCCGGCAGGGCGACCGCACCGGCAACCAGATCACCGCGCTCCCACAACGCGACATGGATCGCCCAGTCCGAGCGGCCCCGCTCGCCATATTCGTTCGTGCCGTCGAGCGGGTCGATGATCCAGACGCGGTCGGCCGAGAGTCGCTTGTGGTTGTCGGCACCCTCTTCCGACAAAACGGCATCGTCGGGTCGGTACTCGGCGAGGGCGTCCATGAGATACCGGTGGCCTGCCGCATCGCCGGCATCCATCACGTGCCAGGGCGAGGAGTTCTCGGCGAACAGTTGGGTGCGCAACGCGTGCAGACGGGCTCCCGCCTCGCGCGCCAGGTGGGAGGCGAGTTTGTGGTCGTCGGCGACGACTGCGGGATCGATCACGAGGATTGTCTTCCGAGTTCCACGGCCCGGCGGACGATGTCGCGGAGAGCGTCTTCGTTCGCTCCGCGTCCAACCTCGGTTTCGATGAGGGCTTCGAGTTTCTCGGCGGCGACCTCGTTGAACGCCCCGATGCGCTGACGGGACGCGACCGTCGAGGCGATGATGAGGATGATCGCCGCAAGCGTCGTGGTGAGCCCGATGGTGACGACCCAACCCTCGTTGTTGCCGTTGATCGACGAAACGATGATGCCCGCAATACCGCACACGAAAACAACGGCACACAGCCATCGAATGACGCGGAGGCTCGTTGGTGTGGTCATCGGTTGAGTGGCTTGTACTTGATGCGGTGAGGTTGGTCGACCGACGCACCGAGTTCCTTGCGCCGCCACGACTCGTATTCGCTGAAGTTGCCCTCGAACCAGCGGACGTGACTGTCCCCTTCGAAGGCGAGAACGTGCGTGGCGATGCGGTCGAGGAACCAACGGTCGTGACTGATGACGACCGCGCAACCGGGGAAGCTTTCGAGAGCCGTCTCGAGCGCACGCAACGTGTCGACATCGAGGTCGTTGGTCGGTTCGTCGAGCAGAAGAACGTTGCCACCGCGCTTCAGCAACTTCGCCAGGTGGACTCGGTTGCGTTCACCACCCGACAGATCTCCGACGAGTTTTTGCTGGTCGCTTCCCTTGAAGTTGAAGCTCGCGACGTAGGCGCGACCGTGCACCTCGCGACCGCCGACCTTCATGTGCTCGACACCGCCGGTGATCTCTTCGTAGACGGTCTTTTTCGGGTCGAGGTCGTCGCGGTTCTGGTCGACGTAGCTCAGTTGCACCGTGTCGCCGACGGTCACGTTGCCCGAATTGGGGGCTTCGAGGCCGGCGAGCATGCGGAAGAGCGTCGTGTTGGGGGCGCGGGTCGGGCCGATGATGCCGACGATGCCCGCGGGCGGCAACGAGAACGACAGGCTGTCGATGAGCAGACGGTCGCCGAAACCTTTGGAGAGGTCCTTCACTTCGATGACGGTGTCGCCGAGACGAGGTCCTGCCGGTATCGCAATCTCGAGGCGGTCGGGGCCGCGCTCGGCGGCTTCGGCTTCGGCATGCAGCTTCTCGTAGGCCGAAAGACGAGCCTTGCCCTTTGCCTGGCGAGCCTTCGGTGACATTTTCACCCATTCGAGTTCTCGCTGCAGCGTGCGGGCACGCGCCTCGTTCGACTTCTCCTCTTGTGCAAGACGCGCCTGTTTTTGTTCGAGCCAACTGGTGTAGTTGCCCTCGAAGGGAAAACCGCGGCCGCGGTCGAGCTCGAGAATCCACTTTGCGACGTTGTCGAGGAAATACCGGTCGTGGGTGATCGCGACGACGGTGCCCGGGTATTCGGAGAGGAACCTTTCGAGCCACAACACGCTCTCGGCGTCGAGGTGGTTCGTGGGCTCGTCGAGGAGCAACAGGTCGGGCCTGCTGAGAAGAAGGCGACACAACGCGACACGGCGGCGTTCACCACCCGACAGCTTCGTGACATCGGCGTCGTTCGGCGGGCAGCGCAGAGCATCCATTGCGATCTCGACGTTGCGGTCGAGGCTCCATGCGTCGGCCGCGGCAATTTTGTCCTCGAGTTCAGCCTGCAGCGCGCCGACCTTTTCGTAGTCGGCGTCGGGGTCGCCCCACATCGCCATGACTTCCTCGTAGCGCGCGAGGAGGTCTCGCACCGGTGCGACGCCGTCCATCACGTTGCCGAGCACGTCCTTCGCGGGGTCGAGGTGCGGCTCTTGCTCGAGGAGTCCGACCGAGAATCCGGGGGTCAGGCGAGCCTCGCCGGAGTAGCCGTCGTCTTTGCCGGCCATGATCCGCAAGAGGCTGGACTTGCCGCTGCCGTTCGACCCGATGACGCCGATCTTGGCCCCGGGGTAGAAGGAGAGAGAGATGTTCTCGAGAACCGTGCGGTCCGGGGGATAAAAACGGCCGAGTTTGTAACAGGTGTAGATGAATTCGTGGGCCATGGCGGTTTCACCCTACTGCCCTAGTGGAAAGGGACTCCTTTCCGGTTCCGGGGCAGTCCGCCCCCATCCCGCGGCGGGCTGGTACTTTCTCAATCAAATCGAATCGTCCCAAACATCAAGGGAGCAATGAACATGCAAGCACTCGAACTTCTCTCACGTGACTACCTCGGAAACTTCGCGTTCCGTTGGCTGCACGTCGTGGCCGGTATCTGTTGGATCGGTCTTCTCTACTATTTCAACCTGGTTCAGGTTCCTGCGTTCGCCGCTTACGGCGACGAGGGCAAGGCCCGCAACATCGCAATCGACAAGGTTGCCCGCCGCGCACTGTGGTGGTTCCGATGGGCCGCGATCGCGACCCTCGTCACCGGTCTCCTCATCACGGGCCTCATCGAGAACTACTTCAAGGACTTCATGTCGGGTAGCTCGCTCTTCGGCATCGGCCACAACGTTGCGATCAGCGTTGGCATGGTCCTCGGCATCCTGATGGCCGCCAATGTCTGG
>CAZVPL010000007.1:0-40618 GCA_964629075.1 uncultured Bifidobacterium sp. | reverse complement strand
CGCGCAGACCCCACATGCCGTCGATACCCGAGCACGTTTGGACGAGCTTGATCTTTGCACCGGTGAGCTTCAACAAGTCGCGGCTCTTCAGGCCGATGTTCTGTGCGCGAAGGTGACATGGCGCGTGGTAGGTGATTTTCTCGGGAACCTCACCGGGGAACTCGGTGACGAGCTCGGTGCCGTCGCCCTTGTGCAGACGCATTAGGTATTCGGCTGCGTCGTAGGTGTTTGCCGCCACGAGATCTGCGTCGGCGCCGCCGACGTAGTCCTTCTTCAGGATGTAGCCGCACGTTGGCTGGGGCACCACGATGTCGTTGCCTGCACGGACGGCGGCGGCTAGCGCCTTCACGTTGTCGGCACCGACCTTCTTGAACTTCTCCACGTCACCGCTGTGCAGGTATGGCGCACCACAACAGGAGGCACCCTCGGCGAGAGAACACTCGATGCCGTTCTTTTCGTACACCTTGACGAGGTCCTTGCCGATGCCGGGTTCTTGGTACTCGACGAGGCACGTCGGGAACACCGCAACCTTTCCCTGGCGCTTTGCGATGACGGGCTTGACGCGCTTCTTGAACCACGTCGAGAAACGAACCTTCGAGAACGGTGGAAGCAAGCGTTTGCTCGACACGCCGGCGGTCTTCTCGACGACTTTGCGGATTGCAGAGCCCGCCGGGGCGTTCAACACCTTGTTGGCAATGGGCGAGACCGTCGTTGCCACCTTCCCGAGCGCGTCGGTGTGGCCCATGAAGCTGGTCGTGAGGCGCTTGCGCACCGGAACCTGCTTGGTGGCTTGGCGCATCGCGTCGACGCGCAACATGAGGCGCGGGAAATCAAGCGCCCATTCGTGCTGACCCGGAATGTACGGGCAGTTGATGTAGCAGAGTTTGCACTGGAAACACTCGTCGACGACTTGGTCTTGTTCGACGATCGTGAGCTTTCCGGCGTCTTGGTCGTCGTGCTGGTCGACGAACTTGAAAAGCGTGGGAAACGACGTGCAGTACTTGAAGCAGAGTCGACACCCGTGGCACAGGTCGTACACGCGGGTGAGTTCGGCCCGAACGTCGGCCTCGTCGAGGTATTTCGGATGGTTCGGGTCGTACGTGATTGTCATTGGTCTTCGATCTTTTCTGCGTGCTGGATTGCGAGTTCGAATCTGCGGGGTGCCGGCCGAGCCGACACCCCGCGTATTCGTAGAAGTTCTCCTGAGGAAGATTCGCTCAGAGAGCGTTCAGGCCCTCTTGGAACCGGCCGGCGTGGCTCTTTTCCGCGCGGGCGAGCGTCTCGAACCAGTCGGCGATTTCGGCAAAGCCTTCGTCGCGAGCGGTCTTGGCAAAGCCCGGGTACATCTGGGTGTACTCGTAGGTCTCGCCTGCGATTGACGCCTTGAAGTTCTCTTCGGTCTCACCGATCGGCTCGCCCGTTGCGGGGTCGCCAACCTGGGCGAGGAAGTCGAGGTGGCCGTGCGCGTGGCCGGTCTCGCCTTCCGCGACCGAGCGGAAGAGTGCAGCAGCATCGGGGTAGCCCTCGACGTCGGCCTTCTGGGCGAACCACAGGTAACAGACAAACCGTCAGCAGCACCTGCGCACCGCGGACACTTGCCTGAGAACACGATCCGTGCGGCGTGCACGGAGAAACCGTCGAGCCCCGCGACCGATACATGGTCGGGGTTCGGGGCATACACATCGCGAACCTCGCCACACGTCTCACAGACGCTGTGGTGATGGTCGTCGACGTTCGGGTCGAAACGCGCAGCCCCTCCCAGTTGGATCTGCTGCAACTCGCCCATCGCCGCAAGGTCGGTGAGCGTTTGGTACACGGTGCGCAGTGAGATGCCGGGCATCTCTGCCGAGGCGACGTCGTAGAGAGTTTCGGCGGTCGGATGCATGTCGTTGCCGTGGAGGAGGCGGAAGAGCAATTGCCTCTGCGGCGTGACTTTCAGGCCAGCGGCTCGAAACGCATCGACGAGTTCTTCGGGCGACTTCACGCATTTGAGACTAAATGCTGGTCCCCTAATTCGCAATTCTTGCAAATTAACAATTGCTGCGATCTTGGTCACAAGTGCGCCCGCCCAAGGGCAGGCGGCTCGGCTGTGCCAATTTGGTGCCATGCGGTTTCACGAGAGGCGCTTCACGTCATGAGTTCCGGGTTCGTCTCGAGGTTCGACAGGCAAGCCCTGCGTGAAGGCGCCAGCGTCACCCTGCTCTTCGCGGTGCCACCCACGTTGGTTGCACGGTTCGTGCTCGACAACCGCGACGACTCCAGTGGTTGGGCGCCACTCCTGTCCCTCATCGCTGTGTTTGGTTTCGTCTTGGGGTCGGGCGTCGCGGCGTGGCGCCAAACCGCACGCCGGCCGATGACTCATGCCGTTGCCGCCGGCGCAGGCGTGTTCGTCGTCGTTCAGGCCGCGTTCCTCGTGTTGCGCATCGCGACCGGAGGCGAAGTCCGCGTGATGCGCATCCTCACTTCGTTCTCTCTGGCTCTCGTCGCCAGCGTGATCGGTGGCCTGCTCGGCAACTTCCTCCAGAAAAACGGCGTTCGACCACGATGACACGGCGCTCGGCGACCGTGCCCGCCGTGCTCGTCATCGACGTCGGCACGAGTGGTCTCCGCGCTGCACTCGTCGATGCGACGGGCTCACTCATCGATTACCACCACATCGCGCAGCCGCCGTCGACTCCCGCACCCGGCCTCGTCGAGTTCGATGCACATGCGTTGTACGACGCCGTCGTCACCGCGGCCACCACGGTGGTGCGTGCGCACCCCGAAGTTCAACCGGTCGCGCTTGGAATCACGAATCAACGTGCGTCGGTGGTGGCTTGGGACGCGCGCACGGGTGAGCCGGTCGGTCCGGGCATCGGCTGGCAAGACCTGCGAACCGTCCTTGAATGCATCACCGCAAAATCCGAACACGGCCTTGCCATCGCGCCGAACCAAACGGCCACCAAGGCTGCGTGGCTGATCGCGAACACCGCTCAGGATGTGCCGGTTGCATCTCTCAAATTGGGAACCATCGACGCATGGTTGACCTGGAAACTGACTCGTGGCGAAGCATTCGTCACCGACCACACCAACGCCGCCGTCACGGGCCTCGTCGACCCGGTCACCGTTGAATGGGATCCGCGCGTCTGCGCGATCTTCGGACTGTCCAACGACAACCTGCCCACGATCGTCGCGTCGCGACAGGTTGTCGGCCGGGTGAATGGACACGGTCCACTCGACGGAATCCAGCTCGCCTCGCGAATCGGAGACCAGCAGGCATCACTGGTCGGCCAGGGCTGTATCGAGCCGGGTCGCACGAAGATCACGTTCGGCACGGGAGGCATGCTCGACATGTACACGGGTGGGCCCGGACCAACCGAAGCAAAGCGCACCTCGTTCGGCACTTTTCCGATTGTTGCCTTCTCCCTCGATGGCTCGACAACGCAGATCCACTGGGGCGTCGAGGCAATCATGCTGTCGGCGGGAACAAACGTCGAGTGGTTGTGCGACGACATGGGACTCATTGCCACGCCGGCCGACAGCGAGACCGTTGCTCTCGCTGTTCCCGACACGGGTGGCGTCACCTACGTTCCTGCGTTGCTGGGTCTCGGCACGCCCGAATGGGACTACGGAGCGCGGGGCACACTTCTCGGCATCACTCGCGGCACGACGAAATCGCACATCGTGCGCGCCGTCCTCGACGGCATCGCGCACCGGGGCGCCGACCTTCTTCACGCCGCCATCGACGACGCAGCCTCACGTGGCGTCGTGGCGCCCGACACGATCCGCATCGACGGTGGAATGTCGCGCAATACCGCGTTCACCCGCTTGCTGGCCGACGCCACCGGAAAGCGCGTCGAGGTGTCACCCGAAACCGAGTCGACGACGCTCGGTGCGGCGTTTCTCGCTGGATCGGCAACCGGCCTGTGGTCGACACTTGACGAGGCCGTGGCGACGTGGAAACCAGCGACGATCGTCACGCCCTCGAAGGACGCGGCGATGCGCTCTGAGTCGAGGCGAAATTGGCTCGATTCGGTGCGGATGGCTCGCGGCTGGATCCCCGACCTGAGCGCCCTCGACTTCTAAAGTTGCACCGCCCCTCTCCTGTCGGTGAACCTATGGATCGGCTGCTTTCGGGCAGCCCGAACATCGAGTCCCTTCCGTCGGGTTTGGGCTCGGGACAGCACTGAGAAAGGACACCCCCGTGGCAGACACCACCACAACGGCGCCACCCAAACAACCGACATCCGCGGATGTCGCGCTCCTCTCCTTCGGCCTCGGTCTCGAGTTCGCCATGATCGACCTCTACACCCGCGCAGCCGGCGCGTCGAAGGACGACATGAAGGCCGTTGCTGAACTGTTCGGCGCCCACCATCGTGCGGCAGCCCAGGCGCTCACCGGACTCCTCGGACGAAAGGCCCCGACAGCGCGCAACGAGAAGTTCTATGCGGCCCAGTCGCCGAAGGCAGGTGGCGGAACCGCAAAGGAGCTTGCCGCCCACATGGCCGCACTGGAGAATGCCCTCGTCGCCACCCACATCAACGTGTTGAGCCAACTCCGTGGCATCGACGGGGCGAGCCTCGTCGCCTCGATCATCCCGATCGAGGCGCGCCAAGCCGCGGTGCTCGTCGAGTTGTCCGGGTCGTCGAGCCTCGACGACATCATGGCGCTCGACACCAAGACAGCAATCGACCCCGAGACCTACCCCGCCTGACCGGAAGAGACGCAGACACATGAACATCCCCGCGAACGACAACGCGTTCAACCGCAGGAAATTCCTTCAGTCCGGTGGCCTCGCACTTGCTTCCGCTGCCATCCTCGCCGCGTGCGGCAAGAACGACAAGGTCGCCACGTCCTACCCGCGCATCGGGAACTCGCCGACAACGACCGGCCTTCCCACTGCGCATGTCACCGATGCGGTGTTGCTGCGCACTGCATCGTCACTCGAGTGGTGCGCGATCGATGCCTACACCGCGGTTGCGGCCCTTGGCCTGCTCCCCGCGGCCGCGACATCGGTGGTCAAGCGCTTCCAGGCCGACCACAAGGCGCACGCTGCCGCGTTGACACCGCTCATCAAGAAGGCCGGTGGCGAGCCCTTCGAGTGCGCCAACGAGCGTATCAACGAGCTGTACATCGCCCCGGCCGTCGAGTTGATCACCGGTAACGAGTCGAAGGGCATTCCGGCGAGCGACACACCTGTCGACGATCTCATCGTGTTGGCACACGGCCTCGAAAACCTCGCCGCCGCGACGTACCAGTACTACGTGTCGCTGATCGCAACCCCTGCAGTCCGCGGCGCCGCCATGACGATCGGCCAAGACGAAGCCCGCCACGCCGCGGTGCTGGCACAGGTGATCATCCCCGACGGCAAGGGCATCGCACCCTCGACCAACGAGACAACGGGCAAGCCGAACCCTGCTGCGGTTCCCGGTGCCTTCGGCAGCCTTGCGGCGGTCACTTTCTCGATTGGCAAGACCAGCGACGCCGGCACGAAGACACAACTCAGCCTCGACACCCCAAGCCTGAACTCACTGGCGTACGAGTACGCCAGCTGTTAACGGCGTACAAATACGCCAGCTGTTAACGGCGTACAAATACGCCAGCTGCTGTTTGCGATTTGGGAGTTATCTCCCGAGGACGGTTTCGCGCGCATCGTTACACTGACCGCCGGCGAGTTGGCCGGGTGACCGCGGCACACGAAAGCGTGTCGAGGAAAGTCGGGACTCCTCAGGGCAAAGTGCTGGCGCGAGCCAGGTGGGGGCGACCTCACGGAAAGTGCAACAGAAAACAAACCGCCGTCGGGGGCAACTTCGTCGGTAAGGGTGAAACGGTGCGGTAAGAGCGCACCAGCGTCCGGGGCAACCCGTACGGCTTGGCAAACCCCACTTGGAGCAAGGTCACGCAGAGGACATGGGCGGCCCGTCCGCCTTCGGGCAGTCCTCGGGTAGACCGCATAGATGGATGGTCACCGAATCGCAAGATTCACAGAATCCCGCTTACAGGCCAACTCGCCACATTCGATCGAACCCCGGGCCCTCGGCCCGGGGTTCACTTTTCGTGGTGCACCGTCACGTTGAAGGTGACGAGCGCGGGACGAACCTCATGCAGTCGGATCGTCGACATCGAGGCGCGATCGAGTGCGGTGCGCCAGGACACCCCGATGTCGACACCCAATGCCCATGCAACCGCGGCCTTGATCGGCGACACGTGGCTCACCACCACAACGTGACCTGCGTCCACCGAACCAACGAGGTCATTGATCGCTGCACGTACCCGCAGGTCGAGTTCCGCCATTGACTCACCACCGGGTGGACGGAAGTGGGCGTCGGAACGCCACCGCGTCCACACCTCGGGGGCGATCGCCGTCATGGGCTGACCGTCGTAGTCGCCATAGTCGAGCTCGATCCACCGAGCATCTGTTTCAACGTCGGTCGCGCAATGCTGCGCAATCGCCGCAGCCGTCTGTTGGGCCCGCCGCAGGGGACTCGCGACGATGCGAGTCACGGGCGCCACACGAACGAGCGCCGGACCCAGCAGCGCGGCCTGGTCGACACCGACGGAATCGAGGTCGTTGTCGACGTGACCCTGCAGCAACCCACCCGCGTTCGCATGGGTGCGTCCGTGTCGCACGAGCGTGAGCAGACGGTCAGCCAACTTCGACGAGCTCCCCCGTCGCGATGAACCGCTTTTGCGCGGCGCGATCCGCAAGGCCGTGACGACGAACGATCCATGCGAGCCCAACGGCGCCGATGATCTCGAGTGCGATGTTGAAAGCGCCCCGATCGGCCACCGGCAATCGCGCATCACCGAAGGACGTACCGGTGAAGGGCCACCAGAAAACTTCCGTGTTTGCAAACGCACCGTCGAAAACGAGATGAAGGAACGTACCGATGGCAAGCGGCAGCACCCGACGGCGACGCACGCTTCCGCGACGTGTCGACAGCATGATGATCGTCATCAAGCCGACACTGAAGACGAGCGTGTGCAGCACACGAGCACCGCCGAACCACACGTCGACGACGTCGGGAACGAGCACGCCGACGACGAGTAGCCGGTAGTCGAACCTTGGATCGCGAAACACGTATCTCACGGCGAGGATTGACGTGGCGACGAACCAAAGAAGCACGTGAGTCAAACTACCGATCGGCTCAAACGACGAGCCATCGTGCGCAGTTGGGGCACTCTCTCTCGGTGGTTGCCAAACGGCGCACGGCGTCGACCTCGGACGGCGACAGGTCGAGGTGACACCCCCCGCACGTCGCCCGCACCAGGCGCGCCACCGCCGTACCGGCGTGCGCCGCCCGTCGGGAGTCGTACTGCTGCAGCCAGTCGGCATCGATGCGGCCCACCGCCGCATCACGACGCGCGCGAGCGTCGACGAGGGCGGCGCGCAGGGCATCTTGCGCAGTGGAAAGTTCGTCACGCGCCGCGCCAAGCCGCAGCGACACCGCTTGGCACGACTCCCCGATCTTCTTCAATACGGCATCGACCTCTTCGCTGCGCTCGATTGCAAGCAGCGCTTCTTCGTCGAGTGCCGAGATCTTGGCCTCGAGAACGGCAATCTCGTGCTGCAGGGCCTCGGCCTCGCGCGGAGCGATGACGGTGCGCATCTGGGTGTTCAATCGTGCGATCTGCGAGCGCAGCTCGTTGACACCACGCTCGTTCGCATCGACCGTTTTCGCCAACTCGCCCGCCTCGGTCGCGGCGCGATTGCGTTCGGCTTCCAGACCAACCAGTTCAGCTTCAAGGCCCTTCACCGTCGCGGCCTCGGGCAGATTCGCCGCACGGTGAAGCAGTTGGGTGATCTCGGTGTCGATCGCCTGCAGGCTGATCAGTTCCTCGAAGATCTCCATCACCCGAGACTACCGAGGTCTCGTTCGACGTCGTTCCGTCAACCACCGGCGATCGTCGTCTGCGCCCACGCTGGCAGGGGCTTCTCGCAGTCGAAGACAAGTGTGCGGTTCGGATCGACCGACGGCACCGGCGAGAACGGGTTCGTATTCGACGGCAAGATGGTGGTTCCCGCATCGACGACACTGACAACGGGACGTCCACCAACGGGTGGCACGGTCTCGGGCACCGTTGTCGGAGCCAGCGTGGTCGCCACCGGTGGCACTGTTTCACCGGGCAGCAACGTCGTGGTGGTGGTCTGTGGCGCTGCGACTTTTCCGACCGTGCGGCGCGGCAATGAACCGCTGACGACGTTGGCGATGCAATCGACCCCCGGCAGATAAAGGCGTACCGACGAACGGGAAATGAGCGGCGGCTCCTCCCAGTCGAGAGCCGGTTGTCCGGCAAGTGCGCGGTCGGTGAACGACTTCCAGATCGCCGCGGGAAAAGTCCCCCCCTGCACGCGTGGGACCTTTTTCGCCACGAATTCGGGGATGTCGATCATCGGCGTGTAGGCCTTCGGGTCGCCCACCCACACCGCGGTTGTGAGCTGCGGGGTCATCCCCACGAACCATGCGTTGGTGTTGTCGTCCTGGGTTCCCGTCTTGCCCGCCGCGGGACGCTCGCCGTCGAGTGCACTGCGCCGCGCCGTGCCATTGACGAGCACACCCTTCAAAATTCCCACGGCCTTGTCGGCCACTTCCTTCGCGAACACCGTTTGTCCCGGATCGTTGTGTTCGTAGACGACCCCGGTCGGCCCCTCGATGCGCTCGACGAAGTAGGGCTGCATGTGTACACCGCCGTTCGCGATGGTTTGCGCTCCGCTCGCCATGTCGAGCGGGCTCATCTCGTTGGCACCCGTGGCGAAGCTGGCGTACGGCTGAATCTTGAACGAGTCGCGTGTGAGGAACATCGACTGCGACATCCTGTACGTGGTGTCGACGACGCGGTTCAAGCCGACGATCTGAGCCAACCTGCTGTACGCGCAGTTGATGGAATACCAGGTCATCTCTTCGACCGAACCAAGCGGACGACTGACACCTTGTTCGATTTCGAACGGCTCGTCTTCGTTCCCCGGGTTCGGCAAGGTACAGGGCAGCGTGCCGTCGATGAGATCGGTGGCCTCGACACCGGCCTGCAACGCGGCAGCAAGGACGAAGATCTTGATACTGGAACCGGTCTGTCGACGCCGAAGGGTCATGTTGACTTCATCGCGACCCGGCTGGAACCCCGGCCCGCCGACCATCGCCCGGACACCACCGGTTCCCGTGTCGAGCGACAAGAGAGCCCCCTGGATACCCGTTTTGTTCGCCGGCAACTGGGCCCGCACCGCTGCTTCGGCGGCGGCCTGCGCCTCGGTGTCGAGGGTCGTGTAGATGCGCAGCCCTCCACGAAAGAGCGCGTTGAAGCGTTCTTGGTACGTCGGCCCCAGAATGTCGGACTTGTTCAGGAGATAGTCCTTCACCGCCTCCGAGAAATACGTACGTGAAATCGCGCGCTGCGGCACAGACTGCACAACTTCGGGCAAGGGCCATGACGTCGCCAGTTCTTCGGCGCGTTCGGGAGCGATGAGACCCTCGGCCGCAACCCGGCGCAAGGCGACGGCAAATCGTTGGCGCGAACGTTCAGGGTGACGAATGGGGTCGTAGCTCGACGGCGCCTGGATCATGCCCGCAAGAAAGGCACCCTGTTCGATCGTCAGGTTCTCGACGTCCGTGCCGAAGTAGATCTCGGCGGCTGCCTGCAGACCGTAGGCATTGTTGCCGAGGAACACCGTGTTGAGATATCGCTCGAGGATCTGGCGCTTTCCGACTTCGCGTTCGAGAAGCACCGCGTAGCGCGCCTGGAGAATCTTGTAGCGGCCGTCGCGCTCGATCCCGGCGAGATACTCGTTCTTCACGACCTGTTGCGTGATCGTCGATGCACCCTGCCGCGACGAGCCCGACTCGAAGTTCGACAGCATCGCACGCACAAGGGCACGGAGATTTACACCCTTGTGGCCGAAGAAGTTGGCGTCTTCGACCGCGAGTACCGCTGCGACAACATCGTCGGGCACCTGGTCGATCGTGATGGGTTGACTGTTCTCGACCTGGAAGGCGCCGATCTGGCGCCCCTTCTGATCGAAGAGGATCGAACGTTGGGCGATTCCGGTGAAGGTCGGCAGTTCAACCGGGGTTTCGTCGTGCGCATTGACGAGGCCCCACACGCGAGGGGCGATGGCGATACCCGCCGCGGCGACGAAAAGGCTGCCTGCAAGAACCACGACGACGAGCCTCGAGATTCTCACCAACCAGCTCATTGGTGTCTGCCTCATCGGCTCCCACGGTATCCGCGCGCCGACAGCGACTACCGTGCAGACATGCCTTTCCCCCACATTCGGCCGTTCCGCTTCGGCGTTCAGTGCTCACGAGCGTCGACCCGGTCGGAGTGGATCGACCTCGCCCGACGCACCGAGGCGAATGGCTTCGACTGTCTCACGATGCCCGACCACTTCACCGACCAGCTCGCACCGGTTCCCGCACTGCAGGCCGTTGCCGACGCAACGACCACGTTGCGCGTCGGCGCACTTGTCTGGGACAACGACTACAAACATCCGGTCGTTCTCGCCAAGGAATTGGCGACGATCGACCTCCTGTCCGAGGGTCGACTCGAGATTGGCATCGGCGCAGGGTGGATGATCAGCGACTACGAACAGGCGGGCATGCCCTACGACCCGGCCGGCGTGCGCATCGACCGCTTCATCGAGGGTCTCGAGATCATCAAGCGCTCGATGCACGATGGCGCATTCTCTTTTTCGGGCAAGCACTACACCATCAACAACTACGACGGTCTCCCGAAGCCGGTCCAGCGGCCGTGCCCGCCGATTCTCATTGGTGGTGGCGGAAAGCGGGTTCTCTCCTTCGCGGCACGTGAAGCCGACATCATCGGAATCAACGGCACCATGACCGCGGGCGTCGTCGGTCCCGATGCCATCTCGTCAATGACCGCCGACGCAGTCGACGAAAAGGTCGACATCGTGCGCTCGGCGGCGGGCTCCCGACTTGCCGACATCGAAATGAACATTCGCGCCTTCTTCGTCAAGGTCACCGACGATGCGTCGGGCACCATCTCCGGCATGGCCCAGATGATCGGCGTCGAACCGACGATGGTGGCCGAGACACCCTTCGCACTCATCGGACCCGTCAACAAGATCGTCGACGACCTCCTCGCCCGCCGCGAACGGTGGGGCTTCAGCTACGTCATCGTCGGCGCCGAAGACGTCGATTCGTTCGCACCGGTCGTTGCCGCCCTGAACGGACAATGAAGACAGCGAAAATCCTGCCCCCGGCGATTTTGACGGGCGCCGTCCTTGCCTGGATCTGGGTGGTCGGTCGCCTCGTCGTCGACCGCCACAACTCGTTCGCCACCTTCGATTTCGACCTCGGAATCCACGACCAGTCGCTGTGGCTGCTGTCGAAGGGCCAGTGGTTCAACACGGTGTGTGGTCTTCCGGTCTTCGGCCACCACGCGATGTTCATGTACTGGCTCCTCGTGCCACTGGTATGGCTGGGCGGGGGCCCCAATCTCTGGAACGTCATCCAGGTGGTCGCCCTCGCACTCGGCGCAGTGCCCGTGTACCTCATCGCCAAGCAACGGCTTCGCAACGACGTCCTAGCCTGCATGCTGGGTATCAGTTGGCTGTTGTTGCCCACCGTGTCGTTCCTCGCATGGGAAACCTGGCACCCCGAAACGCTCGCCGTTCCGTTCCTCATGATGGGATACCACTACGCCACCACCCGACCGGCGGGCTTCGGAACCGATGTGCGGCGCCGCAACATCATCGCCTTTGCATGGCTACTCGCGGCGATGCTGTGGAAAGAAGACATCTCGCTCGCCGTCATGGGCATCGGCATCTTGCTCATCGCACAGAAGCGCTGGAAGTTCGGTGGTGCTCTCCTCGGATTCGCCGCGCTCTACTTCCTCGTCTTCGGCATCTGGATGGTTCCGACTCTCGCGGGCGAAACCAGCGCGTACGGAATGCTTTACGGCGAACTCGGCCAGACCCCGTTCGACGTGGTCAAGACGTCCCTCTCCGAACCGTCTCTCTTTTTCGACCGCCTGTCGAACAACAACTTCACCGGATACCTGGGCCAACTGTCGTCTCCGCTCGGGTTCATTCCCTTCCTCGCCCCGCTCACGATCCTCATGGGTGTACCGCAGATCTTCATCAACATCCTGACTACGGCCGACTTCACATGGGCGATGATGTACCACTATCAGGCTGTGCCCGTTGCGGCGATGATGCTGGGTGCCATCGAAGGTGCGGCCTTCATCGCCCGACGGAGCCGACTGCTCGGCGCTCTCGCGGTGTCCGTCGCGCTCGTTGCGTCGTGCATCGCCGCAAATGCGTGGAGCCTTCTCCCCTTCGGCGACGCGTACCGCAAGGGGTATTGGCCGCACGGTGAACAGGTTGTCGATGGCTGGAAGGCCGCCCTTGACCGCGTCGGCCCGAATGATCCGGTGTCGGCGCACTACGCCTTCGTGCCGCACGCCAGTCAACGCAAAATCATCTACACCTTCCCGAATCCGTGGGTGCGCACCAACTTCCTCGGCGATCCATCGCTGCTCGAAAGCCCGTCGAAGATCAAGTGGCTTGTCATCCCCGACAACAGTCTCGGCGGTGCCGCCGCAACCGTGCTGCAAGAGCTCTTGGCATCGGGTGAATACGGCGACCCGCAAACGGTTGCAGGCATCACCTCATATCGCCGACTGAAGCCCTGAGGTCTTCATGGGTCGGGTCATTCTCCACATCGGAACGCTGAAGACCGGCACGACGTCGTTTCAACGCTGGTTCTCCGACAACGAAGTCGTCATCACGGCGAGCACCGGCTGTCGATGGTTCCACGGTGCCTTCCCGGATGCCCGCGAGATCGCCGCTGCATGCATCGACGATGGCCGCCAGACACCCGCGATGGCGCTCGGTTTCTTTCCCGCGCGTGGCAGCGACGACTGGACGACGTGGGTCGGATCGGTCCGCGCGTCCGTCCGCAGCCAGGTCGAAGAGTCCGACGCACCGATCGTGGTGTCGTGCGAGGCCCTTTGTCTGCTGCGCACACCGTCAGAGATGGCACGACTCGCCGATTTGTTCGACCCGGCGACGACCGAGATTGTGCTGACGCTTCGCTCACCGCAAGGCTTTCTCTCGAGTTGGAAACAGCACCTTGAACACGACTTCTTCCGTCGCAGCAGCGACCCGACATCGTTCGCCTACGTCGAGGATGACTCGTGGCTGGTCGACTACGCCGCCCTCGAGGCCGCGTACAGATCCGTTTTCCGCGGTCGCTTCACAATCATCGACTACGACGCCGCGCTTGCGGCCGATGGATCAATCATTCCGGCGCTCGTTGCCGCCTTCACCGATGCCCGTCTCGATTCACTTCCCGACTGGCGCACGTACCGCCTGAACCGCAGCGCGCGGCCGCCACGCAAGCCCGTGAAGGGTCTTGCCCGACCCCGCCACTACGTGCGCTACTGGAAGTGGCGCTTGTTCCAAACGCTGCGCCGCAACTGACCCGACCAACCGAACCTTGGCAGGCGCAAAGACAACTATTTCTTGATGCCGGCTGAGTCGCGCGTCGACATGTCGACCGTCGGACCGAATGCACGGATCGGGCGCACCCGCATCGCGTTCGGCTTGCCGGTGTCCTTCGCGGTGAACCAACCTTCGCGGTCGAAGCGCTGGCCGCTGCGGAAGAGAACCGTCCACGCGTTCTTCAGGTCGTATTCGCTCGACGACCAGTAGTACGTGGGCGCGAACGGACTGAGGGGTTCTTCGACCGCGTACAGCACGTTGTACATCACGTCGAGTTCGTCGGCCGACGGCAGGAACCAGTCGTCATAGCCGTTCACTGAGTAGTCAGCAGCACGTTTCGCCGCATATCTGCCGGCACCGTACCTACCGACGATCGCACTTGTGTTCGCCGCCCCCATTCCGATTGCCTTCGACTTCACTCGGGCCAGACGAGCGAGGTCACCACCCTGCGGGTAAATGAGATCGGCTTGGTAGTCGTAACCCGGTTTGCGCCACGGCCAACCGATCACCTCGGCCGACTTCGGCGAGACTTCCAGATAACGACCCCATGACTTGGTCGTACCGGCGTCGTAGAAGACGACTCCACCCGCGGGGCCGATGTCACCCACCATGCAGGGCCCCTCGTTGGTGCAAGTGTTTCCCGTCAGTGCGGGACGTGAGACCGGCGGAACTTCACCGCTTCCCGTCGGGAAAGCGCGTGCCACGTACAACTGGTAGGGACGACTCGGAAAACTGGTCCCCGGGTACTTGATGTTCTGCTCGCGCCCCTTGTTCCCGCCTTTCGAGGCAAGGATGTAACTGTCACTGAACTGCGTGCCGTCCTCGAAGAGTTGGTACCACGCAATGTTCTTCCACGCCTCGGTCGACGACCACACAGGACCGTCGGGTACCAGATCAGGGTGTTGGGTCATAGCCAGATGGTTGTAGATGACGTTCAACTCGTCCTTCGAGGGAAGGAACCAGTCTTCGTATCCTCCGCCCTTGAACCCGTCGACGACCGAAGCCGCATATCTCCCCGGTCCGTACTTGGCGACGATCGCGCGGGTGTTGGTTGCACCCATGCCGATTGCCTTTGCATCGACGCGCAAGCGCTGAACAGCCGCAGAGTCGCCGCTGTAGACCGACTCTTGTCGGGAGCCCTCCGGAGCCCACGGGATGCTGTCAAACAATCTCGGTGGAAGGCGTACGAACTCGATGTAGCGGCCCCACCACTTCAACTCGCCGGCGTCGTAGACGATGGTGCCACCGCCCGGCCCGCGTGCCCCCACCGCGCAACCCAACGCCACGACGTTGCTGCTGCCGGGGAGAGTCCCGGGGGTGGGTGTCTGAGCAACGGGCGGGAGGGGTGTCGGAGCAATGGGCATGGCACTGCTCTTGCAGACCGGTTGGTCGAGCAACCCACCGGGATAGGGGCGACTACTCGCGGACACGACACCCACCGCAACCGACGACACGACGACGGTCGCAGAGAGAGAAAGGGCAAAGCGCGCGAGTTTCTTCATCCCTAGATTCTGCGTGACTTTCCTTCCCAATACTTCGCACGCAGCGGTGCTTTTTGTATCTTTCCGGTTCCGGTGCGCGGAATTTCGTCGATGAAGTCGACCGACTTGGGTGCTTTGTAGCCGGCAAGGAGTTTTCGGCAGTGCGCGATCAGATCCTGCGCCAGTGCGTCGGACGGTGCGACTCCCTCGGCCACCTGCACCAACGCCTTCACACTCTCACCGAATTCCTCGTCGGGAACGCCGATGACTGCCACGTCGTCGACCGACGGGTGCACCGCGAGCACACCCTCGATCTCCGCCGGGTAGATGTTGACGCCACCAGAGATGATCATGTCGATCTTGCGGTCGGACAACCAGAGGAAACCCTCGTCATCGAGGTAGCCGACGTCGCCGGTGGTGAACACGCCCGGCTCGAGATGTGCAGCCTTCGTCTTTTCTTCGTCGTTGTGGTACGTGAACGACATTCCCATCTTGTTGCGGAAATAGAGAGTTCCCTCGCCTCCCTGCGCCACCGGATTGCCGGCGTCGTCGACGACGAGCACATCGACGGTCTCGAGCGGCTTGCCCACACTTCCGCCCTTGCGCATCCAATCATCGGAGGACACGACCGAGATGATCGACCCTTCGGTGCTTCCGTAGTACTCGGTGATCTTCGGGCCCCACCATTCGATGAGACCCTTCTTCACCGCAGGTGGACACGGAGCTGCGCCGTGCCACACAGCCGTCAACGACGAGCCGTCGTACGTCGACTTCACGGAATCGGGAAGGTCGAGAAGACGCTTCATCTGCGTGGGAACCAGGTGCACGTTGGTGCAGCCGTGTTCATCGATCAGACGAAGGGCACCGGCCGAGTCGTACTTGTGCTGCATCACCACCGACGATCCACCGATCATCGGCAGGAAGGAAAACGCCCACTGGGCCGAGTGGTAGAAGGGCCCGCAGAGCAGGGTGCGGCCGGGAACCGGCAGCCAATTGGCGAAGCCCGCCGCGATGAGTTTCATGATGTCGGGCGTCAACGCCATGCCACCGGACAGCGCGCCTCGAACACCCTTGGGGCGCCCGGTTGTTCCCGAGGTGTAGAACATCGGCCCACCCAGCATCTGATCCGTTGGTTCGGATGGGTCTCCGGCGGCCACCACGTCTTCATAAGGGACGTACCGCTTGTCGGCGGCGACCTTTGCGCTTCCGTCACACCGCAGTCCGACGACAATCTGGACTCCGGCCCCCCGCGGGTCGCCCAAAGCTTCGGCCACCGCCGCTTCATAGCGCTGGTCGACGAACACGGCCTTGGCTGTTGCATCAGCGAACACGTAGGCCAACTCGTCTGCGACCCAGTGCCAGTTCACCGGTACGTAGGTCCACCCGCCGTGCGCACACGCCTGGGCGAGTTCGAACCACTCGCACTGGTTGCCCGCAACGATTGCGACCGTGTCGCCCGTCGACAGCCCGCGTGCCCGCAGCCCGTTCACCAGTCGATTCACGCGCTCGTCGAGGTCCGCCCACGTGACGGATCTGTGCTCGTCGATCAATGCGTTTTCGGTTGGTTTGGCCTGCGCAAAATCACTCGTGAGGGTTGCCATGGGCCGATGTTAGGGCGTGAGCCAACCTGCGACCACAGAGAACGACACCGCCCACAGCGCAAGGCCGGCGAGCGTCTTGACACGCCGTTCGGGCCACGACCCACCGCTTCGCCCAAAGCAGTCGGCAAGACCAAGGGCGATCGCCGGAAGCAACATGAGCGGCACCGCCTGACGCGCGTCTCGCCCGGTCACGTCGAGCACACAGCGTCCGTAGTACGCCATTGCATAGAGCATGATCACGCTGCGCAGGATCCCTCGCGGCAACCAGCGGTGGACGAAAGTTGCGTTGGGCAACTTGTCCTTGTGAATCTTCACGAGGGGCACGATGCACATCATCGACATGATCAGCCATGTGCGGGGGCCCATGCCCATGTACGGGCCGGCGGTCAAGACGTAGATGCCCAGGGCAAGAGCCACGTTCACGTACGCGACTCCCCGGGAGGTGCCCCGGTCCGCAACCAAAGCCACGACCTGCCTTCGCGCCGGGAACCATCGCAGCGTCGCGTCTTCGAGGGCCATGCGAACGGCGACGACCCCGAGACACACCCACCTCAGCACATTTGCATCGGCATCGGACGCGACGTCGAGACCACTCAGCCCGTTGAGCGCGCGATACACCGACGCTGCGGCGAACGACAAGAACAATGGGACGGCGAGATAGTCGAATGCACGCTCGAGCTGTGTCCCGCGAGTTGCCGAAACGGAATGAATCAACGGTCGGAGCAACGGCCGAAACGAAGCGGCGATCATCGGAAGGGCGACAAAGAGCACGCCGAGTCCGAGAAGCGTTCGAACGTCGAACCACGAACCGAATCCGCTCCGTGCAACAACGGTCACGGTGAAAGCCAACCATGCAACCAAGCCCGCGAGTGAGTCGATGAAGGAAACAACGACAATCGCGACCACGAAACCGAACGCCGGGGGCACCACAAACCCGTCAACCGACGACGCGGCCACGGCACCCACAACGGCACCGGCGACCCAGGGCAATACCGACGCGGTTCCGAAAGCCGCACGACACCACGTTCCATCCTGCAGAACCCGTAGTAGGAGCGTCGATTTGGTCTGCACGCGCGTGACGCACCACTGCAACAGCGACTGAAGGCGTCGCCAACCGGGCAGTGTCCACAACAACGACCTGTCACCCCACGCGGCTTCACCCTGCACCGAAAGATCGAGAGCCTTTGCCTCGGCCGATGCAAGGCTGCCTTCAGCGCTCTCATCTCTCTTGGCACCGCTGCTTGCGTTGTCGCCGTCGCCACCCTCATTGTCGGCAGCCCCACTGCTTGCGCGGTTTCCGGACTGCGAACCACCTGCGCCAGCCAGACCCAACAAGACAACTGCGGCACCCGCCAGCGCGACTGCTCCGGCCGCATCGCGCGACGCGTCGTACGGTGCGCTGCGCGCCACGACCATTCGTTCGACCTGCGATGAATCGGGCAGCTTCGACAACGTTCCACTCGGTTTCGTGACGCTTGCCAGCACACCGGATTCATCAACGTCGAGAGCAACCACCGACACCAGTGGCTGACCCGCCGGGCCTGTTCCCGAGAGGGACAACATGTGGGTACCCGCCGAGAGACCCGCCGGCAGCACACCTTCCAGAACCGCGTCACCCGCGGCTCCGGTGACCCCCTCGGCGAGCAGCGTCGGCTCGGACCGCACTTCAAGACGCACAGCAGTCGATGGCAACAAGCCCATTGCTGTCGCGCGCACACGCGCACCCGCCGCGGGGTCGCCGACACCGAACTCTGGTGTCAACTCGAAACGCACGCCATCACTCACTTCTTGAACCGCCGGGGCCGTCGTCAAGGGTGCCGCCGGTGGACCTTCAGTACCTGCGGCCGCCACCGCAGGGGCTACTTCACCAAGCGTCGTGGTCGTCATCTCGGGAGGTGTGTCCACTGGAGAACTGGTTGTCGTCGGTGTCACCGTTGTTGTCGTGGGTTGCGCCGTGGTTGTTGTGATGACGCGAGGTGCTTTTTGCGAACGCTCGGCCGTCGTTGCCAACGCCGCAATTGTTGTCACGGAAGTTGTCGTCGGCTCGGCCATGGTTGTCGTGGTCACCGACGGCGTTGTCGGAGTCGTCGCCTGAGCCACCGTGGTCGAAGTGGTCGACGTCGTAGAAGAAGTCGTCGTGCTCGACATCGTCGACTCGACGGGGCGCGTCGGCGTCGCCGAGGTTGCAGCCGAAGCCGCACCCGTGCCGACCACGCTCACCGCCCGCATGCTCACGGAATAGGTAGTGCCATTCGTCAGACCGGAGATGGTGAACGGTGATGCGCCGCCACCGACATCGACCCAGGTCGACCCGTCGACGGAGTATTCATAGTGATCGACCGGTTCCCCGCCATCGTCGATTGATCCGTCGAACGCGACGGTGAGCGCTCCGTTGCCGACGGCGATGTTGGTGATCGTCGGTGCCGCTGGCGCAACCGCCGCGGCCCGTGTCACAACGATTGTCGTGTCGGAATTGACGCCGGACTTCGCCACACGCACCACGATCGAATTCGCGCCAACGGACAAATCGATGTCGCGCTGTTGACTCCCTGCCACCGGCGACGCGCCAGCCACGCTGACCGTGGCCGACCCGTCGGACGGCGTCGCTGACAGGCGCAGGGTTCGCGTGCGGTATCCGACTGCCAACGAATACGCCATCCGCGCCGAAGAAAACGCAGGGCTCAGTGTTCCGGCCGACGCTTCCAACGTTGCCAGTCGCGTGTCGGGAACGGTTGCCGCCACTGAGTTTGCCGCGACCTGCCCCAAGAAATTCGATCGCCGCTCGACAAGCCGAACGAAACCGGGCTGGGTCGGAGTGAACGTGAGACCGGTTTCGTTTGCAATGTCCGAATACGTCACGCCATCCGCGGAGAACTGCCATTGGTACGAAGCCGATGCTGCATGCACCCAACCACCCGGGGTGCCGGTGACCGACGAACCAAGACCAATCGTGGTCGGAATGCCCGGTGGCGCGGTGTTGGTTGGTATCGCGATTCCCGCGGTCGCACCCGTTGCCGCAACCGTCGAAGCATCGGCGAGAGTGCCGAGATAACTCGAACCGCCACCCCCACCGCCGTTGTCGCCTCCGGCGCCGCCTCCGTGGTAGCCACCGCCACCACCGCCGGCCTCGGATGCGGCGTTGTCATCTGTGTTGCTGAGTCCTCCCCACCCGCCCGCGTATCTGATGCCCGCAGCACCGATCTCAGGACCAACCGATGCGCCTCCGGCAGATTGAGTGCCGCCTTTTCCTCCACGACCCCCGACACCGTCGCCACCGACGGTGCCACCACCGCCGCCGCCTGCGGTGTCGTAACCGCCGCCGCCTCCACCACCTGCAGTGATCACATCTTCCGTCGCGCCCAGCACCCGCACCGCCGAACGCCCTCCGCCCGAAGCGAATGAGCAGTCGTAGTTGGTCGTTCCGTTGCCGACGGCGCCACCCCCGAAGGAAAAATTGCGCCGCCCCGTTTCGTTGCTTCGCGGAGGCACGTCTGCCGCGCAGTGACGGCGTCCACCACCACCCACGATCACTTCGAGCTGTTGGCCGGGTGCAACGGTCAACCGACCCGTTGCATATCCACCTCCGCCACCCTGGGTTGACTGACCGCTGCGCCCACCACCGCCACCCGCGCCGACCGCGTGCACCACGACGCTGTTGACACCGTTCGGCACCGTCCATGTCTGTGATGAGCCGGTGTGCGTGAACGTCACGTACTGCTCCGCAAACTCGAAGACGACACAACCGTCTCCGCCGCCGGCGGATGCGAGAGACACGGCGGGTTGTCCACCCGCGCCGACACCCGCCGGACACGTTGCCGAAGACGAAGCAACCGCGTCGGCTTCATCGCCGTGCAACGAAGCCGACAGGGGAACCGCCATGAAGACCAGTACGGGCAGAACGCGCCAGATGGCAAGCCACCTCTTTTCGACCCTCGTGTCCCCCGTGAACATCATCGACAAGTCAACCGATCACGAAAAAGAGAAGTTTTCTGTTTCTTCCGAGCGCCGTACAGTGACGGAGTGATCCGACTTCGACAGGTCGCCCTGGTTGCTCGCGATCTCGATACCGCAATCGACCAGGTCCGCCACCACCTCGACGTCGACGTGTGCTTTCGCGACCCGGGCGTTGCCGAGTTCGGCCTCCACAATGCCCTCTTCCGCATCGGCGACCAGTTCCTCGAGATCGTCTCGCCCGTCACAACCGGCACAACGGCCGGTCGGCTCCTTGAAAAAATGGGAGGCGACTGTGGCTACATGGCCATCTACGACGTCGACGACCTCGACGCACGAATGCAACACCTCGCGACGCTTGGCGTGCGCACGGTTTGGACGGGTGACTTTCGCCAAATCCGGGGCCGTCATCTTCACCCGAAAGACACCGGCGGAACGCTCGTGTCAATCGATCAGCCCGAGTCGCCCGGCGAGTGGCATTGGGCCGGCCCGAACTGGCGCGAGACGGCAAGCTCACGTGTTGCATCCGCAATCACTCGTATCACCCTCGCCTCGAATGATCCACACAACCTGCAGTCACGCTGGCAGTCGCTCGGACTCGATGTCGCAGCCGACTACGCCGCCACACCTGGCATCGACCACCTGAGCGCAGTGAGACTCGCCGCGGCCGAGCCACGAACACGCGGGGCGTCGTTTCGTCTGTGCGGTGTCGACTTCACCGTGGAGTGACACACCCCAGCCGTAGGTTGCAGCCCGTGGACGAAACCGCACAACTCGTACCAAGCGAACTTCCCGCCGACGTCCGCTGGGGCTTCACCCGCGAAGGACTCGACAGCGTCCTCCACCACACCCACTTCATCGCCGCGAATCGCGGCGCATCAACTACCCACATGTCGACAAACTGGCCGGGGCTCAGCGTCGGCGAAGCCATCGCGGCCGCAAGAGCGGCTGGCGCCATCACGAAGAGTCGCAAACACTTCTCGGGCCACGCCGTGCGCCGCGGTCTGTGCGAATTTCACATTCTCCACGACGGCAGCGGTCGCGTGGTTCGCAATCCCAAGAGGTAGCGACATGCGCGGTGGGCGTTGAGGGACTCGAACCCCCGACCCTCTCCTTGTAAGGGAGATGCTCTAACCAACTGAGCTAAACGCCCGGATGATCGGTTCGGATGTTCAGCCCGATGACCTTCAAATCCCTGTCCATATTGAAATTTGGCATTGTTCGTTGCCGCGACCATCAATGGTGACTATGTACACCAGAGAGCCCACAGGCTGACAAAAGACGTGGTCTCTCTTGTTTGATCTACGAAAGTCGGACACCCGCCAACTCCCTGAACCTACAGGCGACCCAATCAACTTGCATCAGATGCTTCTTCCCTCGTCAACGAAGTCTCCGATTGGTTCACCTATCGCAGCGTTGACCATCTGCTTTCGTCGTCTGTGACTCGTTGGCGGGCTGGTTTTCTTCAGTTGTCGAGAATCCCTCACCATCAAGATGATCAATAACGGGTTACAACAAGAAGTCGAGTTTGACGGCGACTCGCAAACGAAACTTGACCGTGTTTACGCAGGTCTACAGAACTTCGGATGGCGTCGCTAGTCTCGGGACGTGCGCGAATTCGTCCGTTTTAGAGCGACCACTCTTCTGCTGTCTCTCGGTGTCGCGGCCTGTGGGTCGGGCGGATCGGCTTCGACCAACGCGGATGGCACCGCGCCCGCGGAGGCAGCAGTCGACGTCACCGATCCGACAACATCGGTTCCCGCATCAACCACAACCGTCGTAGCGGCACCCGTCACCATCAGCCTCGCGTTTGCCGGAGATGTCCTTATTCACAGTCAAGTGTGGAAGGCAGCGACGGCCAATGCAGGAGGATCGGGTTTCGACTTCACACCGATGTTCGCGCGTGTCAAACCGTTGATCGAAAGTGTCGATTTGGCGATCTGCCATTTGGAAGTCCCCTTGGTTGTGCCCGGCGAGAAGCCCACAACCAACCCTCTCTATTCGGCCCCTACGGAGATCGCTTTCGCCATCAAGGATGCAGGCTTCGATCGCTGTTCGACAGCCAGCAACCACACCTTCGACAAAGGAGCCAAAGGCATCAAAGCGACGCTTGATGAATTTGACTCACTCGGCCTCGGATATGCGGGCATGGCTCGAACTCCAGACGAGATTGAGCCGAAGGTATTCGACGTCAAGGGCATCAACGTCACACACCTCTCATACACCTATGGCTTCAACGGCATCTCCGCCCCCAACGACGAAGCGTGGAGATCCGCGAGAATCAACCCGGAGCGGATTCTCGCCGATGCTCAAAAAGCCCGCGAACAGGGGGCGAATGTCGTCATTGTCAGCATGCACTGGGGACGCGAAACGCAAACCGACCTTAGCGAATTCCAGGTGACGAACGCCGACGCCATCACGAAGTCTGGGTTGATCGACTTGGTGATTGGCCATCATGCACACGTCGTACAGCAGGTCGACAAGATCAACGGCGTCTGGACCGTGTTTGGACTAGGCAATCTGATCAGTTACCTGCCGACCACGAAGGCGTTCAGCGCCAACACCCAAGACGGGATTATCGCCTCCATGAACATCACACTGAACCCCGATGGGACCGTGATCGTTGAGAAACCACGTGTTCATCCGATCTGGGTCGACAAGAAGAACGGCGTGGTGGTGCGACCAGTCATCAGCGACCTGGCCGACCCTTCGGTACCAAACGCAATCAAAGCTGATCTTGAAGTCTCACTCCAGCGGACACGTTCGGTCGTCGGCGATTTCGTCGTCATCGATCCCTAGCGGATGCGTCCCGCGGCCTGGAAGGAAAAATCGGTCGGCCCGAGGGTTCATTCAAGGAGCAACAAAGACTCGAACATTCGACCCTCTCCTTGCAACGGAGATGCCCTCACCAATCAAGCCAACGGACCGGAGGTTAGGATTGGCAGATGTTTCCGACAAACTTGAAATCCTTCCTGTCGACACCCGAAGTGGTTGCGAGTGACGATGAACTTCGAGGGAGCCGAAATCGGAAGCGGTCGGTGATGCCCCTCATTTTTCTCTTTGCTACATCGTCGATTTTCGCCAGCTGCTCTTCGGGTGGTTCAGGCGACGCCGAAGCAACGACCACGGTCGCGGTCGAAACAACCCTCGAGCAGAGCACCACGACGGCCGCGGCAACTACGACCACGACCACGACGACGTTGCCCGAGCCCGTGAGCAGTTGCTCGGGCACGGAGGACGACCTTGCCACCACGATCGGTGAGCCGCTCGGCTTCTTTCTCTGCGATGGCGATTGGGCTTCCTACATGACCAAGGAGTATGCCGACACGTGCGGAAACTGCGAAAGCATCACCATCGCACGGTGGACCGATGGATCATGGAAGGAATTCGGCGACTTCAACCAGATGAGCAGCCTGTCGCCCGCCGACCTGGGTGGCGACATCAGCAAGGAATCGCTGTGTGTCATCTGGAACACAAACAGGTCGAGCCAATTCGCAGCGGAAACGGGCTGCACTCCCGACAACTGACAGTCGGGCGGTCGGCAAACGATCGACAACGGTGGGCGTTGAGGGACTCGAACCCCCGACCCTCTCCTTGTAAGGGAGATGCTCTAACCAACTGAGCTAAACGCCCGACACGGGACGGGAAAGCCTACCCGTGGTCGATGAAAGCAAGGTCGACGAAAGCAAGGTCGATGAAAGCAAGGTCGCTGGTGCGGGGCCGTAGCCCGTGTCAGTAAACGAAGGCTTCTGGTGCCAACTCGGTGACGTCGGCGAGAGTGATCTTGCGATCGAGAATGCCGACCATCTTGTCGTAGTCGTACACCTCTTCACCAACGAGGAGACCCGTCGCGCGGTCGACCGGCCAAACAACCGTCGTGATGCCTTGCGCGAGGTAGTAGGCCTCGGGATCGTCGGCGGCGATGCCCATGCTGAGAAGCGTCTTGCCCGGGAAGGCGACCTTCATGACACCTTCGGTCAGCACTTCATCGTCGGTCACCATGATGCGGGTGAGATCCCACTCGAGGCGATGCGCGCCGGTCTGAACGATCCACATGTCGTAGAAATCGGCGACGGCCTGCTTCGTCCCCTTCGGGTTGAGGTCCGGATTCGCGCGATCGCTGTGCCACTTGTACTCGGGCTTGTCGACGAGTGTGTCGAGAACACCCTGCACGTCGCAGCGTGCTTCAGCCTTCATGTGCTTGATGACCACGTCAAGGTTGCGCTGGTGCAACGGATTCGTGGTGCGGTCACGCAGTGCCTGAACCTGCTGGAATCCGAGATTCACGTCGAGTTTCATTGTCCCCCCATTTTTGATGTTCGGGCGACCCCCTCGCCCTCCGCCCACAGTAGTTCGTGCCCAAAGGCCCCGCGACCGACCCTTAGTCCTCGACGATGTCGGGCAACTCGTCGCCCTCGACCTGCACCGGCAAAGCGGTCGCCACAAGTGCGATCGCCTCGGCGAGACGCTGCGCAGCAAGGAGTTCAGACGTCCGCGAGATGATCTCGCTTGGCAGGCTGACCGCAGCCGCCCACCGCAGTTCGAAGCGGCGGTCGAGTGGGTCGACGCAAAACACGAGACTTGCGCCCTTTTGTCGCCGCGCGACACGGTCGGCTGCGACGGCAGGACGGCGACCGAGTTTGCCGACGGCGACGACGATTTGGTGGCCTGTCAACCGTTCAGCATCGTCGACTGCCTTGGCAACCACCGGCTTCTGCGACAGCCACCAGCTTGCCGCTTCTTTGCGCTTCATTGCGTGCTTCATGACCTCACCATGATCCCGATGCGCCTCCGCCCGAAAACCCGCCGCCTCCACCGCCGCCGAATCCACCGAGACCACGGCCGCCGCCGAACCCACCACGCGACGAACTCGTGAAGATGTAGAGGAGCGACAACACGTCGAGCGCCCCGAGACCTCGGCGTCGTCCACGCACCATCATTCCCACCACGCCGAGACCGAACATCAAAATGACGAAGAAGCCGAAAATTGCGCCGGCGAGGCCGACCTCTTGTGTGGCGGTCGTGGTGGATGTTGCGGGAGCTTCTTCCGGAAACTCGTAGCTCTGCCCGGACAGTTCCGTGACGAGAGCCTCGACGCCGTTCACAACGGCGGCGGTGGGATCGTTGTTGCGCAATTGCGGAACCACGACACCGTCGATGACGCGACCCGCCTCGACGTCGGTGAGGTCACCTTCGATTCCGCTGCCGGTTTCGATCCGCAACGTGCGGTCATCGAGAGCGATGAGAAGGAGCACCCCGTCGTCGCGCTGCTTGTCGCCGATCCCCCACTCGCGTGCGATGTCGATGCCGTAGTCCTCGATTGATGTGTTGCCCGTCGAGTCGACAACGAGAACGGCAATCTGCGGACCCACTGCGACGCGGAACTGCTCGAGCTTTGAATTCAGGTTCTGCTCGACGGCATCATCGATCACACCCGCAGCGTCGACAACCGGGGCGGTGAAACGTGGGGCACCATCGCCCCCCACGCCGCAAGCTGCAAGTGCCGGCCCGAGCGCGAGAATGCCCGCGATGAGGGCGGTACGCCTCACGAGCCCTGCGGTGTCAGGTCAACCGTCGGGACCGTTTCGGCACCGTCAACGGCCGAGAAGAGCGCGCGCTTGTCGAAGCCGAAGAGTCCGGCCACGATCGACCTCGGGAACGCTCGTACAGCACGGTTGTACGTTGTCGTCACCTCGTTGTAGTCGCGGCGCGCCTGGGCGACGCGGTTCTCGGTGCCTTCGAGTTGCACCTGGAGATCGCGCACGTTCTGGAGGCTCGTGAGTTCGGGGTAATTCTCGACGATCACAAGCAGACGGCTGAGAGCGGATTCGACCTGGCCTGCGGCTTCGATGCGGGCGTTGGTTGACCCCGCACCCGCGTAGTTGGCACGCGCTTCGGCGAGTTGGGTAAAGATGTCGCGCTCTTGGGTCATGGCACCCTGAACGGCAGAGACGAGGTTCGGGATGAGGTCGAATCGCCGCTGCAGTTGCACCTCGAGATCGGCCGTTGCCTGGTCGACCCGGGTCTCTTTGTTCACGAGACCGTTGTAGGAAGTGATGAACATCAACAAGATCACCACAACGGCTGCAACCGCACCGATGATTTGCTTCTGCTTTTTCGTCATGCGACCAGTCTCGCAGGGTTTTGGCTCTCCCGCCCCTCGGTGAAGGGCGTTGTTACAGTTCTTCCAATGTCCAGTACAACTTTCGCAGCACTTCTCCCCGACCGGTTGCCGTGGTACCTGGCGGGTCCCGCCCTCGGCCTGTTGGTCGTCGGGTTCTTCCTCGTGAGCAACCAGCCACTCGGCGCATCGGGTGCCTACGTTGAGACCTACAAGACCGTGACTCGCAAGCCCGGAGCCGCGACGTGGCGCATGTTCTACTTCATCGGCATTCCGATCGGTGGTTTCGTCGGCATCATGTTGAAAGACGACGGCTTCGTGCGTCGTGCGGGCTACGACGCGCTGCGCAACGAACTACCCCTCGGGGTCACCGCACTCATCGTGCTCGTCGGCGCGGTCGTCATGGGTTACGGCGCGCGCATGGCAGGCGGGTGCACCTCCGGTCACGGCATTTGCGGAACCGCGCAGCGTTCACCCGCCAGCTGGGTTGCAACATGCACGTTCATGGGGGCCGCGGTTCTCATGACACTTTTCATTCGCATCGTCTCGGGAGGCGCAATATGAAGATCTCAACCGCCTACAAGGTGCTCGGCTTGTTGTTCGGTGCCGGCTTCGGCTTCGTGCTCGCAGCAGCCAACCTGCACGAATACGACACGATCCACAACATGCTTCGTCTCGAGGAGTTCGATGTCTTCCTGTTGATGGGGGCAGCCATCGGTACCTCGCTTCCCTTGCTCTGGTGGCTGGAGAAGCGGAAGACCAAAACCGCACTCGCCGGAACGCTCACCTTGTCGCGGTCGAAGCCCACGCGTCAGCACGTTGTCGGCGGCGCACTGTTCGGCATCGGTTGGGCCGTATCAGGGACCTGCCCCGCGCCCGCCCTCGTGATGCTCGTGTCGGGTGCCGGCCTTGCCATCATCACGATCATCGGACTGTTCGTTGGGCTGAACCTTCGCGACCGCCAAGTCGCCAAGTTGGCGGGTGCCACCACTGCCGCCGACGGCGAGCACCGAACCCTCGCCAGAACCTCCTGACGTCGACCGAAATCAGCCGGGTCGCGAGACGAGACGGCCCGTGATGCGGTGATGCCGCAGGTCGTCGAGACCCTTGGCAATGTCGAGAAAATCGATGACGGTGACGGTGGGAGTGATGTCGCCTGCCGCCAGAAGCTCGTAAACCTCGGCGATGTCTTGGGGCGTGCCGCCGGCCGACCCGAGAAATTCGATCTCGGAGAGGATGACCGGCATCGTGTCGAGCGTGAACTCGAGCTTTGCCATACCGACAAGAACGACCCGGCCGTTGCGTCGCACGGCCTTGACGGCGGCGCGGGTGGTGGTGTCGAAACCGGCGTAGTCGACGACGAGATCGAAACCTTTTCCGGCCCACTCCGAGGCATCGCGAACGATGTCGACGACGCCGGCTTCCCGAGCAGCAGGCCACGCGGCCTCGTTGGGTTCGGCAACGTGAACTTCCGCACCCCGCACGACGGCGACACGAGCACCAATCTGGCCGAGGCCACCGAAACCGATGACGCCCACCTTCATTCCGGATTCAACGCGGCCCCGCGACACCATCGCGTGGTACGCGGTCATTCCCGCGTCGGTGCCAAGCGCTGCGAGGTCGAGTGACAACTTGTCGGGTACGGGCACGAGTTCGACGACCTTTGCAACGAACTTCGACGTGAAACCACCGTGCCGCTGAAAACCGGGCGTACCGACACCGACGGACGGACACACCCCAACACGGTCACCGATCTTCACGCCGTCGACTCCGGGCCCGAGCGCGCTGACAACACCCGCGATTTCGTGGCCGAGGATCAAGGGGGTGAAACCGATGCGGCTCATCCAGATGGGGTCCGTCATCACGCCCACATCGGAGTGACACAGACCCGCCGCCTTCACGTCGAGCAACACCTCACCCGGGCCAGGTGTTGGTTCGTCGATGTCGAGCAACTGCAGCGGCTCGTTTGTCGCGGTGAAACACCAACCCTTCATCGAGTGCAAGAGTACGGCATGGACACATCACCCCAGCGAGACGCAGACCGCCCCCTCACACCGCGCCTTTCCCCCCTCTCCCCCCTCACGCCGGAGATCGAGGAAATCCTCACCGGAAGCATCAGATCGGTGAATGGCGAGCCACTGAACCTGTTCGGCACGATGGCACACCATCCAAAGATGCTGAAGCGGTTTCTCGCCTTTGGCGGCTTCTTCTTGAATCGCGGCCTCTTACCCGCCCGTGAGCGAGAAATCGTGATCCTGCGGGTGGGCCGGAATACCGGGTCGGTCTACGAGTTCGGCCAGCACACGGTGATCGGCCGCGACTGTGGACTGACTGACATCGAGATTCGTGCCATCGGCGACAAAGCCGAGGGGCACCGCTGGTCCGAGCGTGATCGTGGCCTGATCGCAATGACCGATGAGATCTGTGCGAACAACTGCGTGAGTGAGCCGACATGGAAAGAGCTCCGCGCCGGATGGTCCGACGCGGAGCTCTGTGAACTCGTTTTGCTTGTTGGTGTGTACCGAATGGTGGCCGGGTTTCTCAACACGATGGGTGTTGAGCTTGACCCGAACACTCCGGGCTGGCCCGACTAGCCGCCCGGCACCGTCGCTACTGGTCGGAGCGGCGGGAGACCACCGGCGCCCGCGGGAGCCGTTGCCGGCGGAACCGCGATCGTGGTCGTGGGTTCACCTGTCGGAACTGTTGTGGGTGACGCTCCCGCGACCGTCGTCGGCGCCGCGCCAGCAACCGTGGTTGCCGTTGCACCCGCGGTCGTGGTTGCTGTTGCACCCGCCACCGTTGTCGGCGTACCGGCCGCCGGTGTCACTTCGGCAACGCGCTCGTCGCGCGACGGGAGACCGGGCTTGGTGACCGGAGCCTCGAGTTCGGCCGGCATTGGACGGTTGACCTGAGTGTTCTCCAGTTGGCCCTGCTCGGTGGTGACCGTCTCGTTGCCCGTGGCATCGATGGTCTTGCGCTCGATTTCGTTCGTACCCTTCTGGGTGAGAATTTCGACGTTCGCGTTCGGGTCGACACCGTCGCGGCCCGGCGTACGGACATCGACTGCCGGTGCTTCGGGCGTGACGGCGACCGATACCTGCTCGCCGTTCGGCGCGGTGACACTGACGTCGATCTGGCCGCCGTTGGTCTCAAGCGAGTTGCCAGCACCATTCGACGACGCGACGAGGTTGCCATCGGCAAGCGAGAGCACGACGTTCGGGTCGTTCGCCTTCACCGTCGAATCCGTGACCTCGATCGGCCCCTTGTCGGACCCCTTCGTCTCGACACGGATGGCGGCTTTGGGCGTGAAACCCGAGACGCGCGATGGATCAGGAAGATTGAACTCGAGCTTCTGGTCCGCCGGCACGTAGACCATGTAGTCGACCGGCGCGCCGGGCTTCGCCGGCGTCGACGAACGGACCGGGCGAATGGTGATACCCGCAGGGGCTGCCCTGCCCGGGGTGACGGTTCCACTTGGCGTATTGATCGACCAGTTCAATGCGGCCGAACGAACGAGGAGAAGCGACTTGGTCACTTCGCCGTCACCGCTGCCGAACGGAATCTTTGCCGAATCGCGAGCCGTCATCGACGTGATGTCGAGGTCTTTCGGTCCGCCGGACCATGCAGCCGGATCGTTGTTCGGGTCGGCTCCCGAGTAGGGGAAGGTCCACGTTTCGTTTGCGAGGTCGACGTTCACCCAACGCTCCTGGCCGGGCCAGTTCGAGTCGTAGATCTTGATCTTTGCCGCGTCGGGACTGGTGTATTCGATCGCATAGGGAAGGACCGCGTGTCCACCTTCGGCCGTGTAGATGGCGAGGGTGTAGACGGCCTTCTTGCTGGCGAATGCCGATTCAAGAGCGGCAACCTTGTCCTTCAGCGACTTGCCTTGCCACGCGATGGTTTCTTCCTGGGTCGACTGGAAGAACTGCGTCGCAAAGGCACGCATGATGTCCTTGGTGACCGTCGGATCCATCGTCAACTGCACGCTCGGCGGGGTCTTGCCTGCCGCGAATCGGTTTGCCGACAAGACGGCGAAGCCCTCGCAGTGACCGGCCGCACGGTTGTCGTTCACCATCGCGGCCCATGCGGCTGCTTCAGCCGTGGGCTGGCAAGGCTCTTTGCCGTCGACGCAGACATCTGGCCCGTTGCCAAACATTGCCACCAAGTCCTCGGTGCCGAACACCTCGGGTGATGCGCCGGCACCGAAGTTTGCGAATGCAAAACCGTTGGGGTTCGGAGCAAGACCGAGATCAACGTTGACACCCTTGGCTTCGGGGACGGTGATGTCGGCGGCATTGCTCTCGCCGCCGCCGTCACTGGCGGCACCACCGCCACCGCCCCCTCCGCCACCACAGGCGGCAAGGAATGCGAGTGATGCGGTTGCGGCGAAGATGCGTCGTTTCGTTCTCATATGGTCACCCTTCATGCGTCGACTCGACCACCCGACTGTTGCCTAGGACCACGCGCCGTTGGCGCGAGTGAAGACGTTTGCTGCGCCGGCACCGGCGTTCGGTCCACCGACCGCCAGCGTGTTGCCGTCGGCCGACAGCGCGACCGACGTTCCGAAGTTGGCTTTGGCCGCCGGCGACGCCGTGGTCAACGTGGCCTGGAGTGCCCAGCCACCCGAACGGGTGAAGACGCTTGCACTGCCCTGGTCGGCGTTGCCGCCGGCGTCGGAGCCGGTTGCACCAACGGCGAGCGTGCCGCCATCGGCCGACAGTGAAACCGAGTAACCGAAGAGGTCGCCCGCTGCGCCGTTCTCGCCGGTGACCGTCTTCTCGAGAGCCCACTTGCCACCCGAGCGCGCGAAGACCGAGGCGCTGCCCTGTGCCTTGTTGCCGTTCACCGTGGCGTACACCGCACCGACGGCGATGGTGCTGCCGTCGGACGACATGGCGATCGAGTAGCCAAACCAGTCATTGGCCGCACCAGGAACGGTGAGGACACCCTGTTCTGCCCACTTCCCACCCGAACGTGTGAAGACGGTGACCGAACCTTGGTCGGCGTTGCCGTTCACATCGGCGTAAAGAGCTCCGACGGCGAGCGTGCTTCCGTCGGTGGAGAGCACGACTGCCCCACCGAACGCGTCACCGCTTTGACCTTTCGACTGCACGAGGGCGATCTGCTCGCCGGCAGGCGCGGGCGCCAACGTGGTGGCGCCGGGAACCGTGGTCTCCCCGACGGGCGATGTCGAGTCGGTGGGTGCCGCCGTTGAATCGGTCGGTGCTGCAGAGTCGGTTGGCGCGGTTGTGGTGTCGGTGCCGCCGGCAACCGTTGTCGACGAACCACCGGTCCAGTCGAACAGCGTCGTGGGCGCGCCACCCTCGGTCGGCACCGTGGTGAAGGCGTTGTTCTTCACTCGTGTCGACTCGGTGGACGAGTCGGATGAGCCACCGCCACCACAGGCGGCAAGCGTTGCGGAAACCGCCAAGACCGCGGTTGCGGCCGAGACGGTGCGGAAGAGCGACTTACGTGTCATGGAATCCCCTGTCGTGCGAGTTGCAGCGAGACTAGTACCCCTCGACGGGAATGTGTCAGCAGGCCTGACGGGTGGCGCCCGGGGTTCAGGCGACGGAGATTTCGATCTCGTGGAGACCCGTCGCCCCGCTCGGCAAAACGTCACGCTCGTCTTCAATCTGAGGCACACCGTCGCCGTCGATCACCCGAACCGTCACCCGGTGTTCACCGGCTCCCATGTCAAGGTCGGCCTTCCACAGCGCCCAGGAGTCGCCGTTTTCCTGTTCGAGGATCGTCGCCGGCATCCACTCGCCTCCGTCGACACGAACCTCGACACTGCCAACTCCCGCTCGTGGTGCCCATGCGAATCCACCGAAGACGACCCGACCGGCTGCGTGCTTGCTCTTCGCTCGCGGCACGTCGATACGGCTCGACGCGAGCATCGGCGATTCGCGGGCCCAACCGCGCTGCAGCCAGTACGGATCGAAAGCGTCCCAGGTGGTGACGAAGATGTCGGTCACCCATTTCGTCGCAGACACGAAACCGAAGAGACCCGGAACGATCATGCGAACGGGAAAACCGTGTTCGCTTGTCAACAGCTCGCCGTTCATGTGCGTGGCGAGCAATGCAGGCCGGCCGTCGAGTACCGCCGACACCGGCGTACCGCACGTCCAACCGTCGGCACTTCGACTCACAAGCTGCTCGGCCGTCGGATCAACTCCGGCCATCTTCAGCACGTCGGCGAGATACACCCCG
Organism: uncultured Bifidobacterium sp.; assembly: GCA_964629075.1. Taxonomy (GTDB): domain Bacteria; phylum Actinomycetota; class Acidimicrobiia; order Acidimicrobiales; family Ilumatobacteraceae; genus F1-20-MAGs119. Next base: position 7,810 of record CAZVPL010000007.1, on the reverse strand, counting down.
CCCCAGCGCGCGGTGCCGATGAGATCACCGCCCACTTTGTTCGACACGCAGCCGAGCGTGGCGACATGTTCGACGAACGGCATGGCCACGATGTCGGCATGAGACAGCTTCACTTCACGTTCAACCATTCCGTGAATCCGCAGCGACCAGTCGCCCACCTCGAGGCGCGGATGCATCTTGCCCACCGTGTCGATGACGAAGAAGTCGGACTGCGGTGTGAGGTACTCCAAACTTTCCACCGTCGCAGGCGCCGGACCACGTAAATCGATGACCCCTTCAGAAAGATCGTCGACACGGCCGGTGCCCGTCGACACACCGCCTGCGCCGCGATTGATGAGCGCGAGCAGCACCGACCCGCCAACCACCGTCGCGATTCCCGACCCGATGAGGGCCCGACGTGACATCTGTGGCGCGGACACATCTCGAGTCAAGCCCGATCAGTGACGCGATGCCGAATCGAGTGACGTCTTCTCCCTCGCAATCGGTAGTTTGATGCCATGGCGTTGCACGATGAAGGTCACGCGAGTCACCGTGTCGGCGTCTTGCGTGCGATGGTTCTGGGAGCCAACGACGGCATCGTCTCGATCGCCTGCCTCGTGCTGGGCGTCGTTGCCTCCGACGCCAGCCGCAACGCGATTCTCACCGCGGGGATGGCCGGCCTCGTGGCCGGCGCGGCATCGATGGCGTTGGGCGAATACGTGTCCGTCAGCTCGCAGCGAGACTCGGAACTTTCCGACATCGCCAAGGAAACCTGGGAGCTCGAGAACACGCCCGAACGCGAACTCGCCGAACTCACCGCGATCTACCAGGACAAGGGACTGCCCCACGCTCTGGCTCGCGAAGTTGCGACAGAACTAACGAAGAAGGACGCCCTCAAGATTCACCTCGCCGAGGAACTCGGCATCACCGACCACAACCGTGCGCAACCCGTTCAGGCCGCTGTCAGCTCAGCCGTTGCCTTTGGCCTGGGGGGCGCGATGCCGGTCGTCGCAGTCGCCATCGGGTCATCAACCGCAGCACGAATCTGGATCACCCTTGTCGTGTCAATTGCCGCGCTTGTTGCCCTCGGATCCTTCGGCGCCCACTACGGAAAAGCCAGCAAGCGAGTCTCGGTGCGCCGCATCGTCATCGGCGGCATCATCGCGATGGCTTTCACGATGCTCGTCGGCAGTCTGTTCGGCGCCGCTGTCAGTTGACGACGGCTACCTGACGACAATCGTCCGCCACGCGGATGCGTTGCCGGCTCGGTCGACCACACGAACCTGCAGGCGCTTTGCGCCCGTGCGCAACGTCACCGTCTGCGACGCTGCTCGCGGCTTGCCGTCAGCCTTACCGGCCACACGCGAGACCGTGATTGAAGACGACGGCTTGTTTGCCGCACTGCGAACCTCGATTTTTCCGATGCCCGAGATCGTGTCACTGCCACGCAGCGACAACCGAACCCCACCCGATGCCTTCGGTGCCTTCGCACCGCTGGTCCGAGCCACCTGAACGGCGCTGCCCGTGGGTGCTGCCACCGCCGCAGTCACCGCGGCAACCACCGGCTTCGTGGTGTCGAGAATGATGTCATCGGTGATGGCCTGCAACTGAGAACCGAATCGCGTCACGTACTTCACGTACACGATCTTCGTGAAGGTGCCCTCACGGCTCGACTGCAACTGCCACTTGATTTCTGCCGAGTTGTTCACGAGGTCGAACGCCTCCGACGTTTTGAAACCACCGTCATTCGACAGAATCGCCTTCACGGCGGTCGACGGGCCGACCACCGACACCACGACGTTCTGGCTCGACGTGAACTCGTCACCGTCGTTGATCGACACACCCTCGGGACGCAGAGTGGTGAAGCTTCGGATTTCACCCTCGCTGGATCCCACCACGTTCGTTGCGACGATGCGGTAGTAGTACGTGGTGTTCTCGGCCAGGCCCGAGATCACCGCGCTGACGTCGGTCTCTTCGCCACCCGTCTGCGTCCGAGCAGCGGTCTGCTGAGCACCAATCAACTTCGCATCGAGGCTGTATTCGAAACGAACCGACGTTTCGAGATCGCGCGCATTCACCTTGCCGTTCACCGTCATGCCCGATGTGCCGCGCGTTGCCGAACCCGTCGTCGCCGTGGGCTTTGCGCCCTTCGTCGTGAACGACTTGATGTCTCCACGCGAGGTACCGACCGCGTTCACCGCAACCACCCGGAAGTAGTAGGTGGTGCCCGGACTCAACTTCGACAGTGTCGCTGACACCGACTTCGCCGTTGTCCCGGTCACAGCCGCAGCAACCGCCGCAGTCTCTACACCCGCCAACGTCGCGCTCGTCCCGTACTCGAACGACACCGTCGCGTCCACTTCGTTCGCGTTCACGTCAGCTGCCAGCGTGGCGGTCGTCGCATCAGCGGTCGCCACCCCGGTCGCCACGGTGGGCGCTGCTCCCACCGTAGTGAACGAAGCGATCGCTCCGGTCGCGGTTCCGACGGAGTTCGCCGCACTGAAACGGAAGTAGTACGTCACTCCCGGCTTCAGTCCCGACAAGGTTTCCGATGCGGCTGATGCCACGATGCCCGTCTTCGTCCCCGGAACGATCACCGAAGTTTTCGACGACAGCGTTGCGTCGGTGCCGTACTCGACGGTCGTCACTGTGCTGGCGCCCTTGGCATTCACCGAGGCGGTGAGAGTTGCCCCCGATCGCGTCACGGAACCTGCGCTGCCAGAACCGACGACTGGCCCGAGTGGCGAAATTGTTACCGTCCGCGACGCAGAACCGGAAGAGTAAATACCCGTCGCCGCAGAACTACCGATGACAACACACGATCCCGCATCAAGCACGGTCACTGTCCTACCCACAAGGCTGCACACTCCGGTCGACGACGCATCGACTGAATACGTGACGTCTGTTCCGGACGAGGCTGTCGCGGCAACATTGAACGTGCCAGAGTCGACGTTCTTCGCACCAGGGTCGTCGAATGTGACGACGGTGGGTTCGAGATTGATGACTGTCGTTACGGTGCCGTAATCGGATCTGCTGCCTTTGCCGATTTGACCAAAATCGTTTCGCCCCCAGCATCTGATACCAGCGTCCACGGTTGCACACGCGTGGTTGGCGCCGACCGTAATTGCTGTTGCCCCGGAAATTCCATCGACCGTCGCGAACATCCAGTTCGCTGTCGGGCTGCTTCCATCGGCACCTCTGATGCCTTCCGGTGCGGTACCAGTCGCCGCGAACATCGTTCCCGCACATTTGACATTGCCGCCCGAGTCAAGCACGCACGTCGAGTGATTTCCCGCCGCAATTTGCTTGAGCCCGGATTCAGGAAACGGCTGGGGGGTCGACCGCGAAAGCATCGCCGTAAACGCGTAGTCCCCGGTTGCTCCGCCCGAACATGCGTATGAGGCGCTGTATGCCACGCAGATGTGGGATGCCCCAACCGTTACGGCAGTTGCCCCGGAGTTCCCACCACCGAACTGGACGGCATATCCGGAATCTGCCGTGTTATTCAGCCCCAAACGTCCTTCGCTGTTCGCACCCCAGCAATACACCACTGCCGAGGCGGTAATTGCGCAAGCGGTGTTCTGGCCAGTGGCGACTTCTGTTGCCCCGGTCAGGAAGGCGGCAGCACTCGTTTTCACGGGAACGGGAAGAAGTTGCCAGTTCGGCTCGGAACCATCGGTGACACCGTTGCCCAAACCTCCTTTGAACGAAAAACCCCAGCAATACACCGAGCCATCCACCTCGAGCGCGACGCACGTGTTTGCATATCCCGCGGACAAGGCTGAAACGCCCGTCAAGTCGCCCGACCCCGACGAGTTCTTCACGAACTGCGGGGTAGTCACATCGAGCGTTGTACCGACACCAATTTGTCCGTAGTAACCGTAGCCCCAGCACTTGACACGTTTGTCCGCAAGAAGCGCGCAGGCATGGTTCGCACCCGCGGAAATCTCGACGGCATTCGAAATGCCGAGTACCGCCACCGGCGACAACTCGCCAGCCGGATTTTTCGAGCCGTTTCCGAGTTGACCGTAGGTGTTGTCACCCCAGCACCGAATCGTCCCAGCAACATTCAGGACACAGTTGAAACCTTGTCCAGCAGAAATTCGGGTCGCACCAGTTCTCGCTGTTGATGTCGATGGAGCCTCCGCACGATCGGCCGACACCCCGCTCGCGTACGCTGAGAGCAGCAGAGTGGCGAAGGCGACGCCGAGGGCCAACGACCGCATACGGGACATAACTGAATCCTTGTTCAGTTCGTGAGGTTGTGCAAGTAGCCCCTACGCCCGTAGGTACACGGCCTCGTCAGACGTGACGTTGCCGAACGAGCAGGTGGCGCTGTAGGTGCCGCCGTTGTTGGCTGCGGCAACCCAGTTGCCTCCCGCTCCGCAGCGGATGCTGAACGGCCCCGAGGCGCCGCGCATCGAGAATGTGACTGGCACGACCGTTTCTTGTCCGGTGGCCGGATCGACCCCCCCACCGAGAATGGTGGCGGAGGACGTCTCGAGACACGCGACGTCGGAGCAACGTTCGGCACCATCAAGTTGGCCTAGTCCGCCGGATAGACCGGCAGTGAAGCCGCTCGACGTCGGGTTGGCGAGATCGAGACTCCAGTTCTCGAGGTTCGACGAGATTGTGACGTTCTTGCGCGCGTTCGCGTTCTGCGCAGTTGTCGTTCTGGTTGTCGCCACCGTTGTCGGTGTTGCTCGCGGTGCCGTCGTGGTCACGCCGACCGCGGCAGTGGTGGTGGGTCCAGCAACGGTTGTTGTCGTGCTGGTGGTCGTCGTTGCAGCGGGACTGGTTGTGGTTGTCGCCGGCACGGTAGTCGTCGTCGCGGTGGCCGCATTACCGATGGTTCTGCTGGCAGCCGACGGCAGACCGGCCTTCACGTCGGGCGCCTTCAAGTCGTTGGGCGACTCTTGGTACACCTGACGGTTGGCAAGAGTCCCCTGCTCGTTCGTCACGTCCTCGCGGCCGTCACGGCTGACGACCTTCCGTTCGAACTGGTCGGGTGCGGTTTGCGTGATGAGTTCGTAGTTCGTGTCCTCGTCGACACCATCGCGACCGGGCGTACGCACTTCGACGGCATTGGTCTGGTCGTTCGCAGTTGCCGTCACCTGACTGCCGTCTGCTCCGTTGACGGTTGCCGTCACCTGACTGCCATCCGTGACCACGATGTTGTTCGCCCCATTCGAGGTGGCGACGAAGTTCTGGTCGGCCAGTGTGACGACCGTCGCGGGGTCACCAGTCGCGACCTTGTCCTCGGAAAGTGTGACTGGTTCGCTTTTTGATCCGGGTGTGTCGATCTGAATTGTCGCGCGGTTCGTGGTTCCCGTTATGCGCGTGAGCGACGGCATCGTGACCGTCACCGTCTCACCGGCGGGGATGGTCACCAAGTACTCGAACGGGCCCTGCACTGCGGTTGTTGGGGCCGACGAACGCATGGGGCGCACCGTGGCTTCACCCACATCGTTCGACCCGGGCGTCAAGGTTCCTCCGGATGTTTCGATAGACCAGTCGGCGGCAACCGAACGAATGACGAGAAGTGTCTGCCTTGCGGCGGTCTCACCCTTACAGAAAGGGCACTTGCCGGCGATGCGTGCGTCGTAGGGCGCGATGTCGAAATCTTTGGTGTCGCCCGTCCATGCTGTCGGATCGTTGGCGGGGTCGGCACCAGAGAATGGAAAGGTCCAGGTCCCGGCGGCCATGTCGACGGTGATGAAGCGTTCTTGGCCGGGCCAGTTCGAGTCGTAGACCATGATCTTGGCGACATCGGCCGACTCGTAGACGACCGCATATGGAAGCAAGGCGTGTCCGCCAATGTCGCTGTAGACGCCGACCACGTCGCCGACCTTCTTCTTCGCGAATGCGGCTTCAAGAATGGCCACCTTGTCGCGCATCGACTTCTTCACGATCGCCTTCGTCGCATCTTTTGTTTCGTCGAAGAACTGTGTGGCAAAGCCGCGCATCAGAGCATGTGTCACGTCGCCTTGGTTCACCAGCTCGACGGTGTTCGGTTGCTCTGCGGCCATGAACCGCGATGCAGCGAGCACGGCAAAACCCTCGCAGTGGCCAGCCGCACGTGACTCGTTCACCATTCGCGCCCAGCCTGCTGCCTCGGCCGTCGCGACACACGGATCGGCACCGTCGACACAAACATCGGGGGTGTTGCCGAACATCTCGACAAGATCAGCCTCGTTGAACACCTCGGACGTCGCGGACGAACCAAAGTTCGGGAAGGCAAAGCCGTTCGGGTTCGGTATCAGGCCCGACGACTGGTCTTCACCCGTGGCAACGGGCACCGTGACGTCAGCGGCGCCGCCTCCCCCACCACCGCCTCCGCACGACGCGAACAGCAGCACGGAAACAAGGGCCAAAGCCCAGCGACGACGAATCATTTCTTGACGGCGACTCTGACCCACGCCGACATATTGCCCGCTCCGTCAACGGCGCGTATCTGCAGGGCCTTGGCGCTGGATCTCAGGGTCACGGTTGCAGTTGTCTGGCGCGGCAGGCCCACCGTCTTCACCTTCGAAGGAGCCTTGCCGAGCGGCACGCGAATCGCCGGCTTGTTCGCCGCGCTGCGAACTTCGATCGCAACCGCACCCGAAATCGTGTCGATCGCCCGCACCGATAGCCGCACCCCAGTCGTCGCCTTTCCCTTGGCTTTACTACGAGCCGCTGAAACCGTGACGGCCGACGAAGGCGCAGCCGACGGTGTCGCGCTCACCGAGTCGAGCCGAGGCTTTGTCGTGTCGAGGATGATGTCGTCCTGCTTGTCGTCGGTGACCTTCGAGTTGAACCGCGAGAGGAACCGCACATACACCGTCTTGGTGAACGTGCCGTCCCTGCTCACCACCAATGACCAGGGAACATCGGCGGAGCCGTTCACCAGGTCGAACGTCGTCGACGTTTTGAAGCCGCCGTCATTCGAAACAAGGATGCGTGCCGCATTCGGCGGGCCGACGACGGAGATGACGACCTTCGCGCTCGAAGTGAATTCGTCGCCATCGTTGATCGACACACCTTCGGGGCCGACCGTGGTGAAGCTCTTCGTCTCGCCCGTCGCGGTACCCAGTTCATTCGAGGCGACGATGCGGTAGTAATACGTGGTGTTTTCCGCCAATCCCGAAACCGCGGCGCTCACATCCTCTTCCGTTGCGCCGGTTTGCGTCTTGGCCGCGGTCTGCTGTGCACCCACCAGGGTCGCGCTTGTGCCGTACTCGAAACGAATCGTTGTGTCGAGGTTGTTCGCATTCACCTTGCCGTTCAGCGTCATTCCCGAGGTGCCCCGCGATGCCGAGATGGTCGATGCACTCGGCTTTGAGCCCTTCGTCGTGAACGACTTGATGTCACCCGTTGCCGAACCGATCGCGTTCGTCGCAACCACGCGCCAGTAGTAGGTCTGACCAGGCGACAACTTTGACACCGAGGCGCTAACGGCCTTCGCTGTTGCGCCAGTGACCGCAGCAGAAACCGCCACCGACTCGGAAGTCGCCAACGTCGAACTCAGTCCGTACTCGAATCGAACGGTGGCGTCGGCGCCGTTGGCATTCACTTCTCCGCCCAGTGTCGCCGTAGTCGTCTCTGCACTGGCAGATCCCGTGGTTGCGCTGGGCTTCTGCCCAGTGACATTGAATGAACGTGACACCGTGTCGGCCGCCCTGTAGAGACCCAGAGAACCGCGGGTCGCTGCGATGGTGCAAGTACCGACGGATACAAGCGTCACGGTTGAACCCGAAACCGTGCATACAGACGGGGTTGACGACGCGAAGGACACGGCACCACCTGAGCTTGCTGTGGCGCTGACCGTGAACGCGGGGTCCGAAGACGC
>CAZVPL010000006.1:41307-42407 GCA_964629075.1 uncultured Bifidobacterium sp. | reverse complement strand
GCGCCAGGGTGCAGCGGCAGCAGTCGATGGTCTTGGCAACAAGGCCTTCGTCGTGTCGTTCAACGGTGACTCGTCGGCACTCGACATGATCCGCGCGGGCAAGAGCTTCGCTGCAACCGCGGCGAACGACCTCGAGGGCACGGCCTCTCTCGGTTGTGAACTCCTCGCCAAGCTGATCGCAGGCGAGACACCCGATGCGACCACCTACTGGATGGACAGCCCGCTCGTGACGAACAAGAACGTTCCTGCCAGCGGCTTCGCCACCGGCCCGGGTGCGTTCACCCTGTTCAACTAAATCACCTATCTGTAAGGGCGGGGTCGACTTGGTCGGCCCCGCCCTTCTTCATTTCCAACATCAGATGAGAAAAACAAACTCATGATTCACACGAAGAGGAGACACTCATGACAACGAAACGTTTCACCGGCATGGTGGCCGTCATCACCGGTGCACATCAGGGAATCGGCAGAGGTGTCGCTGAACGCCTGGGTTCAGAAGGGGCACACGTCGTTTGCCTCGACCTGAAGGATTGCCACGAGACCGTCGCGGCAATCACGGCGGCGGGTGGCACGGCCGAGCGTGCAACGATGGACGTCACCGATCTCACCCAGTGGAAGACCGAGATACGGCGGATCGACGACAAACACGGCAAGATCGACGTCCTCGGAAACATCGCTGGAGTCGTTGCCACGACGGCCGATACTGCGGTCGACCTCGAACAGGCGCAGTGGGACCGGATGATTGCCCACGACCTCACATCGGTTTGGTACGGAATGAAAACCGTCCTGCCCGTGATGATCCGTGGCGGATTCGGTCGGGTGCTGAACATCGCCTCTCTCGCGGCACTGCGGGGTCTACCGAATCTGTTTTCCTACAGCGCGGCCAAAGCCGGTGTCACCGGCATGACCCGTCAGGCGGCGGTGGAGTATGCGGGCACCGGCGTGACCGTGAACGCCATCGCCCCCGGCACGATCAACACGCCGATCCTCCAGGACATCACGCCAGACATGCTCGACCAGTTCGCTGCGGCGCACGCGATCAAACGTCTCGGTACTCCGCGTGATATCGGCGCAATGGCCGCGTACCTGTGCTCACCCGAGGC
>CAZVPL010000006.1:0-41297 GCA_964629075.1 uncultured Bifidobacterium sp. | reverse complement strand
CTTCATCACCGGCATGACCTATCCGGTCGACGGTGGTTGGTCGATCGTCTGACCAAAGCTTCTGGCAGATCCAAGTCTCGGGGAACAGAACGGGGACAAACGAAGAGGGGGAGGCGGTTTCCCGCCTCCCCCTCTTTCAAAGTTTTCGGTTGTGACGCCTCAGCTGAAGGCGTTGATACCGCTCGTGAAGTCGTACTTGTAGGTCGGGTCACCGGTGATGGTGCCGTCCTGGTGCACGATGTGGGTCGACTTGCTGCCCCACGAGATGAAGTCGCTGACCGTGAGGTCGCCGATGCGCTCGGAGCGCGGGTCGGGCTCGGCGTGGTTCTGGAGAAGGACTTCACTGTCGCTCTCGAAGATTCCGACCGACTCGAAGCCCTCCGGGCAGTCGCTGAACGGCGTGTGGAACGAACCAGCAGCCTCGTAGGAGAACATGCCCTTCATGATCCGGCTCTCCTCGGGCTTCTCAGCCTCGCGGTACCCGAACCAACCCTTGACGGTCCATGCCATCGCGCGGCAGATGTGGAAGTGCGACGGGAAGTCCGGCGCGCCTGCATCCATCTTGAAGCCGAAGGCCACGGTGTTGGTCGGAGCGTGAACCGTGAGAACCTTGAAGTAGGAACCAGGCGCCACTTCCACCCACTCCAGATCGTTCATCTGAACGTCTGCAGTGATTTTTTCCATTGTTGCCAAATTGAGACCCATAATCCCCCCAGTTGTCGTCGGTTGCGTGGTCTGTGTGACAAGTGCGACGTTACCACAACAAGCGTTTGGTTATCAAGGGGACATCCCTCCCCTTTGGGCTCGCCTAGTTGCCGGCAACCCGGCGTTCTTGGCCCGCCCAAAAGGGCTCGCGCAGAACTTTGCGCTGGACCTTGCCCACGGGGCTCTTCGGTAGGGCGTCGGTCTGGAAGAACACCTCGGCTGGCTTCTTGTACGAGCCAAGCACGCGCGCACACAGGTCTTTGATGTCGTCGGCCGAAACCTTCGCCCCCGCCGCGGTCACGCACATCGCAGCCGGACTCTCGCCCCAGCGCTCGTGTGGAATCGCAAAGACCGCAACTTCGATGACTTCGGGGTGGCCGAGAATCGCGTTCTCCAGTTCGGCGGGCCAAATATTGAATCCACCGGAGATGATCATGTCGTCTTTGCGATCGAGAACGTAGAGGTACCCGTTTTCGTCGAGCTTGCCGATGTCGCCGGTGAGAACAAAACCATCACCGGACATGCGCTCCTTCGTGGCGGCCTCGTTTTCCCAGAAGCCAAGCATCTGCCCATCGCAACGAATGGCGATTTCGCCTTCTTCACCGATCGGCAACGACACCGACGAGTCCTCGGGGTCCCTGATTTCGAGATAGGCGAACGGCAGTGCGCGACCTGCCGAGCGCAGTGGATTCGAGCCGGGCACGTCGGAGAACCATTCCTTCGGACCCATCATGCACACGGGCAACGCCTCGGTCTGTCCGTAGCCCTGGTACAGCACGTCTCCGAACACCTCGCGCGCCAGCAGTGCCGTGTCGTCGGCAATCGGTGCACCGCCGATTTGGATCACCTTCAGCGCGGAAAAGTCGAGCTCGCGTGCAAGCGGATCACGCGCAACGGCATTCAGCATCGCGGGAACCATGAACATGAACGACACCCGTTCACTGGCCATCAGTTGCAACGTCTCTCTGGCGTCGAAGTGATCGAGCAACAAGTTGGTTCCGCCCGACAGCCACGTGGGTGTGTAGAGATAGCCGCTTCCGTGCGAGATGGGTCCGACGTGCATGCACACCTCGCCCGCATCCATCGGCGGGAAGTTGTAGAACCAGTCGCGGCCGGCCGCCAACCACGACCGGTGGCTGTACGCGACGCCTTTTGGCTTGCCTGTCGTACCGCCCGTGTGGCGGATGATGTACCAGTCATCGGGTTGGATCTCGATCATCGGATCGTCGGCCGAGAATGAGGCCAACCACTTCTCGTAGCCCGCATCGCGAACCACGACGTGCTGCAGGTCGGCAAGCTTCGAGGTCATGCCATCCATGTCGCTGCGGTACTTGTCGGCAACGACGACGGCCCGGCAACCCGTATGGCCGAGCATGTGCTCATGGCTCTCGATCGAGTTGCGCGCGTACAGGGGTACGCGTACCAAACCCGCAATGGCTGCACCGAGAAAGAAGTCCTGGGCATCGATCGAGTTGTCTTCGAGCACACCCACGCGATCGCCGGGCTTCAACCCAAGCGAAAGAAGTCCGTTGGCCATGCGTGTCCCACGTTCCCACGCTTCGGCGAAGGTGAGTGTGCGGTCGCCGTGCTTCACCGCGATGCGCTTGGCGTTGTACCGCGCCGCTTGACGCATGAGTCCCGTGACCGTCAGGCCCTTGATTGTTTGATTCGACATCTGCAATTCCTTTCGATTTTCGTGTCCGCGAAGGGTCACGGACCCTTCTTGCCCTCGGCGGCGAGGCGCCGTTCGATCGTGCGTCGAGTCACCCTCGCAAGCATCTCCCGATTCGACCTGTCTTCGAGGAGCTCGACGATTTCGTCGTCGGGGCCGTGCACGTAACAGGTCTTGTGAATGCCGAGATCAACGGGTGCCGACTTCGCGCGGAAGCCCGCGGTCACCACGCGCGCATGTATCGCATCGACATCGTCGACCTCGAGAGCGACGTGCGTCACGCCACGGTCGGCGGGCTTGTAATCGGTGGGAAGGGGCCGACCGGCGGGATTCGCGTAGCACCACAACTCCACCAGGCTGTCGCCGGCCGCCAACATGACGACCCGACCGATCGTGTCGGCCATCCCGACGACGGCATCGAGGCCAGCATGCCTGTCGACGTCCATGTCCATCACGAGTTCGAGACCGAGCACATCGCGATAGAAGCCGAGGGAGCGCTCCATGTCGGTAACGCTGATTCCCGTGTGGTTGACCCTCGTGACGCCCATTGCCCCCCTCTGCGTATAATAACCAAACGGTCGTTTCATTTCACCCAGTGCCGCGGCCCGCGGTGAGATGATCGTGGAGAGGGGGAAACATGCCACGTCCGAGTCGCTGGAACGACATCGTCGAAGCCGCAGCCGAAGCATTCCGAACGAAGGGCTTTGCCGCAACATCGCTCGAGGACATCGCCTCGGCCGTGGGTATCTGGAAGGGCAGCCTCTACCACTACATCGATACGAAAGAAGACCTGTTGTTCGCCGTCGTACGTGAACCGGCAGAAGAGATCTTGGTTGGTCTGCGCGAACTGTCTCAGATGGATCTTCCCCCCACCGAAAAGATCCGTCGTGCCACCCGGTCACACTTGAAAGTGCTCGAGACGAACTTTGTTTACGCCTCGGTGTACCTGCAGGAAATTGCCGGTCGACGCAGAATGAAGGAGTGGTCCGCAATGGACCGCGAGTATCTCGAGCTTCTCGAATCGATCATCCGCGACGGCATTGCCGAGGGTGAATTCGCCCCGCTGACGAACCCTCGCATTGCAACGCTCGGCATCATCGGGTCACTCAACTGGCTCACACACTGGTACCGACCCGAAGGCCCGCTGCGTGCCGATGCGATCGCCGACCAGTTCTGTGACATGTTCCTCGCGGGACTCATCAACCGGACAAGTTCTGCTGCCGCCACGAAGCCCTCCAAGCCACGCGCCACAGCGCGCAAGACCGCCTGAGTCAATGAAATGACGAACGTTTGGATCATCGGAGCCCACAGCACCGCATTTGCTCGCCGCCCGGAGGACTCCCTCAAGTCGCTTGCTCGCGAGACGTACACGGGTGTTCTCGCTGACGTCGGGATGACCGACGGAGCCGACATCGGCTCGGCTTGGTTCGGCAATTGCCTCATGCACACGTGGGGTCAGGGTGGCGTGCGGGGGCAAACCTGCTTCATCGAAATGGTCGACGAAGGGCTGTTTCCCGAACGCGTCCCGATGACCAACGTCGAAGGCGCCTGCGCAACGGCCTCGATGGCGCTCCAAGGTGCCGTGAAAGACGTTCTCAGCGGCGAGACCAAGGTGTCACTCGCCATCGGCGTCGAGAAGATCTATCGACCGGGCGCCGACAAGGACCCTGCCGTACGACAGGTGATGTTCGATTCCTACTACTCGGGCGTCGACAACTTCGACCTCGACCGACTGTTCGACGAGTACGACCGTGCCGCACAATTCGCGGGGTGCAGTTTCGACAAGGGTGAAGGTCACACCATTTTCATGGAGACGTACGGCATTCAGGCCGCGCTCCACATGAAGTTGTTCGGCACGACACAACGCCAAATCGCCCATGCTGCCGCCAAGAACCACACCTACGCGGTCGACAACCCGAAGGCGCAATACCGCTTCCCCATGACGACCGACGAGGTGCTGAACGATCGTCCGATTTCGTTCCCCCTCACGCGATCGATGTGTGCGCCGATCGGTGACGGCGGTGCTGCAGCAATCGTTTGTTCCGACGACTACCTGAAGTCACTCCCCGAGTCGGTGCGTTCCCGCGCCATCCGCATTGCCGCAACGGCACTGACGGGTGGGAAGTACCGCGCCTACGACGAACCTTCACTGTCGCACCATGCGGCGCGCCGCGCATACGAGCGTGCGGGAATCAAGCCCGCCGACATCGATGTTGCCGAGGTTCACGACGCGACGGCCTTTTGCGAGATCTACCAAACCGAAATGCTCGGCTTCTGCCCCATCGGCTCGGGCGGAGCATTCGTCGAGGCGGGAGAAACCGGGCCCGGCGGTTCGATTCCCATCAACACATCGGGCGGGTTGGTGTCGAAGGGTCACCCCGTCGGTGCGACCGGCTTGTCGATGGTCTACGAGCTCGTCGTTCAACTGCGCGGAGAAGCAGGTGCACGCCAGGTTCCCAATGCGCGCCTTGCGTTGGCGGAAAACGGCGGTGGTGTGATCGGCCTCGAAGAGGCCGCATGCGCCGTCACCATCCTCGAACGTCCCTGATTTCACGGCCCGAGCCTGCATTCGCCAGGGGTCCCAAAAAGCCACTATTTTCGGTAATCCAGTGCCCACAACGGGCCGCGGCACAAGGGGTCCAGACATGTTCGATTTCAAGGGAAAAACCGTTCTCATCACCGGAGCCTCGTACGGCCTTGGTGCGAGCTTTGCCGAGGGTTTCGCGAAGGCGGGTGCCAACCTCGTGCTCACGGCCCGCACGAAAGAACTGCTCGAGCAGACGGGTGAGGCCTGCAAGAAAGCGGGCGCCAAGGTTCTCTGTGTCACCGGTGACGTGTCGATCGAAGATGACGTGAAGCGTGTCGTCGCGGCCGGAATCAAGGAATTCGGCGGCATCGACACTCTCGTCAACAACGCGGGCATCTCCGACGTTCTCGGCATCGGTGCCGAGCGCTTCCCCACCGACACCTTCGACAAGATCATGGCAGTCGACCTTCGCGGCGCGTTCCTCTACATGCGCGAGGTCGGTCTTCACATGTTGCTGAAGAAGAGCGGCAACATCGTCAACATCTGCTCGATCATGGGCAGCGGCGCGAACGAGATGAACATCATCGCCTACACCGCGGCAAAGGGTGCGCTGCGCAACATCACCCAACAGCTTGGGTGTGAATGGGCCGACCGTGGCGTCCGTGTCAACGCCGTCAGCCCGGGTTTCATCATCACCGAAATGACGCGCGTTGCACTCGAAGGCATGGGAATGGACAAGTGGATCGCCTCGCGCACGCCGATGCGTCGCCTCGGTGAAGTGTCCGAGATTGTCGCTCCGGTCATGTTCCTCGCCTCCGACATGGCGGGCTACATCACCGGCCACGACCTGCTCGTCGACGGCGGCACCAACGCGGCGAACGGCTACTACCAGTTGCAGCCCATCCACCACGCGTGGAACGCCGACACGGCGCCGATGGCGCCGGGCGCTTATCCCGGCCTTCTCCCGCGGCCCGACTGGGCGACACCGCTGCTGCCGGGCATTCCCGGCGTTCACTACCCACTGCCGGAGTAGTCCGAACGCGTGGGCGGCAAGCCACGGAAATCAAACGAAGAGATCCTGAAGTCGCTTCGCGACTCCGTGCCGCCTGTCAGCGCATCGAAAAAAGAGGAACCCGCGCAGCAAAAGCAGGACAGGAAGTTGATTCCCGTCGAACTGCGCGAACACGCCGCCGACGGTGGCTGGCATTGGGTGAGCCGCGATGGGTCACTGCGGGGAGTCCTTGACGCAGAACATCTCTCTGGCCTGGGCGAGTTGCGCGAGTGCGACAGCCTGAAGGTCCAGGTGGAGATTGGCAGAACCGAGTTCAGCATCGTTCAGGTTGTGCCCGGGTCGCACAGAACGCTCTCCGACAAGGACCGCCGGGAACGAATCCGAGAGATCAAGCGCCTTACCCGACCAAAACCCGAGAAGAAGTTGACGCATCTCGACGCGGCCCCTCCGCCCGGCCTTCGCCGTACGGTGCGTGCGGTGGTGCGGATGATCGACGGGGATCACATCACATGGCAGACCGAGCAGGGCGATGAGTCAATGACCTCGACATCACCGCGCGCAGCGGAGCTAACAGCCGGCCAGCAGATCAACGTCGTGCTGCAGGAACTCGATGGCGCATTCCAATTCGTCGATTTCGTTGCTCACACCCTCCAGGCCCGCGAGGACAAACCCGAACGACCGAAGCTCGGCGAATTGTCGCTCGACGCGATGTACAACCTGGAAGCGGGCGACATCGTCGACGCCTGGTTGTCGTTCGACGGCGTCCCCGGAGCCGACGACGTCGGGCGTGACGGCAAGACGCGCCCGGCGATCTTCATCGCCAAACGCGGAACGCTGGTACTGCTGAGGGGCATCACCGACGGCGAGAGCTCCTACGCGAAGCGCCAAGGAACGACACCCATCCGCGATTGGCGTGACGCCGGACTGAAGAAGCCCAGCGTCGTGATGACCTACGACCAGGAAGTCGACATCGCCGACGTGTGGGTACGCCGTGGGCGACTCACGGAATACGACCGGCGGAATTTGCAGATCGGTTAGTCGGCAAGCGCCGCGCGAGCGCCCGCGGGATCGGGTTCGAATCCCGGGGTGTCGCGGCAGAACTCGACCATGATGCCGTTGGGGTCGAGGTAGTACTGCGAATGACACCAGCCATGGTCGACGTCCATGATTGGCTCGATACCACCGGCCGAAAGCGATGCTTTTGCCTGTGCCTGACGAGCCTCGTCGGCAGCAAACGCGACATGGTTCACCCACACCGGCAAGCCGTTGCCCGTTGACACGTCGGCTCGCCAGCCCGCTTGTTCTCCCACGTTGTGCAACTCGAAGAACGCAATGCATTTTCCGTCGCCGGTGTCGAAGAACAAGTGGCGAAAGAACGAGTCGCTGCCCGGCACGCGCTGCACTTCGGTGTGCACCAGTGGGAAGCCGAGGAGGTCTTCGTAGAAGTACCGAGTCGCCTCGGTATCGCGACAAGCGAATGCCACGTGATGGAAGCCACTTGGTCGTGTCATCTCAACTCCAATCTTTCATCGCACACGCAATTTCATGCGAGGACCATCGGGTCCGTCCACTTCGACGATCGGGTCGTCGCGGTCGTCGAACTCGGTTCGCAAGGCGCGACTCATCACGGCGTGCATGTCGTACATCGCAGTGATGTAGGTCAATTCGAGAATCTCTTCATCGGACAGTTCCGCCTTCAAAGCCTCGAACACGCCGTCAGCCACGCGACCCCCGTCGTAGACGAGGGCGTCGGTGTAGGCAAGAACGGCCCGTTCGATGGGCGAAAAGCACGTCGCGGTCTGCCAGTGCGGAATCGCCGCGATTTTTTCCTCGCCGATGCCGACCTCGCGGCACGACTTGCAGTGCTGGGAGAAAACGAACTGACTGGCCCTCGCCCAACCCACCCGGGTCTGGCCGAGTTCGCGCAGTTTCGGGTCGAGACGCCGCGCCGGATTGCGGTAGAGGACGAATCCGCGGACGGCGTGGTCGAAGATTTCGGGGTCGAGGGCGAAAACCGTCCACCAGTCCCCCGGTGTTCCCGTCGCCGTACCGGGTTCGGCAACCGGATCACGGTCGCCGAACAACAAGTCGTACATGGGCAGCACCTTTGGGTCGGCCTGTGCCCTTGGAACCTGACGAAGTCTCGGCATCTCCTCACCCCCGCCTCTTTCTACCATCAACCAAACATCGGCAAGACTGGGACCATGGGGGCAACAACGATGCAGAGTCGATCGCCGCTCATCGGCACTGTCATCGCGGTGAATGCACTTGTTGGCGAGTCCGTACGGGCCGGCCACGAGGTGGTCGTTCTCGAATCGATGAAGATGGAACACCCCGTCGTCGCCGAGGCGGACGGGACCATCACCGGTATCGACGTCGCAGTCGGAGACACCGTCGAGGAACACCAGGTGCTCTTCACCCTCACTCCCGGCGACGTCGCTGCCGCCAAGGCCGACACGGGATCGGGCACGGCCGCGACCGAGCGCGCCGACCTTGCCCGCTACCGCGAGCGTCGACGCCTCACCACCGACGATGCCCGCCCCGTCGCCGTCGAGAAGCGTCACTCCAAGGGCCGGCGCACCGCTCGCGAGAACATCACCGATCTGGTCGATGCCGGCTCTTTCCACGAAGTTGGCTCGTTCGCGGTTGCAGCACAACGACAACGCCGCAGCGCCGACGATCTGATGGTGAACACACCTGCCGATGGACTTGTCGGGGGCACGGCCACCGTTGATGGCAAACCGATCGCGGTCGCGTCGTACGACTACACGGTCCTTGCCGGCACGCAGGGCCTCATCAACCACATCAAGAAGGATCGCCTCTTCGCCTTCACCGAAGAGATGAAATTGCCCTTCGTCCTCTTCGCCGAAGGCGGCGGCGGCCGGCCGGGCGATACCGACTCGCACGGCGTCACCGGCATGGATTGCATGGCGTTTTCCCTTTTCGGTGCGCTGTCGGGTCTCGTGCCACTCGTCGGCATCGCCTCGGGCTACTGCTTTGCGGGCAATGCCGCGTTGCTCGGCTGCTGTGACGTCATCATCGCCACGGAGAACTCGAACATCGGCATGGCCGGCCCCGCGATGATCGAAGGTGGCGGCCTCGGACGTGTCGAGCCCACCGCAATCGGCGATATCGACACCCAAACACACAACGGCGTCGTCGACATTCGCGTTGGCGACGAGGCTGCAGCAGTCAGCGCCGCCAAGCGGTACCTCAACTTCTTCCAGCATCGACGCACCGAAGCGAGACCGGGCGACGACGACGCCCTGCGAGGTGTGGTTCCCGAACAGCGCACACGCGTGTACCCGGTGCGCGACGCCATCAGACACCTCGTCGATGGTGCCGACTGGTTGGAGTTGCGACCCGATTTCGGAGTCGGCATCGTCACTGCGCTCGCGCGCATCGGTGGACATTCGGTCGGAATCATCGCCAACAACCCCGCACACCTCGGTGGGGCCATCGACAGCGATGCCTCCGACAAAGCGTCGCGCTTCGTGCAACTTTGCGACGCCCACGACCTGCCGATCGTTTCGCTGTGTGACACCCCCGGCTTCATGGTCGGACCGGAAGCGGAAAAGACAGCCCAGGTACGCCACTTCAGTCGGATGTTCGTCGTTGCCGGCAGCATCACCGTTCCGTGGATCACCGTCGTTCTGCGCAAGTGCTACGGGCTCGGTGCGCAGGCGATGGCCGGCGGCACGTTGCACGGCCGCTACCCCACCCTTTCGTGGCCGACCGGGGAATTCGGGGGCATGGGCCTCGAAGGCGCGGTGCGCCTCGGCTACCGCAAGGAAATCGAGGCCATCGCGGATCCGGTCGAACGACAAGCACTCGAAGACAAGCTGATAGCGGCGGCCTACGAACGCGGTGGCGCACTGAACATCGCCGCACATGCCGAAATCGACGAAGTCATCGACCCCGCCGACACCCGCACCCGCCTCATTGCCCTTCTCGACGCCGCCCCCGTGCCACAACCACGCATCGGCAAGAAGCGCCCGATGATCGACACATGGTGAAGCCAGGAAAAATGGTGAAGCCAGGAAAAATGGTGAAACACGGGACCGCCACGTGTGTCGCGATGCTTCTCGCTGCGGCGTGTGGGTCGGACCAAGGCAAGATCACCGGCCCACCCGAGACGACATCGCTCGAGTGGACATCGTGCAACGGCGTCGAATGTGCGGAACTCGACGTGCCCTTCGAGTACAACGATCCGTCGCTCGGCAAGTTCACACTGAAGGTCAGTCGGCAACGTGCGTTGAAGGCCGATCAACGAGTGGGTGTGCTGATCGTCAATCCGGGAGGGCCCGGCGGACCCGGTGTTTCGTTGGCCCAGAACGCCGCGTTCTATTTCAGCCGCGACATCATCGATCGGTTCGACATCGTCGCCTGGGACCCACGCGGTACCGGCCAGACGACGCCTGCCGTTGACTGCATCGACAACTACGACGACTACTTCACCCAGCCCTTCGCGGCGGAAACCGCGCAACGGTTTGTCGATGCATGCACCGAACGCTCCGGCGACATACTCCCCCACGTCGGCACAGCAAACTCGGCACGCGACATCGACACGCTACGTCGCGCACTCGGCGAAGACAAGGTCTCGTACTTGGGCTTTTCCTACGGTGGAGTGCTCGGTCTCACGTGGCAGGGCCTCTTTCCCGACACCGCGCGTGCGATGGTTCTCGATGCACCGCCCAACCCGGCGGCAAGCCGCGCGGAACGCATCACCGCACAGGCGAAGGTGTTCGAGTCGCTGCTCGACGAGTTTCTCGAGCCGACCAACCGGAAAGCGGCGTGGGACACAGTGACGTCGTCTCCACCCGCGGGCATCACCTCTCACATGGTGCTCGCTGCAGCGATCTCTGCGCTCTACGACGCCGAATCGTGGGGTGAGCTCGATTCGGCGTTGACCGCTGCTGCCGCTGGAGATGGCTCGAAGATCCGCGCGATGTACGACGGGTTCTATTACCAGGACGCAGGGTTCGAGGACTTGCGCAACACGTTCGAGGCGTCCGTTGCCATTTCATGCGTCGACGACACAAGTCGCACACCCATCGATGACCTGACGAAGGTTGCACCGCGTCTCCATGAATTTTTTGCTCCCGATGAATTGTGCTCGCGCTGGCCCGCCGCCACTTCCGAGTCGTACACCCCGCCCCCGGCAAGCGCGACTCCCACGGTGATCATCGGCGCCACGAAGGATCCCGCGTCACCTTTCGCCGGTGTGCAGGCCACCGTGAAGACTTCGGGGAACACCCGATTGATCACCGTCGAAGGCAACCGACACACCAGCTATCTCGGGGTCGACTGCGTCACGCGACTGGTCGACGCCTATCTGATCAGCCTCACCGATCCAGGTGACACCATCTGCCCACCGGGGGCGAACCTCAGCGAATGAAGATCTGAACGGCCATCGACCGGTTGAGGCCGGTGTGCGACTGGCAACAG
Organism: uncultured Bifidobacterium sp.; assembly: GCA_964629075.1. Lineage (GTDB taxonomy): Bacteria > Actinomycetota > Acidimicrobiia > Acidimicrobiales > Ilumatobacteraceae > F1-20-MAGs119. The sequence continues at coordinate 29,933 of CAZVPL010000006.1, read as the reverse complement.
TTGATGACGTCACCGGCCGAGTAGCTGCGACCTGACGTGTCGAGACCAATGCCGCCGCTGACGTCGTTGGATCCCTGGTCGCCTTCGTTGTTCCAGCCGAAACCCCAACGCGTCTTCAAGGCCGGTGCACTCGTGGTGTAGTTGAAGCCATACCACTTGAAGCCTCCCTGGGCACTGAAGACCGAGCCGTTCCAACCGGAGAAGAGGAACGGGTCACCAAGTGACTGGTTGTTGGCGCCGCCGAAAACTCCGAGGGCCGTCTTTGGCCCGCTCGGCACGTTTGCGGTCCAGGTCCATCCGTAGTTGTGGCCGTCGATGGAGCCGCGTTCCGTCGCGCCGAACGACGTTGTCACAACATCGGGGAATACCGCCAGCAGTTCGGTACCGGCAAGGCGGTTGAAAGTCGAGAACTTCGCGTCAGCCGCGGTCGTGTTGGTCGATCCCTCGTTCAAGGTGTTCGCCGTCGTCCAATAGTTCGATGCGTACGGGAAAGTCGTGCTGTTCTGTGCAGCCTTCATGATCATCGTCCAGCCACCACCGGCCATGGCGCTGTCCATCAGGCAGTAGGCCTGCGTCGGAATGATGACACCACCCGAGTTGACGTTGATCGTGTAGACGCCGTTGGTGTTCGTGTTGGTTGTCTGCTTGATGTCGAGACACGAGCTCCGCTTCTGCCAGGAGCGCACCGCGCGCACCTTTGCAGGCAAACCGATCTGAGCGATACTCGATGAACCGGCCTGGTTGACGACATGAGCACCACGTGTCGACTGGGTCACGTCGAACTTCAGGATCGTGTGGTCCCAGTAGTACACGGAGTTTCTACCGACGATCACGTAGATCGACTCACCGCTTTGTACCAGGACCTTCGAACCCGAGAACGGGGTTTCCGCCGTGGTGCCGGATGCAATCGAACCGGAGGCGATCAACGAGTAGTTGGAGTCGCCCACCAAGCCGCGCTGCACGTGGTAGGTGATGCCATCAGTATTGGCACTTGGATAGGCCAGCTTCAGCGAACCAGCGATGTCGACCACGATGTCGGAGCCCGTACGGTTCGTCCAACCAACACCAACACCACTGTCGCTGTCGTCCGGATGGATCAGGATCGCGGGTCGACCACCAAATGCCGCCGAACCCGAGGCGGAGAACGACGGGAAGGTGACCTTTTGGACGAAGGGATAGTTGCCGTTTGACTTGTTGTTGTCCCACTGGGCTTCATGAGCGACGATTTCGTTGCCTGACGTCTGCCAGTTCGGCAGCGGGGTCGCTGCGGTTCGCGCCGACGGCACGTCGTAATAGGTCCACGGATTCGTGTCCCCAGCCGAGCCGTTTGCCGTGTTGAACTCGCTGTAAACGGCCGACGACGAACGCACCCAGACAGCCATCGTCCGCGGGACGTAACCGCTGGCGGTGCCGCTGGGTGTCACGTAGCCGGATGAGCCGTCGTGACCGAGATACACGGCACTGAAGGCCTGACTGTCCTCGTTCCAGTCGAGCTGCTGGTTGATTCCGGGGTTGGAGACGAGGCCGTAGGCCGATCCGTAACGCACGCCGAAGGTCTTGTTGCGCATGTACATGGAGCTCGGCAGCCCCGGCGAGCCGACGAGAGTCGTGAGGCTGACGAGCGACTGGTCAACAGATGTTCCACCGATCGAGAACGATGTCGACGACGTACCAACCGGAGGTGTGGAGCCCGACCCGGAGAGTGTCATCAGCGAGGCGGTCGGCACCTTGAACGAGACTGCATTGGTGTACGTGTCAATTCCACCCGTGGGCAGCGCCCCAGTCGGGCCGGTCCACGAGATCGCGATCTCGTCGGCATTTTGAATCGCTTCGAGAGCGTTCAGGTTTGCCGATCCGGATCGTGTTGCGGCGTTGAAAGTGCCGTTCGCCGTGTTGAGTTTTCCGATGGAACCCGATTCACCGTACGCAACCAGCTTCCAACCGCCGCCTGCCGTGGTCATGTCGACATAGGTTGTGCCGAGACCGATCACTGGCGCGAGTCCGGACGTGGAGGGCAGTGGGGCCCCGGTTCCGGTTGCGCTTGTCACCGCACCCGACGAGGTCCAATATTTGCCGGCCGGGAGCGTGACGCCTGCCGTTGCAAGATTCGACACTGCAAGTTCGAACTCGCTCTTTGACGGCAAGAACCAGTCGGTCTGTGTGTTCGTCGCGTAGCCATCTGCGGCCGCGGCGGCAGCACACGATGCGCTCGCCGTCAGCATCGCCGTCGAGTTGGCCGCACCGCTGCCAACTCCCGTCGCAGTGGTGGCGCTTCCGGCCGAGTACGGACACCACGTCGCCGCTGCCGATGCGTCGACAGGGGCAATTTCCATGAAGTCGAGGTCGGGGTACTGGTTGTTGGTGTCGAGCAGGAAGACCGTGCCGCCACCGGGGCCTTCGTCGCCGATGCGGCACGTGCCGCCGTCCTTGCACAACGCGCCGACCGTGAGCTCGAAGGTGACCGAAGCGCCGTTCCAGTTCGCACTTCCTGGCACCGACGCGGTGAGCACGGTCGTTCCAGCGGTGAGAAGGTCGACCACGCCGCTGTTGGCATTGATCGTTGCCACTGCGGTGTTGCTGCTCGCATACGTCACGGCCCCCGCATCGGCTGTACTCGGCGTCGGCGCGACCATCGTGAAATTCGCATCATCAGCGCGGTACGGACCACCGGGCGTGGTGAAACCCGTGAGTGTGGGCGTCGCCTTCGTCACTGTGAATGCCACAGTCTGCGACTTCACCAGATATGCGCCGAAGGCTGGCTCTGTGGCCGTGAATGTTGTGGATCCGGCACCGACGATCGTCACGCGACCGGTGTATTGGTCGATGGTCGCAACCGACGTGTTGCTGCTGGAGTACTCGGTAACCGCAGGATTGAGTGATGTCGGCGCCGTCACGGAGAACGGAGTGGTTCCGAACACATAGGACGATGCCGGAAGCGCAAAGCCCGACAGCGTCGCATTGATCGCAACGGAGCCCTTCACTGCAAAGGCGCGAATCGGCATGATTCCACGGAGATCGGTCTTCAGGGCGTCGTATCGAACTCCCGACACCAGGTCGACTGTGTAGGCGCGTGTGGCATTGACCTGATTCGACGCCCAGAACTCGCCGGATACCCCGGTCAGGAGTCCTGCATCGACAAGGTTTGTCTTGACGAGTTGCAACTCCGTCGGCGCAGGGAGGTACCAATCAGTCTTCATCCCACCCTGGAACAAGCGCGCCGTGTGTGCCGCGCTACTGGTGCAATTCGTGAGGATTCCCCGCATGTTGAAGATGCCCTGCGCATTGTCGGAGGTGCCCGACAGCGACGTCGTGGCGGCAGCGGTGTTGCACCAGCTGGTGGTCCCGCCGACGACCGCAACCTCGAGATAGTCGACACCGACATAATCGTCGTTCGTGTCGACGAAGAAGACCTTGCCACCGCCCGGTCCGGTGTCACCGATCGCACACGAGATGCCGAGCTGACAGTCGGTGAGGCTTCCGCCCACCGGCGGTGTTTCCGGCGCCACACACGCACCGCCGTCGGCACACGACCTCGCAACCGAGAGCGTGACACGACTGCTTGCCGCCTTCACGGCTCCGGTGCCACCCTGCGATGCGCCGAGAACCGTTGTACCCGCCCCGGTGATCGTCACGACACCGGTTCGAGCATCCACCGTCGCGACACCAGGGTTCGAGCTGACATAGGAAATCGGTGTCGCCTCGCTTATCGGAGCGAACGCGCGAATCGGACGAATATAACGATTGTCCCACTTCCCCGCATAGGTCGGCGTGTCCTGACAGGGATGCTGCAGGTAGTGGTGGTTCGCATCGAACTCGGTGGATGTCGAGTACCACTCGTTGCACGGCAGATAACCGATGGTGTCGCGCTTCAGATAGACCTGCCGCATTTCCTCAGCAGATGGGAGGTACCAGTCCGACAGGCCCCCTCCGTTGTAGGCACGTGCCATCGTTGCAGCCCGGCTTGCCGTTGATGACTGAGCGATGATTGCTTGCGTGTTTGCGAAGCCTGCGCCGATTCCCACACCGCGTGCAGATGCACCGATGGCAACGTTGGTGATTCCCGACCAAGGCGCGCGCGGATCCTGGTTCGCGCCCGACCACGTGGCGGGTGCAGCTTCGAGATACTTGCACGACGAACCGCACGCGGTGCCCGGCGCGGCAAAACCCTTCGACACGTGGAAGACCCGACCACCGCCGGGGCCGGTGTCACCAACGACGCACGGACCGCCCTGGGCACATGTCAATGTCTCGATGCTTCGGCTCGACGTGGGAGCCGCGAGCGTGAACGGCAAACTCGCCGTCGTGTAGTTCGAACCCGGCAACGACAGCGCCCCGAGCGTCGTCGTCGCCGGCGCCGAGCCGGCGAACGATCCGGTCACGTCGGTCGGCGTGGTGACGTTGCCAGATGTGATGTTGCCGATTTGGCCCCAGTCGTTGTAGCCCCAACACTTCATTGCATCGTTCGCAACGATCGCACAGGTCGAAAATCCATTCGATGCCGAAAGTTCGAAGACTCCTGAAGCAAGCCCTGTGACGTCAGTGGGAACGTAGCGACGTGTCGTCGTACCGTCACCCAAGTCGCCATTGTCGTTGCGGCCCCAACACTTGACGGCGCCTCCGGTCGTCATCGCACACGTGTGGTGGCCACCCGCGACGACGTGCGACACGCCTGCCGAAAGTCCGGTTGGGGTTGTGGGCGTGATGCGATCACTCGTCGTTCCATCGCCCAACTGGCCGTATCCGTTGTACCCCCAACAACGCACCGCTCCGGTGTTCAGCACCGCGCACGTGTGGTGGAAACCCGCGGCGATATCGACCGCACCGGAGAGTCCGCTGACCGTACGAGGGGTGTACCGCACCGTCGTGGTGCCGTCACCCAGGTTGCGCCAATCGTTGCGACCCCAGCACCGAACCGTGCCGTTCTCGAGCAGTGCACACGAGTACTCGTACCCGAGATCGATCTGCACAACACCAGAGGTGAGACCGACCACGTCAACCGGAGTGGTGCGGTTCTCGTTGGTGCCGTCGCCCAATTGGCCGTATCCGTTGTAACCCCAGCACTTGACTCCCCCGGCAGCGGTGAGCGCACACGTGTGTTGGTAACCCGCATCGACCTGCACCACGCCTGACGACAGACCCGTCACTGCCACCGGGACATAAGGCCGAACCGACGTGGTGCCGAACCCGATCTGGCCGTAGTCGTTCAGGCCCCAACACACAACCCCACCACGGTTCGTGACTGCGCATGTGTGGTGATGTCCCACCGCGATTGACGCGGCTCCGGACCCGAGATCCGTCACCGTTGTCGGGGTCAATCGACGTTCGGTCGATGAGTTGCCGAGTTGGCCCCAGTCTCCATTGCCCCAACACTTGGCTTCACCGGTGGTGGTGACGCCGCACGACGTGTGGTAGCCGGCGCTCACTTGGACGTATTCGCTGTCGGGAACCCCAACGCGCGCATACGACACCATCGCAGACTGCGTCGCCGTCGCAGGAAGACTGGCCCTCACGTAGGCAACACCGGTGCCGACGATCGAGACCGTAAGTGCAGTGGCATCGACAACCGCGACAGAGGGGTTGGTGCTGCTGTAGGTGATCGAGTCGGTTCGGTTGGAGGCAGCCGCCGTGAACGACACACCCGAATCTCCAACCCGGAAACGCTGCGTCGACAAAGTGACCGGCGACAGCTGTGTTTCGGGATCCGTGGTGATGACTGTCTTGATCCCGGTCACACCGACCGGTGAATAGCGGTTCGTCGACGACTTGTCGCCGAGTTCGTTGCCGTCGTTTCTTCCCCAGCACCAAACCACGCCCTTTGCCGACAGCGCGCAAGAGAATCCGTAGCCGGTGCTGAGGTCGCGCACGTCGGTGAGATCGGCAACCGCCACGGGGGTCGTCGAATTCGAGGTGTTTCCGGTGGCGAGTTGGCCGTAGCCGTTCCATCCCCAACAGCGCATTGATCCGGTCGACAGACGTGCACAGACATGTTGGTAACTGCCCGCCACGTCGATGGCGTTGGTGATTCCCGTGACCGGAACCGCCGTCGCATATTGATTGGCGGTTCCGTTGCCATTCTGACCGCTGCCACCGTAGCCCCAGCACATCACCCCACCGGAGCCGGTCACTGCGCACGCCGAATGGCGAAGAACGGTGATTCGAACCGCACCCGAAGTGATTCCGAGAACGTCGACGGGGGTTGTACGCATTGTTGTCGTACCGTCACCCAGGTTGCTCCAGTCGTTGCGACCCCAGCACTTCGCTGCGCCGCTTGCCGTTGTGGCGCAATAGAAGGTTTCGGTACCGGAAACGTCGGTGACCCCGCTCGTGAGACTGGGAACGGGAACCGGAACGTTCGAACTGGCACCGGTGCCATTGGCGAGTTCGCCGTAACCGTTGTGACCCCAACAGGTCAGCGCCCCTGTCGCAAGAATCGCGCACGTCGCGTGGGCGGACGCCGCGATGTCGATGGCGTTGGTGATGCCCGATACCTGAACTGGCGTGTTGCTGTCGGTCGACGTGCCATTGCCCAGGTTGCCCCACGAGTTGCGGCCCCAACACCGAGCCGTGCCGTTGGAGAGGACCGCGCAACTGTGCCAGAAGCCGGTTGCGATCTTCACGACTCCGGTTGACAATCCGCTCACCGCAACCGGCGACGAGCGGGTGGTACGCGTACCGTCACCCAGCTGGCCGAAGTCGTTGAATCCCCAGCAGACCACGCCGCCCTGGTCGGTGATGCCGCACGTATGCCGATCACCGCTTTCGATGTCGACAACCGTCTCACCGTTGATCGTCAGCGTTGTGCTCACGCGCGACTCGGCAAACTCGCCCGTCTCTGCCTGAACTGCAGTGATTGTCGCCGTGCCTGCAGCCGCGACGCTCAGGAGCCCGGTTGCCGGATCCCACTTCGCAACCGCGGTGTTCGAGCTTTCGTACGACCAGGCACCGGGGCTGTTTGATGTGGGGGGTGTCGGAGCAAATGGTGCCGAGGCGAAGGTGATACCGGTCGGCAAGGCAAACGAGCCGACCGTTGCACGTTGCAACACACGCAAGTCGATTGACGTGCTTGTCGATGCCCACGTGCCACTCGCTGCCTGGGTGGCAGTGAGAGTCGTGGTTCCGCGACCGACCACGCTGACGAGCCCCGTCGTCGTATCGATGGTGGCAACCGACGTGTTGCTGCTCGAGTACGTGATTGCGCCCGGACTGTTCGACGTGGGCAGGGTCGGCGTGAAGGGTGCGTCGCCCTCGGCCTTTGTCAGGCCCATTCCGCCGAAGTAGAAGCCCGTTCCGTTGTAGATCGTGGTGCTGCTACCCGGCGGGGTGAATCGCACGATGATCGCGTCACCTCCGTAATTCTCCCCGAACTGGATACGGATGGGGTAAAACGATCCACCCACGAGCGTGGTGGTGTTGCAGATTTCGCGCATGCCGTGGAGGCCACGGTTGTCGACGAGCGCGTTGCCCTGCGTGAAGCCGGTCTTTGCAGATGGGCCAAGCCAGAGGTAACTCGCGTCATCGGAGTTGGTGCAGAACGTGTAGACGCCCGAGGTCGATGCCTTGAACGAACCCGTCCATTCCCAGCTGTAGAGTTCGTTACTCGACGTGAAGTACGTGAAATCGGTGATCTGGTTGGTGTCACCGTGCTTGGGGGCGGTCGCAAACCAGTTCACGTCGTCGTTGAAGTAACCGACATAGCGGGTGCCCTTCAGACCTGCACCGGACCCACTGTCACCGCCGAAGGCTGTCAGTGTTGGCGTCACACCGTTCACGACGAACACGGCGGTCACCGAACCGGCAGCAAAGTTCGTTGTTGCAGCCTGAGAGGCCGTGATCGTCACCGACCCTGTCCCGACGATCGTGATTGTGCGTGTTGAAGAGTTCACGGTGGCGATCGAGGAGTTGCTGCTGGAGTACGTGAAAGCCCCGGTGCTGTTGGACGTCGGTGCCGCGAACGTGAATGGGGCATCTCCGAAGGTCTTAGACGGTATCGACAACACTCCGATCGTCGGGTTGGCCGGAAGAACCTTCAGCTCTGCGGTGACCGCGGCAGACGAGTACATCGGAGTGGTTGCCTGAGTGGCCGTGATGATGGTTGTTCCTGGCACACCGATGGTCACTGCACCCGTGGATGAGTTGACCGAAGCGATGGACGTGTTGCTGGAGGCCCAGGTCCACGTTCCATTGCTCGTCGAGTTTGGTGCGCCGATCGTGAAACCCGCACCAAGATAGGTGCGGTCAGCGAGCACCAGCGACGCGATCGTGGGAATCTGTTTCGAAACCGTGATCGTGGTCGTTGCTGATGTTGCAGATGTGAAGTTGGAATCGGCTGCTCGTGTTGCGGTGATTGTGCAGTTGCCGCTTGCTGTCGTGACGAGGGACGTACCACTGATCGAACAGCCGGCGGTTCCCGCGCTCACCACGGAGAACGACATCACACCCGTTCCCGAGCCACCACTTGCGGCAAGTGCGAGGTTGACACCCGCGACGGCCGTCGTGGTGGAGATGACCACGGGTGACGACTGACCGATGCGGTTGAAGGTAACGGTCGTGTTGGCCGAGATCGATTCGTCGTAGTTGCGATCGGCTGCCTTTGTCGCGGCGATGGTGCATGTTCCGCCCGACGTCGCTGTCAACGTCGCGCCGCTGACCACACAATTGGCGCTACCGGCATCGACAACGCGGTAGGAGATGGCACCGGTGCCCTGACCACCGATGGTTGTGAGGCTAAGTGGTGCACCGAACGTCCCCGACGTGGAGGTGATGGTGAGTGCCGTACCGACGCCACTCGCAAGCAACTCGATCTCGGACGCACCGAGAGAACGGTTGTAGATCGAGACCTCATCGAGAAGACCGGCGAACCATTCGTTGCCGACGGTCTTGCCCACCGCAAAATTGCATCCGGATGCTGCACAGTTGACGTTTGCAGCGCCGCGGTTGGTGTCGGAGTTTGCGATCGCTCCGTTCACCCAGATGCGTCGTGTCGTACCGTCGTACGTGGCAACGACGTGTGCCCACGGGCCGTTGACGGAAATCTCGTTCGGACGCGGATTGGCGTACAGATCGACATCCCACCAGTAGTTGTAGAGACCACCTGATCCGTCTAGACGGAAAGCGTTGGTCTGTCGCGAGTTCCAATAATTGCCCCAGCCGACAATGCCTCGGGCACCGAATGCCGACGGCTTGATCCACGCTGACACCGTGTACGAAGAATTCCCCACGGGAAGCCCGGTGATCGAACCGTTGGCAAGGAAGAGGTGCGCTCCCGAACCGTTCAACGACACCGCACCGCCGATCTTTCCGTTGGATGTCCATGTGGGGCCGCCCGTTTCGGTGAGGTTTCCCGTGCCGGCGGCGTTGACACCGAGGGTGTTTGCCGAGTCGAACGACCAACGGGCCACCAGCCCATTTGCCAGCGTGCCTTGCTGCGCGATTCGCCCGACCGTCAACGTCGCCGTGATCGACGCCGCTGCATAGTTCGCGGTAGCGGCCTGATTTGCGCGGACCTGCACCGTTCCCGCTCCACCGATCGTGACCTGGCCCGCTGAAGTAACGGTCGCAACGTTCGGGTTCGACTCGCTGCCGGCAACGACGTCGTAGGTGAAGTCACCGGTTGAATTCGAGGTTGGCGCGGTCAGCGTGAACGCCGAATCACCGAATTTCTTCGCCGGTACGACGAAATTCGTGAGTGTCGGCGCCAGTTTGTCGATCGTCAACTTCGCGGTGGTCGAGTCGGCCGCATAGAAATCAGTCGCCGCCTGCTGCGCGGTGATGGTGACGGTTCCCGCCTTGAGGATGGTCACACGACCCGCCGCAGAGACAGTTGCGATTGTCGGATCATCGACCGTGTAGGAGAAGCCGCCCGTCGAATTCGACTTCGGGGCGACGAGATCGAATGCCTCGTCACCGAATGTCTTGTTCGCGAGGGTCCAGGTGAATGTGGGCGCCGCCTTCTTCACCGTCACGCTGACCGCGACCGAACCTGCCTCGTAGTTCGCGGACGACTCCTGGCGCACAGTGAGGGTCGCCGTGCCAACCCCGACGATCTTCACCAAACCCGTCTTCGCATCGACGGAGAAGACGCCCGGCTTGTCGGTTGAGTACGCAAACGCAGCGGGGCTGGTGGATGTGGGCTTCAGGGTGAAGTCGGCGTCGCCGTAGACCTTGTCGGCGACGAGAAGACTCGAGATCGCCGGTGCCGCCTTGGCAACGGTCACTTTCGCGGCAATCGAGCCCGCACTGAAACTGGTGGTTGCGGCCTGCGAGGCGGTGACCGTGGCCGAGCCTGCGCCGATGATGCTCACCCTGCCGTCGCGCTCGCCCACCGTGACAACTTGGGTGTCGCTCGAGGAGTACGTGATGGCACCGTTCGAATTCGACTTCGGTGCAGCCACGTCAAAGGCTGCGTCGCCGAAGCTCTTGTTGACGTCCGGGAATTCGGTGAGTGTTGGCGCCGCCTGAGCAACGACGACCCTGAATGTCGTGCTCGCGGCGAGCCAATCGGCTGTCGTGGCCTGGGAAACGGTGATCGTCGCGGTGCCCGCGGAACGAATTGCTGCGCGGGGGCCGGACACGCTGACGACGTTCGCGTCGGAGGACGAATACGTGAATGCCCCACGACTCTCGGACGACGGCCGTGGTAGTTCAAAGTCAGCGTCGAGGAACGCCTTTGAAACATCGGCCGGAGCGGTGAGGGCTGGGGCACCCTTTCGCACCGTGACGACGAAACTGTCGGTCGCCGCGAGGAAGTCGTCGGTCGCGGCTTGAGCGACGGTGATTGTCGTGCGTCCGGCACCACCGATGATCCATCGGCCCGTTGTACGCGACTGCTTGAGAACGTCTTCGTCACTGCTTGTGAAGGTGAAGACACCGTTAGATGTCGACGTGGGTCGAGCAATCGTGAACGAATCCTCGCCGAACGTCTTGGTGATGTCGCGGAGGTCGGAATTGACCGGTGCGGCCTTCGCAACAATCAAGGTGGCAGAAACCGTTGCCGCCTCGAAGCCTCGCGCTGCCGACTGTGTGGCCGTGATCGATGTCGTTCCTGCTCCGACGATTGTGACGCGACCCGTTGTTGCACTGACCGTCGCCACATCGGTGCGGCTGGAGGAATACCTGAATCCGCCGGGGCTGTTCGAATCGGGCGGGTCGAGGGTGAAAGCGTCGTCACCGAAGGTCTTTGTGGCGATACGGAAACCGGAAAGAGTCGGCCTGACCACCGCCGCGACAGTCGTCGGCGTGGCACCCGCCGCCGTCACAGCACGGGCGACCGTGGTGGTCGGAAGAGCCGCGTTGCGCGTTGCGACAGTGGATCCGGTCTGCGCACTCGGAGCGACCGTCGTTGGCAGCGCCGCATTACGGGTTTGGACCGTCGATGGAGTTTCCCCACGAGGCACCGACGTCGTGGTGGCCGCCGCAATTTCACGCGCACCAGCCGCGGTGGGAACCGTTGTCGTGGGTGCGGTATAGGCCTCGTCCGCCTTGTAGTTCGGGTTGTTCAAGTTGCGGTCTTCCAACTTCGGCAATGCCTCGATCGCCTTGCTCTCGAGTGCCGGCGGAAGTTCGACTTCGACCTTGTTCAAGTTGAGGGCCGACGCGTCGACCACGGTTTGGGTCTTGGTGCCGTCCGATGCGATTTCAGTCTTTTGCACCTCACCGGTCGACGACGCCTCGAGCACGGTGACTCCACCTGTCTCGTCGGCCTTCACCTGGACGGCCGGAGTGTCGACGGTGACTTCTTGTTGAATCACTTCGCCGGTGGCCGTGGTGACCTGAACTGCGAGCGTCCCGCCCTCGGCCCCCAGCTCGACGGTCGGACCCGACGCATTTGCGACGAGGTTGCCCGAGGCGAGGGTGAGGTCGACGTTCGGGTCACTCGACTTGATCGAGCGGGCGCCGACTTCGACCGGCTTGTCCTTCGAACCCGGTGTCGAGAACTGCGCCACCCCGCCCGGGGTCACGGCGAACACTGATGCTGCACCGCCGAAGAGCAACTTTGCCCGCGAGCCGCTTGCGGCAACCGTTGTCGACGGAGCCACGGCCACCGTTGTCGTTGTGACGACCTTCGGCCGCTGGCCATCGCTGATGAACGCGTCGAGGCGCGGGGCCGAAAGCCCGGGTGTCTCGACACCGTCGCCGGAGGCCGACCCTGACGCCGACGAGCCATTTTCCAGCACGTCATTCGGGATGGTGATCATGAAGTCGTAGGACGACCGCTCGGTTGCCCGCGGCGCGAGACGTGTGATGACCACACCGCCCTTGATGGGGCGGGCCGCCGCACCGTCGCCGTTCGTTGCCTGTGTCGGCGATACCGCACCTGCCGGGGTTTCCACCGACCAATCGAGGTTGTCGGTGCGCACCAGCATTGTGGTTGCCTGGACCTTGGTGTCGTCGCCGCAGAAGGGACACGTTCCCTCGCGCGCTTCGAACGGAGTCAAGTCCATGTCGCCTGCTCCACCGGACCAGATGTTCGGGTCGTTTGCCGGGTCATCACCGGCGAATGAGAACGACCACTTGTCATTCGCCAGGTCGACATCGACATATCGGTTGCGTCCGGGCCAGTTCGAGTCGTACACCATGATGCGCGCCACGTCGGGGGTCGGATACTCGACTGCGTACGGCAACACGGCGTGACCGCCGGACTCGACGTAGACACCGAGGGTGTATTCCAACTTGTCGCTCGCAAACGAACGCTTCAACTCGTCGACCTTTTCGGCGAGCGATGCCTTCGTCCACTGCTGAATCGATTCTTGTACCTCAGGCACGAACTGTGTCGCAAAGGCGCGCATCACCGCGCGGATCTCTTCCTCTTGTGAGGGCAACTTCACCGTCTCGGGAAGTTCGGCTTTGTTGAAGCGCGCAGAGGCGAGAGCAACGAGACCCTCGCAGTGTCCCGTTGCTCGAGCCTGGTTGACCATGCGTGCCCACGCCGCGGCTTCGGCGGTGAGTGTGCACGGGTCGGCCACGCCGTCGACGCACACCTCGGGTCCCGCGCCGAACATCGAAACAAGATCGGCCGTGTCGAAGTTGAGATCAGGGAAGGTTGCCGACGGGAAGTTGGGAAACGCCCAGCCGTTCAACTGAGGTTGCATTTTGGTTGCGACCGCACCGGTTGGTGCAGGTGCTGCGTTCTTCGCCTGGCTTGCGCCGTCACCGCCCGACGATGATCCGCCGCCACCACCACATGCGGCAAGTGCGACGAGGCACGCGGCGAGAAAGCTCGCGACAAGGCGACGACGTGCCCCCGTTTCCATGAAAGGATTTTATGGCAGTTTTGGTGACTATTTCAGGTCGCCCCCCGCCATTTCTTGCACGGAAAACCTTTAGTTCATTGGCCGAGGGTCAAGAAACGGCGTGACAACACACACCCCGAGATCAGCCCCGGCGTCGATGCTGAATGGGTAGTGGATTCCGCCGAGCACGCGCGACTCACCTGCCTCGGAGGCGGCCTCGAGGAACGACCCGAACGAACGAGGCGCGATCTCGAACTTCTTGCGCGAGCCGTCGGTGAGACCCCATCCCGGATCGGTAAAGGCCCACTCCCCGACCATCGCGGTCAACACTTCGGCCGCGACTCGCGAGATGGTGGAGTGCCCCGAAGGGTATTCGGGGAAGGCCGGGGTCGTGAGATACGAGTTCCATTCCGGGTCGACACGCGACAACACCGACACCGGTCGTTCCACCGCCCACCGGTACTTTTCGCGCCAGTTGGCGATCACGCCGTCGGCCAGGGCCATCGTCATCGTGCCGAACATGGTGACGGTGTCGGTCGCCGACAGTGACTTTGCCTCGGCTGCCCGTGCGGCGATCTCGACCCAGTGACCCGACGGTGTGCTGCTGCGTCCACGACTGTCGTCCCAGAAACGCGCGATCAACTTCTGTTCCTCGGTCAGCGCAGCCGTGATGTCGGCGACCTCACGCGCCGCGGCACCGAACGGGTTGGTCGCGTCGTCGCTGCGCGGTGGCTCGGGCAGATCACACGATGCGGTTGAGGGCAGATACGTGCGCAACGTTCCCCACCCCGGGTCGATTGCGCCCTGGAAACCGGGCGGCGTGGGAATCCATCCGCCCGCCGACTCAGGAGCGACGTACTTCACCTTGAGCGCATCATCGAATCCGTCGTTCTTTGCGCGGGCGAGCACGGCACCAACTGCTTGCGCGCCACGGGCAAGGCTCGCACGAACATCGACATCTTGTGATGCACTCGCCACAAGCCCGGCAAGAAGTCGGTCACGCAGCTCTGCGTACGTCGTGCGGTCGAGCTGCGTCGGCATCAACTTCCGCACGGCGGTGGTTCCAGCCGCCACCGCCGCGATTGCATCGTCAAGGTTTTCGGCTGCTTCGGAAATCTCGATCGGCTGAACGACATCGGCAAGGAATGCGGGGCGCTGCGTCGATGCCGAAAGCATGGCGTAGCCGACAATGCCGTAGAGGCGGCTGGTACGTGTTGGGCCCTGGCGGTTGCGCGAGATGAGCGGTGCCATCTCGGTGAGTACCGCGGACACTTCGGCCGTGCCTCGCGGGGCCATCGAACCGTCGTCTGCCGCCGACGTGTGCGTCACCATGAGGCCACTCGAAACAAGCACCACAACAACAACGTTTCGGACCACCTTCAACATGCGGGTTCCGCCACTTCACCATCGGGAAGCGTCGTGTTGCAGGTGAACAACGCCGCTGCGAGATCGCCCTGCTTCGAGGCTCCGAGAGTGGCCCCCTCGAAGGTCGTATCGGTGGCGAACGCCCCGGCGAAATCGGCGTTGTCGAGCTGAGCGGTGCGCAACGACGCGCTGCTGAGACGCGACCCGGCCAGGTCGGCATCCGACAGATTGGCCTCGTCGAGCGAGGCCCGCACCAGTGCCGCACCGGCGAGATTCGCACCGGCGAGATTCGCACCAATCAGGTTCGCATCAGTGAGGTTCGTACCCGAGAGATTCGCTCGGGCAAGATTCGCGTCACGAAGGTCGATCCCCGACAGGTCGATTCCCGACAGATCGGCCCCCGCGAGGTCGGCACCGCGGCACGCACCGCGCGCCACGGGCATACAGGTTGCGGCAGTGGTTTCAGCCACGACCGCGTCGTTCGCGGTCGTGTCGTTTCCATCTCCGCACGCCCCAAGAGCGGTAACACACACGCAAACTGCGGCGATGCGAACAAAGCGCATCATGAACCGGATTCCGATTCGGTCGACGGAGTCGAACCGTTCGGTTCGACCACCTCGACGGCGGTGTTCCGTTCGATGTCGCTCAGTACGACGGTTTCTTCGCTGAGTGGGAAATACACCTCAATGCGATGCACCGGCTCGATTCCACCACCCAAACCGACACGCAGGAGCGCGGTGTCCTGCGAGAGATACGTCCCCGTCGTTCCGGTGAAGTACTTCTTCGTCGGCCCGCCGGGCACCGCAGTCACCGAGACGATTGCACCGAGAGCATCACGGTTGCTGCGCATGCCCACCACGCGAATGTCGACGTAACGGCCGACGACGGGTGTGACGTTGTGGAAGAACGCGGGCGTTTCGGCGTCACGTGTGACCAACAAGTCCATGCGACCGTCGTTGTCGGCGTCGAATACGACGGTGGCTTTGGTTGGCTTGGTTTCGATGATGCCCACGCGGGTCGCAACTTCGTCGTACGTATCGGTGCCGTCGTTGCGCCAATAAATGACGGGGTCTTTCGCGTGACAGCCTGCAGGATTCGACCACGGCTCATCGATACCAGCGGCCTGGACGAGATCTCGTGATCCGGTGTTGGTGGCGTCGATGAAACTTGCACCCCATCCCCACCCACCGTCACGGACACCTGCACGATCAGTGGTGTCGTCGAAGGCGCGATCCTTGTCGTACTGGTAGAGCCTGTTGCCCGTCCCGACCAACCCGCTGTCGTCCTCGCAATCCGACAACGACTTGATGGACGAGATGAAGATGACGGGCTTTTGTTCGGCACCGTGGAAGCCGATGGCAAGACCCATGCCATTCTCCTCGCCTCCGAGTCCCGACTCGTAGGTGGTGTTGTCGAACGTCCCGTCGCGGTTGTTCCAGAACAACTTGGTGGTGTTGAAGTCGGCAACGACGGCGAGATCGGGGTAGCGATCACCGTCGAAGTCGGTAAAGATCGAACTGAACGTCCACGTGCTGTCGACGACCGAGTCGACACGCGTTTTTGCCACCTCGGTGACGTCTTCGAACACGCCCGGCTTGCCTTGCGCACCCAGATTGCGGAACAGTCGCGAGTGCGACGGCACGCCGAGTTTCGCCACGATCGACGACTGCCATTCGTTGGTGTGCATGTCGACCCACCCGTCGAGGTCGTAGTCGCCGAACGACACACCCTGCCCGGCGTGGGGTTCACCGTCAACCATGCCCACCCCGCGCGCCACGGCTTCTTCGGTGAACTTTCCGGTTCCGTCGTTCACGAGCAGATACATCTGAGGTGAGGCAATTCCGGTAAGTGCCACGTCCTTGTCGCCATCGTTGTCGATGTCGGCGAACCCAACTCCGTTCGTCGCCCCCTTGACGAGGTCGAATCCGGAACCGACGGTGGCGTCGCGGAAGAGCGGTTCACCCGGCTTGCTCTCATTCAGGTAGAGAATCGGGTGTCCCGTCAGACGCGTGAAGACCACGTCGTCGAGGCCATCTCCATTGACGTCGACGGCTGCGGCCCCCGACGACATGCGCTCGGGCACGCACTGGTTGAAGCGCAGACCCGACGCAACACCGGCCTCGCTGAGTTTCGGAAACAGGGGTGCGAGGTTCGACTTGCTAAAGAGACAGTTCGCAGCATCGTTGCGCACACCCTGCGAATCGGTGAAGCCTGCGGCTTTCCCTTTTTCGAGAAAGATCGGCAACGCATCGGGCACCACGGGCTCGAGTTTCTCGGCACCGCTCCCCGAACAGCCGAGCGCGGCTGCCGGTACCAGCAGAAGTGCCAGTACCGACAGCCGCGCAGTGCGACTATTCGTGTTGGGTTGGGTCACCGGATGCCGTAGCGGCGTCCGTCGTAGTCGACCCAGATTCGCGTCGGGTTGACCGAGAAGCCGAGGCCGAGGCTCACCCAGTTCGACCAACCGGTCCAACCGTCGTTCCACCAGCACTTCGGCCTCCAGGCGCGACAACCCGCGTCGATGTAGTACCGCGAACCCTGGACGCTGACCGTGCCACTCGCGCTGAACGAGAAGAACGGCGACCAGCTGTACACACGCAGCGACGCATTGACACTGGCCGACAGGCGCAGCTTCACCACGACCAGGTAGACCTCGCCCGAGTTCCAGTTGAAACCGGAGTTCACGGAGAAGTCGAAACTGCCGTTCGCGTTGATGTTGCCCGAGAACCAGAAGCCGATACCCGACGTCTCGAAGTAGCCCGAGACGCTGAAGTACGTGCCGCCGCGGTAACGCTGGCCGTTCCAGTAGGCGACGTTGCCCATCTTCAGGGTGCCACCCGCGTTGACGATGCCGAGCGAGACCCTGACACCGATGCTGGCGTCGAACGTGCCGTCGGCGTTGATGGCGATCGAACCGCTACCCGAGATGCCGGGCACCTGCAGGTTGACCGACGCCGACATTCCTTCCCGACCGGGCTCGTTCGAAATGGTGAACGAACCGCTCGCTGCGACACCCGCGGCCGACAACGAGGCGTTGCCAGTCATCGTGAACCGGAATGCGTTGTTGGTGCGCGAGAAATTGCCGCTGAAGCCAACGTCGACCGCACCAAGAACTCGGATGTTGGTCGACAGTGCGAAGGCCCAGTTGGCACCCGACTTGCTGCCGCTCACGTTGACCGCGGCGCTGAACCCGACAAGGTTCAGGTTGCCGCTGCCGTTGAAGCGGAAGTTGCCGTCGGTACCGAAGTCGCCGCTGACATTGAGGTTGCCGCCGATGTTGCCCGAACCAATCGCGAACGAGGCGTTGAACCGGGCGTAGGCGACGCCACTGGCGCGACCAACCACCACCGAACCACCGGCGGCAAAGCCACCGAGGTTGATGCTGATGTTGTCGGCTCCGACGCGGAAGTCACCAGCCGCTGCCGCAACGGTCTGTCCGTCGCGGTTGACGATGGTGATGCCCGATCCGGCAGCCCACACCACTTGTCCGGTCAGCTGGGCGCTGAACACACCGCCCACCGAGATGGTGCCGGTGATCCTGACCTGGTTGCGGTCGACCACACCGGTCACACGACCGAAGTCGTATCCGGCCACCGAGCCCGTCGCATCGAATGCGAGAGTCGGGAACTGGCCATCTCGGTAGTCGATCGAGAAGGTGCCGTCGATTCTGACGACACCCGCGATCGTTCGAATCGCCCGGATGTTGGCTCTCAGCGTTTGCAGCTTGAAGTTCGACATCGACATTGCGAAGTCGACCTGCGTGACGTCACCGAGGAAGGTGAAGTTGCCGCGCGCCTGAACTTCTGCGAAGCCGTTCTTCGGCCGCACGTTCACACGGACGGAAGCCGATCGAACCTCGAGGAAGCCGGGGACAATGACGAGGTTGTCGACACTGCCCGTCAGGTCGACCCACGGACCATCGGTGACGTTGAAACCGATGTTGCCGTTGACCGAAACCTTGGTGCTACCGATCGTGATGCCACCCGAGAAGGCGACGAACGATTCGGTTGGCGACACCTTGATGGTGAGGCGGGTTTCGTCAACCTGCACACCGCCCGCACGGAATGCGCCGATGGCGAGACTTGCCTCGAGCGAGAACGGGTTGGTTCCGATCTTCGCGCGAACGTCGACCGGCGTGCCGAGCACCGTGCCCGAGAAACCGACCGAGATACCCGGGTCGAGGATCTGGTTGCCGATCTGGCAGCCGAGCGGGGCGATGGTGAGGTCCATGAACGTCGAGGTAAGGACCCCGCTGCCCACGTTGATCACCTTGGCCGAACCGTTTGAGATGGTCTTGCCGTCAGAGCCGAGCGTTCCCGCCTTGAACTGGAAGCAAGGCTTCGTGACGTCGATGTTCGCCATCAAGCGAACCGCGACACCGGCCTCCATGCCAAGCGGCTTCTTCCAAGCATCGGGCAACTGTGCCGTAGCCGCAATACCGATGGTCGGCAGCGGGAACGGAGTCGTTGCGAAGTTGATGCCCACCTGGATTGCCGCGTCGGACAGCGTGAGCCCGCTGATTCCGAATGCGTTCTTCCACTCGTAGGGCTTGCCCGTCGTCGAGTCGATACCGAGGCTGAGTGCCATCGAAATCGCGGTGGTCGAGACCGTGCCGCGAACTTCGAGCGGAATCGGAGCCTGGCCCGAGCCGGTAATGAACTCGATGTTGCCGATCAGGCTCATCGACGGGGTCGGACTGCCACCGATTTCCACACCGAATCCGGCGAAGCGCATCGACAGCGAGCTCGTCTTGAAGAGGAACCAGTTCGACGGGGTCGGGAGCATGATCTTGAGGGTCGGCAACTTGCCGCCTGCCAAGTCCTTCAGCGGCACCGTCACCGGCACCACATCGAGGTTCGGCTGGTTGACCATGTTCTTCAGCCAGCCCGGAACCTTGAAGCCCGCGAGGAGCGTCGGGTTGTTGAGCGGGATGTCGACCTTGCCGAGGCTCGGTGCGTTCGGCAACGTCACCTGGAGCGCGTTGTAGGTCGCGAACGCGAACGATGCGCTACTGAGTGTCGGGCCGCCCGGGATTGGTGTCCAGTCGTTCATTCCACCCGAGACGATGACGCCTTGTGCGGAGAAGGTCGCCGACATCGAAAGCGTCGTGCCGAGAACGTCGGCACTGCCCGCGACACTGGCCGAGAGACCGCCCTGTGTTGCATAGGCAACCGCGAGCGTCGGGGCCTTGATCGTGACTCCGGCGGTGACCGGGAGGTCGGCGAACACGGCCTTCAGTTCCGACCTGTCCTTGGTGAACGTGCCGGTCAGTGTCGCAGGTGTTGTCCAGCCCTGGCCCACGTTGACCGAGACCCTGCCGGTGGCGGTGAAGACAAGTTCGCACTTGCCTCCAACCTGACAAGTGGCCGTCACGGCAGCACCGGGCTCACTCACCCTGACGCCCGGTCCGGCAGCCGAACCGACCGGGAACCAGTCGGTGATGCCCTTGAAGGCGAGGCTGAAGGTGCGGGTCTGGTCCTTGCGAACCATCGTGCCGGTGAGGTTGCCGAGCGGCAAGCTGAATCCAGGGAACGGCGACCATGACGTCGTGCCGCCCGTCGGCTTGACCGTCACCTGGAACGAGTAGTCGGACGACGACACGTAGTTCAGGTTGAAGCCCAAGACGATCGGTGTCGTCGGAGTCGAGATTTCGATGTCACCCGTACCGGTTGCCTGAACGGAACCGGTGGTGTTGTTCAAGTTGAGGTCGAGCGAGGCCACCTTCACACCGTCGATGACGGTGAGCGGCTGCTTCACCTTGGCCGAGATGTTGTAGACGAGGTTCTTGCCCGTTCCTTCACGCGAGAACGTTCCGGTGATGTTGGTGCCGTTCGAGTCGTAGGTTGCCGTGAGCGAGAACGCTCCGGTTGCCAGCGTCATGTTGCCCTCGACCCTGACCGCGCCGAATGTGAGGCTGGTGCTGCCCGACAACTGCTTCACCACATCGGGTGTCGGCATCGACAACACGAGGCGAGGCGCGCCTGCGGGCAGGCTGATGGCCGGCAGTGACGGGAAGTTCGGAACCTTCGGTGTCCAGTTGATGTTGCTGGGCGCGCGCAGCGCCCAAGCGAACTGACCACCGTCGAAGCCGATGTCGGAGTTCGGGAAGTTGAACTTCGGGAAGTCTCCGGTGAGCAGAACACCCGCCGAGCTGAAGTTCACGTTTGCGTTGAGCGTTGCACCAAAGAGCGCGAACGTGCCCGACAACGAGGCCGATGCACGGTCGGTGCTGGTCTTCGGCGGAATCACCAAGCTGAAGGTCGGAGCCACCAACTTGATGTCCGGCGTGAACGCAAGGTCGTTGAACTTCGCGGAGAATGCGAAGCCCTTGTCATCGAGCTTGCCGCTGATGTCGGCAGAGCTGAGACCCGTGATACCGAGGTCGAAGCCGAGGGTGCCCCTCAGATCGAACGCCGGCACACACTTGGCACCCGTGTTGCAGGTGACCGAAGCCTTGGCTGAGACGTTGGTGACGCTGAGTCCGCTGACCGGCTTCCACGGTCCCGCCGTCGACAAGTTGACGTCGAGAACGCTGCCTGCTGCGGTGCGCTTGAACGTGCCGCTCGCCTGGCCGAGGCTCAGGGCCTCGCCACCGGTGACCGCGAACGACGGGGCAGTTGCCCCCGCCGACACCGTGACCGTGAAGTCGGTTGCCGAGTTGTAGACGACCGCGCCCGCGACGGTGACGACCGTCGAGTCGGGCAGCTTCACATCAACCGAACCATTGCCGGTGAGAGTGATCGGGCCACCCGCCGTTGCGTTGCCGAAGGTCACGTCGAGCGTGGCGATCGACACCGAGTCGGTGAGGGCGATTGCCTTCTTCACCTTGCCGGTGAGGTTGTACTTGAAGGGGTCACCGGTCTTCTCACGGCTGATTGCTCCAGCGAGGTCGATCGTGTCGTTCGACAGCGATGCGGCGAGGCTGAACTTGCCGGTCGAGAAGTCGACTTCACCATCGAGTGCAATGTCACCAACATTGCTGACCGTTGCCGAGGCGAGACCCCTGATCTGCTCGGGCAATGCGATCGCCATGTTGAGACGCGGCACCCTGGGTGTGAGGTTGACCGACTTGATGTTCGGCAACGACGGCACCTTTGGCGTGATCGAGATCGGACCCGACGACCAGCTCAGCTGACCCGGCTTCCAGACCGGTCCGCTTGCGCCGAACGGCGCGAGCTCCGGCAGGTCGGCGGTCAGCAACACGCCGGTCTTCGAGAACGCCGCGGAGGCGCTGACGGTCTTTTCGAACACGGTCATCGAACCCGCCAAGGTGACGGTGGTTGCCGCGTTGGTGGCACCGATGTTGGTGGAATCGATCGACAGCGATGCCGACGTGATGTCGAGACCCGCAACGAGCGGAATCTTGTCGAGCGACGCCTTCAGCGATGCCGTCTTGTTCGTGATGTCGACTGCGCCGGTGATCTTGCCGGTCGTCGAAGTTGAACCAAGGGTCACTTCCGCACCCGAGTCAAGGCTGACCTTCACATCACAGGCACCGGTGGCCGGGCACTGAGCTGTCGCCTTGATGGTGGGTGCAATGAACTTGAGACCGGTGAACGGTGAGACATCGCCACCGACGACGGTGACGTCGATTGTCTTCGCACCGTCCTTGGCGACGTACGAACCCGACGCACTGGCGAGCGGGATCGAAATGTCCTTGCCCGGGCTCCACTTTCCACCCGTGGTTGCGGCCTTCACCGCGAACGAGTGGTTGTTGGCATCGGTGTAGTTGAGGTCGGCCGTCACCGCGAGAGCGGTGTCACCCGAGCCGATGGTCATCGTGCCGGAACCGGTGATTGCGCCACCCCTGTCGTACGACGCCGACAGCGCGGTGATCTTCACGTTCGACGTGAGAGCAATCTCGCCCTGAAGTGCGCCGGCAAGCGACACGGCAACGTTGGCCTCGGGGGTTTCCTTCTTCACAGATCCGGTGAAGTCGATGGTCGAACCAAAGAGTTCGAACCCGTTGGCGAGCGAGGCATCGAGCGAGAAGGTGCCGTTCGTGGCGACCGCGCCTGCGATGCGTGCCGTCGGCTTCTTGCCGTTCTTCTCGGGACCCGTGGCGATTGCCTCGAGGCTGACGGCCTTGCCGCCCTCGGCGTCGACACTGAAAGTCAACGTCGCTGCAGGCGTCCAGCCGGCGGGCAACTTGAGGAACGGCATCGAGCCCGATTCGATCTTGCCCTCGAAGGCACCGATTGCAATCGATGCCCGTGAGAACGGAATGAAGAGACCGACGGGGTCGGTTCCGCCGATCGAGAACACCGGCGAACCCCACGACTCGGGACCGGTGAAGGTGGCCGAGCGAATGGTGAGGCCAGCAGCGCTGATTGTGCCGCTTGCGCCCGAGACGGTGAGGTAACCGGCGAGCGAGAACCCGGCGTTGGTGAACGACACCTTCGAGCTCTCCGAACACGTCGAGGAGTTCACCTTGAGCTGTGACAGATCAAGATTGCCGATACCGATCGCCTTGTAGGTCGCTTCGAGCTTGGAAGAGGTGTTGGTTGAGATCGCCTCGACGAAGTCACACAACGGAGTCGGTGCACCGCTCGGGTTCATCTGCAGTGTGATTTGGTCGGTCGCACTGGCGCCGGTGGCGTCGGTGGCGGTGACCAAGATGACCGCGGTACCGATTGCGGCCGACGCCGCAATCGAGAGCGCTGCCGTGTTTGCGCCGTTCAGCGTGAGAGCAGGACCCGACACCTGTGACCAGGCGTAGGTAATGGCACCCGAACCGGTTGCAGTTGCGTTCAGTGCAACTGCCTTCGCCGTGTCGACCGCCAATGGACCTTCGCCCTCGGTGATGTTCGCCGACACCGTGGCAGCGCCACCCGTGCCAACGACGACAGTGACGACGTCGGTTGCCTTTTCACCACGCGAGTCGGTCGCGACCACGCGGAGACTGATGGTTGTGTTCGCAGCGGGAGCAGTGAACGTGACCGTTGCGGTATTCGTGACCGCTGCTGCAAGCACCGACGGTGTCGGGCCTGCGGCTTGTGACCACGCGTAGCTGACCGCGCCGACACCTGAGGCCGCAGCGGTGACAGACACCGCCGCGCCCTGTGCGACGGTGAGCGTTGAGCCACCGAAGATGTTGCCGTTGACCGTCACACCGGCGTTCGCCGACGTGAGAACGGAAGTGTCACCGGCACCCGACGTGGGTGCGGTTGCAGCAAAAGCGCGGACGCTCGGTCCGGATTGCTTCGGCACGCGACGCAGCACGGACGAACCGCTACCGCTTCCCGCCTTGCCGGTCGGACCTTGAGCGGTGGGCAGTGGCTGGACGCGGACAGAGAAACGTGCGGAATGTGATGTACCCGCCTCGTCGAGCGCCGTCGCCTCGAACACCAATGTCTCTTCGGCCTTGACGACCGGTGCGAGCAGGTTCGCGGTGGGACCCGTGGACGGGGTGTTGTTGACCCATTTCGCCGCGGAAGTAACGGCCTTGCACTGCCCGTTCGATGCCTTGACGTCGGCATCTGTGGTGCAGAGCTGACGCCACGTGAACTTCGAACCGTCGGCGTTGCCAACCGTCGTGAGAAGAATCGTGGACGGCACTCGCTTGCCGGTGGCATCGACGATCTGGTCGACCATGATGTCGGGACCCTGGATCGAGAACGACAGCGGCGCACGCAGATCGATTTCCTGCGTCGAGGTTTGGCTGGTCGGTTGACCGTAGATGTTCGAGACGATCGACGTCGCCTGCAACACCATCTTCTTCGCCTTCGGATCGCTCGACTGGTAGTCGACTGCGACGGCCTTCGACACTTCGCCGACCTTCAACGGAAGTTTGCGCGAGCAAGCAATGAAGCCCTCGGCGATGAAACCGCCGACCACTGCACAGCTCCAGCCCTCACCCTTGGCGCCGGTCAAACGACCGCCCTTTGTCTTGATGATCATCGACTGAGCGTTCGAGTCGGCTGTGCCCTCGTTCTTCACGCTGAACTGCGCTGCGGCCTTGCCACCCGGACGCGGTCCGGCTGGCGCTGCGATCGCAGCGGTGAGTGCCGGCTGCTGCTTGACGATGGTGACGCCCATGCCATAACGCGCGACCGGGGCGGTCTTCACTGCCGGCAACGATGCGTACACCGGCCACTCAGGCTTGCCCGGCTTTGCCGAGTTAGCGGCTTCGACGGTGAGATTCAGAATTGGAGTCTGCGCCTCGGGTGCGACGGCGGCCGCAAGCGTCAACTCACAACGAATTGCCGCACCCTTCTTGCCGGGAGTAGCGACGGGTGTCGGCGCGGCGATGGCCTCGCCCGCGCCCGCAAGGGACTCGGGCAACTGCACCACAGGCGGCGTGCCCTGACCCGCGACACATGCCCACTGGCCGGGTGTCGCAGGAATCTTCTTCGAGTCGAGGTCGCCCTTGAAGTCGGCGTCCTTGGGGGCCGACTTGCCGGAGAAAATCGCAAAGTCGGACACGTACTGCTCGAGACGCACCACGGAACCCGCCGCGATGGGAACTGCTCCGAGGTTCGAGACCGCGAGGCCGTAGCTGGCCTTCTTGCCAACGATGATTTCCGTCGTTGCACCGTCACTCACCGCCTGGGTTGCACCCTTTTCATCGGAGCGCGTGAAGACGATGCCGGGCATCGCTGCCGGAGCAGGCTGAATGAGGAGCGTCTGGCCCGAACGGTTGTTCTCGACCTTCGCCGCATCTTCGTTCTCGGCGGAGATCACGCTGATGACCTGTGCGGCGCCAGTTTCAGTTTCTTGGGTTGTCGTGAACTTGAATGCAACCGTCTCTTCGGCCGTGTCGAACAGTTCGGCCTTCACACACTTGAAGGCAGTCGAACCCTCGCCGGCGGCGGGGTCAGCCGCCGCGGAGGCACATGTCCAACCCGGAGAGCCGTCGGTTGCCGGTTCGATCGTGACGCCCTTGCGGACGCCGACGGTCACGGCAACGTTCTGGCCGATGCCGTTGATCGAGCGGACCTTTGCGTCGACGAGAAGCGTGCCGGGCGCGACCATGCTGGTCTTACCGTCACGGGCGATGACCTTCGCAACGAGGTCGGGCTTCGGCGCTTCGTTGATCTGCGACGTGAGTTCGGCAAGAGCCTCGAGCTGAGTTCCATCGGCCTGGACGCGGCTGACCGAGTTGACCTTCCATGTGAATGGCTGAGCAGTCACCGCTGCGGTCTTTGATGTGCGACCTTCGATGATCAGGGGCTCGCTAAAGAAACTGGGCTGAATCTCGCCGCCGGTGCGCGTGCAGCGCTTTGGTGCGGCGGAGTCGTCACAGGTCCAACCGTTGCCCGAAATCTTGACATCGGTGAGACCGAGCTGTGCGGGAAGGATGTCGGTGAAGGTGATGTCACCGGAGAACACCTGATCGCACACCGGAAGGGTGCGCAGGACGATCTTGAAGCGACCACCCGGGTAGGTGTTGCCGGACGGTTCACCGTCGACGTACACGCATGAACTGCGACCGGTGTCGTCGGCCGGGCTGTTGCCCGCCGCGCTACGCGGTGCACCCAGCACCGCAAGAGCGAACTCATCGTTCTCAGGAGCGGCGTCGCCCGCGAGAGATGAGCGAATGAGGAAGTGCGGCACGGTGCGGGACAGCGCCTGGATGCCTGCGATGTCACGCTTCTCGGCGAGCTCGTTGCTCTTGGTCGTGTACGCATCGTCGGCAACGAAGAGCTCGGCGTCGGGGGCGTAGTTGAGGCGCAGGTCGGCGCGTACGACACCCGCTACGGGAATGATGCCGCTCGAAATGCCGGTGTCGGTCTTCTGCTTGAGCGTGCAGGATGTTGCGTTGCACTCCCAGCCTTGGTCACCGATGGCCGACTTGTCGTTCAAAGCCGGCAAAACCTCGAGCACCTTGACGCCACGCGGCAACTTGGCAAGCGAGAAAGAGACCGGGGCCTCGATACCTGCGGCTGCATTGCCCATGTTCGACAAACGAACGATGATGACGGCATTCAGGTCGGTGGTGACGACGCTCGTTTGGTTTGCCGAAGCCATGATGTCGGGACCGGACTTCGCGTTGCCAGCCGTCGCGGGGGGCAATGTGGTGGCCGGCGCGGTTGTTGCCGGTACGAGGTCGACATTGTCGGGCTTGGCATCACTCGGCAGTGGCGCGAGCAACGTGTTGTCGAGACCGGGAATCGTGGTGGGAACCGCGGCGTCGGTCGTGGCGGCCGCCGCAGCGCCCGGGACCGTTGTCGTGGTCGAGTCGCCCGCAGCGGGCGCGCCTGTTGTCGTGGTCTCCTCGACTGCGGGCGCAGCCGTGGTGGTGCTTGAATCGGCCGGGCTGCTTGCGCCGACCGGAGTGATGTCGACGATTGCGATGCTGATCGCTGCCGATACCAATGCAAATTTCTTGAAGCTATTCATGCTCATTTCGCACATCCTGTCGAAGCGAATCCGGTGAGAGCACGGGCGTCACCCGAGCTCGCAAAAACTGGGCGATAAGTGGGCGTGGCGATTGCCACCCGATCAATTGCGGCGCGCTGGCGCACGAGGCTTGCGGTTTCGGCAGACGCACCCTTCAGCAAGTTCGCTGCGTCGGCGAGGAGAATCTTTGGCCCACCGTTCTGCAGCGCAGAGGTGCAGTCGGCCACCGACCAAATCTGGTTCTTCCAGCGCAGCTCGCCGATTCCCAACTCAACGTTGCGGCAGGTCGCTGCCGTATCGCCCGAGCAGGAAAGTGCCCAGTCACGAATTGCATTGCCGGTCTTTTGCGCCTCGGCCGATGCCGGGTCACCGATGAGCACTTCAAAACCCCAACCACTGCCCTGGTAGCGACCGACTCCGACGGCCGTTGCATCGAGGCCTCGAATGCCGGTGATTCCGGAGCCGGGCAAAGTTGCCGTCAGCAGAGCCTTCACCACCTTCTTCGCGGTGGGTGAAAGGAAAGCGCAGTTGTCACAGGGCTTGCCATTCACCGTCCAACGAAGCGTGAGCGGAGTTGTCGTGCCCGACCATTCAGCGGCGGTGACACTGAGGATGCCGTCACCGTCGGCGCGATAAGCGTTGCTGACCGCCTTGGCTGCGTTCGTGGTGATCGATGCTTCGGCGGGAAGCGCGGGGCGGGGCGAGCCAAGCGGGTCGGTGGTCGCGAGGTACGTCGCCTGATAACCGCCCGGGTCCTTCACCTTCGTCACTTCGGGCACCGTTACTTCCGGCGTTGACGCCGGAGTCGTCTCAGGAGTGGACGCCGGTGTCGTCGCCGGTGTCGTCGCGGGAGTCGTCGCGGGAGTCGTCGCGGGAGTCGTCGCCGGAGTCGTCGCCGGTGTTGTCGCCGGTGTTGTCTCGGGAGTCGAGTTGTTCGGCAGCGCGGCATTCTTCACGCGTGTTGACGCGGTTGTCTCGTCCGACGACGAGTCAGATGACCCACCGCACGACGCGAGAACTACCGCGGCTGCGATGACCCCGGTCAAGAACGTTCGTTTCCTCATGATTGATGTACCTCTCATCATTTCCCGGGCTCACAGTTCGCCTTCACCCATGTCTGCACATTGGCAGACGCGGTGTTGGCATCGGATGTTGCGAATTCTTCGATCAGCGAGTTGAACTTGTCCAAAGTCGGGTCACCGGAAATTGCCTCTGCCATGCTGCGCGCAGCAGTGGCCACGGCCTCGGCATCTGACTTCACGTCGCTTGGCGCGAACGATGCCATCTCTTCCAGCGATGCGGCGTTCGCCGACAACTTCTCTGCGATTGCCGCAGGATCGTCGTCGGCGGCAATGTCGGCCCCACCTTGGTTGTCGAGTGCCGACTTGCAGAACTCTTCAACCGACCCGGTCGCTTCGGCAACAGCCGTGTCGGTTGTTGCACCTTCTGCATCGGCAGCAACCTCGGTGGTGTCGGCAGTTGATTCGTCGTTGGATGACGAGTCGGAACCACCGCATGCACCCAGTACAAACGCACCGACAATGCACACGGCAAAAAATTTTCCTCTCGCACGACGAACGCTCACCGCTGCCCCCTTCAAATGGACTCGCTCCCAAGGTAATGAGAGACCCCATTATTGACCAGTCAGGTGACACAACTTTCAATCGGTGTTTTCCCGGGGGTCATCCGGGGCCCGGTGAGGGTTCGGATCTAGCCGGCGATGGACGCCAGGCGACCCTCGACCTCGGAAGCCGAGGGGGCCCCGAGCACAAGCTCACGAGAACCGTCGGCCGACTGGAAAACCCATGCAGGCTGGCCTGAAACGCCGAAAGCAGCGAAGATCGACCCATCGGCGTCGCGGACGTTGGTGAAGGTCAAACCATGACGAGAGACGAAACCCTCGATCTCGTCTTGGGTGCCGTTCCAGCCGATTCCCACGATTTGGACCTTTCCGGTCCACTTTTTGCTGGCCGCCTCGACCGAGGGGGCTTCACCGTTACAGGTGCCTCAATATGGCGCCCAGAACCAGAAGGCAACCGGTGCCCCGTTGTACCGCGACCCGAAGTCACCGGATGGCATCGCCGATTCGGCGGTTGTCGCAGGGACATCCGATGCCGACATTTCGATCGTCGTCGCCACTGCCGCTTCGCTGGTCTCGGTCGACTCTTCCGCGCAACCCGTCGCCAAGAGACATGCGACGACGATAGCGACGAATGAACGCCTCATGACTCGCGTCGCTCTTGCAGCAATGCCGTGACGACTTTGCCGTCGGCCTTGCCTTTGCTTGCCTTCATGATGGCGCCAACGAGCGCACCCGCGGCCTTCTCTTCGCCGGCGCAGTACTTTGCCCACGCATCGGGCTGCGCCGCGATCGCCTCGTCGACAAACACGGCGATCGATGACGTGTCGAGCGCTTCGAAACCTTTCGATGCGGCGATCGCCACCGGGTCTCCCCCGCCGTTCGCGAGCATCTCGCCGAGAACAGTCTTTGCTTGTGTCGCCGTGATCTTGTTTGCGCGCTCCATTTGGGTGAGCGCAGCGAGATCGGATGCCGGCAATCGCGGTGACTCTCCTTCGTCGGCGAACGATTGCTGCACCCACACGAGTGCACGCGCCGCGTCGCCACCTGCGTCGACAACCAACTTCACGTAGGTGTCTTGACCACGCTCGACGACAACCGAAACAGCTTCACCTTCGACGTCGGCGCCTGTGAGCGAAGCGAGCGCGGCACGACGTGCAGCCGGCAACGGCGGCAGAGCAGCCCGGACCCGTTCGACCCACGCAGCATCGGGAGCAAGCGGCACGAGGTCGGGTTCGAGGAAGTACCGATAGTCATCGGCGTCTTCCTTCGTGCGAAGAGTATGAGTGCGACCCTCGGCATCATCCCAGTGACGCGTCTCTTGACGAATACTCCCACCGGTTTCGAGGATGTCGACCTGCCTGCGCGCCTCGTACTCGATTGCACGACCGAGCGATCGCACCGAGTTCACGTTCTTG
>CAZVPL010000005.1:0-43397 GCA_964629075.1 uncultured Bifidobacterium sp. | reverse complement strand
CGTTGACGTTGCGGTGCACGGAGGGTTCGTTGAGGTGTCGAACAACACCGTCACCGTTCTTTCCGACGGTGCAGAGCTCGCCAGCGAGATCGACATCGATCGTGCCCGTCGCGCACTCGCACGCGCAGAAGAGCATCTGCGGGCCGAACACGATGCGGAAACCGAAGGCGCCCTGCGTCGCGCTCACGCTCGTCTGTCGGCGGCCGGCGGGTTGACCGGCGCAAACACCGGCCACTAGGACAATGTCCTCTTTGCCGTTCCGGCGGGCGCTGGTCACCGGTGCATCGGCGGGTATCGGTGAACGATTTGCCGTCATCCTCGGCGAGGCCGGTGTGCCGTGTGTCGTGGTTGCTCGTCGTGGAGACCGGCTGCGCGAGCTCGCCAACCGCTACGAAGGCTTCGAGGTGCTCGAAGCTGATCTGCAAGACGACAACGGCATCAAGGCCGTGGCCAATCGCATCGCGTCAACGACCGACCCCGTCGACCTTCTCGTCAACAATGCCGGCTTCGGTACCAGTGGCTTGTTCCACGAGGTCGGCGTCGAGCGTGCAACCGGTCAGGTTGATCTGAACGTGAAGGCGCTCGTTGCCCTCACCCACGGTGCCGTCAACGCCTTTCGTGCTCGCGGCGGCGGTCACGTGCTGAACGTGTCGAGTGTCGCAAGTTTCCAGGCGAGTCCGAACATGGCCGTCTATGCCGCAACGAAGAGCTTCGTCACCAGTTTCACCGAGGCCGTGCACGAAGAAAACCGAACGTTTGGTGTGAAAGTGAGCGCGCTGTGTCCCGGCTTCGTCGCCACCGAGTTTCAAGCGGTGTCGGGCGGGGCCGATCGTTTCACGCGCACGCCGCGAATCCTCTGGTTGAACGCCGACAAAGTGGCTCGTGCAGGTCTCGATGGAGTCGCAAAGAACCGTGCAATCGTGGTGCCCGGCTGGCAATACGCGTCCCTGCCTGTGCTCGCAAAGCTGACGCCGCGCCTCGTCTTGCGTCGCATTGCGGGCAAGATCGTCTAGAGCGTTCTGGCGAAGAGGATTTCGCGTTCCAAGGACAACATGAACTTGTGACAAATGTTCGGCATCGCTGTCGTGGCTTCTGGGTTAAAACAGTTCCGTGGCGACCGTCGTGTTCCTCTTCCGCCAGGCATACGTCCGCGATCTTGCTCGAACTCTCGGTCCCGCGATGGTGGATGACAACGAATTGTTCGTTGCGGGGACCGTTGCCGAGGCCGAAACTTTCCTCGCCAACGCGCCCGTTGAGGCCTTGGCCATGGGATCGTCGTTCATCGAGTCCGCACAGCGCTTGAGACAGGCGATGCCCGACTCTTCGAGAACGATGATTATCGTTCTGCATCGAGGAGAAGACCGCTCGGTGAGGCGCCGAGCAGACATGAATGGAATCGACGCAATCGTCAGTTTTTCGAATGGAATCGCCTCGGCAATCGAAGAGGCACGCTCGGCGTGGTTCCGGTTTGTTGCCTGCGAAGGGTCGACTGATCTGCGGGACACTCCGATGGTTGCACCCGAACGAACCCTCCCCATTGTCGACGAAGTTGATCGCAGCATCGTCCAAATGATCGCAGCGGGGTACACCGATCGCGAGATCGCAGACGCCGTATTTCTTTCACACCAGACCGTGCGGAATCGCGTGAGCCGCATTCTCACGTATTCAGGTGCAAAGAATCGCACCCATCTCGCGTTTCTCTACTTGGAATTGGTGCATGAAGGTGTCGTCCCTTTCGTCACGGGGCCGTGGTCGCCCAAGGCCGCTTGACGAGACCCTCGACTGACCGCCCGATTCACTCATCGGATCGGGGGGGCATTCGTTGTTGTCGAATCACCAAGATGCGGGCTTGTGTTGTGACCAGATGCACGTTCATCTCTGTTGCGGTGAGTGCCGCGGCACACCGGATCTTGTCGAAGACTCGTTGAGATGAGCCGCCACGCAGAGCCGATCGTGTTGTGCGTCTCGGCCGTCGCACAGCACCGTGCCCTCGTTGCGTCGTGCGTGTCGAGGATCGAAGGTGGGAGGTTGGTCTTTGCGGGGACGAAAAGCGACGAGGTTGCCAAGGCCTTCCGTGACCTACCGCCATCGGTCGCGTTGTTCAGCCGAATCCCGCTGATCCACTGGTTCCGGTTGCTTCGCACTTTCGAAAACCTCTACGGCGACTCGCGCTGGCCGAAGTTGGTGTTGCTCGCCGACAACGTCGACTCCGCCTACATACATCGAGTTCTCAGTTATGGCTTCGACGATGTTGTCGATTGCCGAAACTCGAACGACAATCTCAACGAGTCTCTCCGTGCAGCAATCGATGTGAACGACAGAGCGTGCTCATCCCACCTGTCTGCCAACGTTGATATTCCGTATTCGTTCCGGGGTCGACCAATCATCTACATCGACTCGGTGGACTACCAGATCGCTGGATTGATTGCAGCGGGGTACGCCGACAGGGAAATTGCGGAGGTGGTGCACTACTCGTATCAAGTGGTGCGGAATCGAATCAGCGCAATGCTCTTTCGGTCGGGTCTGCGAAACCGAACTCAACTTGCATTCCGGTACATGGTCGAAAAACTCTGCGAGGAATAGAAAGCGCAATGGGTGTCATCAGTGAACTACTAGCCGTAGTTCACTGTGCCGATGCAGCGAACTACTAGCCGTAGTTCACTGATGCATACGTGCCGAGCTTGTCGAGGCGGTGGTGTGCGTCGATGAGACGAACGGTGCCCGACAGCGACCGCATGACGAGGCTCTGCGTGTGGGCGCCGCGCGAGTCGAAGCGGACACCGCGCAGCAATTCGCCGTCGGTGACGCCGGTTGCGGCGAAGAAGCAGTTGTCGCCGCGCACGAGATCATCGGTGGTGAGCACCTTGGACAGGTCGTATCCGGCGGCAACGGCGGCGTTGCGCTCGGCCTCGCTGCGCGGCCACAGGCGTCCCTGAATTTCGCCACCCATGCACTTGAGCGCTGCTGCCGAGACGACGCCCTCGGGGGTGCCGCCGATGCCGAACAGCACGTCGACGCCGGCCTCGTGCCAGGCGGTGGCGATGGCGCCGAAGATGTCGCCGTCCTTGATGAGTTTGATGCGGGCGCCCGTGCTGCGCACCTCTTCGATCAGGTCCTTGTGGCGGTCGCGGTCGAGGATCATGACGGTGAGATCGCGAACCGATTCGTTCTTGGCGCGGGCGATCCAGCGCAGGTTCTGCGTGGGACTGGCGGTGATGTCGATCGAACCAGCGGCGTCGGGACCGACGGCGATCTTCTCCATGTACATGCACGGACCCGGGTCGAACATCGTGTTGCGCTCGGACACTGCGATGACCGAAATCGCGTTGCCGAGGCCGAGGGAGGTGAGGGTGGTTCCGTCGATCGGATCGACGGCGACGTCGGTTTTTGTGCTGCTGCCGTCGCCGACGGCCTCTCCGTTGAAGAGCATCGGGGCGTCGTCTTTCTCGCCTTCGCCGATGACGACGAGGCCGTCCATCGGGACCGTGGCAAGCACGGTGCGCATTGCTTCGACGGCTGCACCGTCGGCACCGTTCTTGTCGCCGCGACCGACCCAGCGTGATGCGGCAAGTGCTGCGGATTCGGTGACGCGGACCAACTCGAGGGCGAGGTTGCGGTCGGGCTTTTGTGCGTGGCTATCGGTCATGGAACCACGGTAGTTCCGCCGACAGCCACCGCCGATACCCTCAGCGCAGTGCCAGGCCCGACAGTCGCAAGATGCCTTGCCCAGCGTGATCTCTCCGAGCCCCGACTCGATCCGACGGGCACCAGGGTCGCCTTCGGTGCGTCGCACGACGGGGTCGGGTCTCTGCGGTTGGTGGCGCTGGTCGACGGTGCGGAATGCGAGTGGCGACTGTCACCAGCACCGGCGCTCGGCCGCGGAATGGGTGGTGGATGTTTCCGTTGGTTACCCGATGGTTCGGGCATCGTCTACGCGGCCAAGGGTGGTGGTGTGTGGGAAGCGGCGTTGCCCGCCGACGGGCTGGTCGAGGCGTGTCGCGTCGATACGCAGCACGAGGGCAGCTTTTCGGCACTGCACGGTGTCGCGTTGTCCGACGATGCGCGGTTTGTCGCTGCAGTCGATTCGTTGACGTCGGTCGTGGTCATCGAGCGCGCAACCGGAGTCACGCGCAAGGTCGTGCACCAGCACGCCTTCTCGCTCGACCCGGTGTGGTGCGACGACACCGTGTACTGGCAGTCGTGGTCGCAGCCTCACATGCCGTGGGACGAGGCGGAGATCTGGTGCGCTACGGCCCCTGAGTTTCGCGCGCGCCGTGTCGCAAAGTCTCCGGGTGTCTCGTTGCAGCAGGTATCGATGTCGGCCACGGGCGATCTGGGCATGGTCGCCGACGTGGGCGGATGGTTGCGGCCGAGTGTCGTCGACGGTGGGGCAGTGTCACCTCTTCCTCTTGCGGGCGAACCCTGTGATTGTGCAGGTCCGCAGTGGGGAGGGGGATTGCGGTCGTGGTGCTGGTCGCCCGACGCGTCACGGTTCCTGGTTGCGCGCAACCTCTCCGGGTTCGGCGACCTTGCCGTCGTCGATCGCGCATCGGGCACGGTCAGGTCAATTGCCCGCGCCGTACACGGAGCGGTGTCGTGGACGCCACATGGCATCGTTGCTCTGCGCAGTGGTGCGGTCACTCCGACGCAGGTCGTGTTCTTCGAACCCGAAACTTTTGAACGGCGTGTTCTCGCGACATCCGAATTGCCGTGCGACGATGGGCCGTGGAATTCCTTCACGCTCGTCGAGCCGACGATCGGCATCCATGACGGGCTTCCGTACCGGCTGTACGAACCCGACGACCCGGCGTCGGCGTCGCACCTGCTGGTGTGGATACATGGCGGTCCCACCGACCAGTGGCAGGTCACCTTCATGCCGCGCATCGCGTATTGGATCGGGCGTGGCTGTCGCGTGCTTGTCGTCGATCATCGGGGCACCACCGGGCACGGTCGGGCGTTCCAGCAGTCTCTGAACGGCCACTGGGGTGACTTCGACACCGCCGACGTCGTGGCCCTCACGCAACATGCACATGCCTCGGGATGGGGCGCGCCGGAACGCACCGTCGTGATCGGCGGCTCCGCCGGTGGCTTTGCCGCACTGAATGCGGCGGGCACGCGTCCCGATCTCTACTCCGGAGTGGTGGCGTTGTATCCCGTCGTCGATCTCGCCGACGCGACCGATCGTTCGTGGCATTACGAGCAACACTCGATCGCCGTGCTTGTCGGCGATTCGCCAGCGAATGTCGACCTGTACCACCGCCGTTCTCCCTTGTCGAAACTCGACGGGTTGTCGCGGGTCAGGGTGTTGTTGATGCACGGCGACCAGGACGAGGCGGTACCACTCGACCACAGCGTTCTCATCGCGAATCAACTTCGTCGGCTGGGTGGAAGCGTTGCGCTTTATGTGTTCGAAGGTGAGGGGCACGGATTTCGCATGCGTGCCAATCAGGAACGCGAATACGCCCTGCTCGCCGAGTTCCTGCAGACGTTGTAGCGTTCCCCTTCATGTCCGACTGGAACCCTCTCGACCCCGACGCGGAGAGCGTTCACTACGACCTCGGAAGCTGGACGGTCGATCAACGCGCGGCCGTGGCCGAGGTGTTTGCCGAAGCCGAAGTTCCGCACGCATGGGTCGGCGACGAAGTGGTCGTTCCGGCCGAATTGGAAGAGGTTGCCGACGTCCTGCTCGATCGTCTCGAGCAAGAGTTCGGTGTCGACGGGTCCGCGTACGCCAATCGCGGGTCATCCGCAACCATCGACGAGGCGAGCGACGACGAGATCACCGAGTACGAACTCGACGAGTGGGCCGACAACGAGCGGTCCCGCCTCAGCGAGTTGCTGGTCGCATCAGGCATACCGTTCAAGTGGGAAGGCGCGCTTCTCGTCACGCTCACCGACTTCGAGGACACCGTCGACGAGCTTCTCGATGCGGTCGAGGCGGGCGATGTCACGATTGTCGACTCACCCGGCTCGGGCCGCGCCACGATGTCGGCCGCGCGTTCCGAAGTGTCGGGAGAAACCCTCACGCAGATGTTCTTGGCGGCCGAGCGCCTGCAACGTGACCCGCTCGACGCCGACGGACTCGCGATTCTCGTGCGGGTGCTCGATGACGTGGAAGACGGCGGTACCCCGTTCGGTGTGCCGGTTCCGGCGTGGAGACAGGCACTCGAGCTGGCCGACCAACTGGCCGATGCCCTCGCCGGTGGCGATATTCCCGACGAAATCGGTGCGATGGAAGTCGCACAACGATTGTTCGTCACGCTGAGGCCACACGTCTGAATCGCCAGTAGCGTCGCGCGCGATGCTCCTCGCCGAACTCGAGATCTGGCACTCGCGGCCCATCACGCCCACGCGTCGAGTGGCGCTCGGTCACTTGGTTTTGCCGGCCGATCCATCGCCGGGTTTCGGGGGCGTCCTTCTTGGTGCGGTCATCGCGCGGCACCTCTACGAAGTCGATGACGACCTTCATCCCGACATCCAGCGCCTGATTCTCGAGGTCCAGCGTGGCGACCGGGTCGTTCAGCCGCGGTTGCGACACCGTTTCCAGGTCGACCGACACGGCCTGGCCCGCAGCGTGCACCGATTGATGGGCGAGGACGACTCCGCCGAGTTTCTCTTCGGCAGTCACGGAAACCCCTTGCAACAGGTGCTCGGTGCGATCTACGCCCTCGAGCGTCTCGAGCCCGCAACAAAACGCACTCTCGGTCCGGTGCTCGTGAAATCGATGTCGTGGCGCGGGCCGATCGGCGCGTCGTTCATCTCGTTTCTCGTCGGCAGTGCCACCAACTCGGTGTCGGCGCTCGCTGATCCCCGCGCGTGGGCGCTCGAAGTGCTGGGTTTTCCCGCGGGCACGATCAAGCCCTCGAAGCGCGAGATCACACAGCGCTTCCGTGAACGGCTTCGCACCGTGCATCCCGATCACGGTGGTGCGCAAGATCGTGCGAGTCGGGAGATCGCGGACCTGGCCGAGGCACGGCGGGTACTCACGAAGTTGTGAACGCGAAGTGAAGGCAAAGACGAAGGGTCTCGCGCTCTTCCCCGGAGCCGGCAGCGACCGGAACCACTCTTGTCTCGTCGAACTGGAACATCACCTCGCGCCGATTCCGGTTGCTCGAATCGATTTCCCGTACCGGCGTGCTGGGCGTCGTGCGCCCGACCGTGCACCCGTTCTTGTCGATTGCGTCGTGAACGAGGTGACGCAGTTTGCGAAGTCTCTCTCGGCGCGGGCCTCGTCGCTCGTCATCGGTGGACGCTCGATGGGTGGACGGATGTGTTCGATGGCAGTTGCCGACGGTTTGGTCGTGCGGGGCCTCGTGCTCATTTCCTATCCGCTGCATCCACCGGCGAAACCCGAGAATCTGCGCACCGAGCATTTGTCGCGAATCACGGTTCCGACGCTTTTCGTTCACGGAACGAACGACCCGTTCGGCACTCCAGACGAACTTCGTCGCCATGTGCGGAAGATAAAAAGTGACGTGACGCTGAGGTTCATTGAACGTGGTAGGCACGACTTGAAGGGCAGTGACGTGCTCGTCGCCGAGACGGTGGGCGAGTGGTTGGCAGATCTCTAGCGAGCGTCCTGCGGGTTGAGCTCCTCGAGTTCACGATGCGCGGTTTCGGGGTAGAAGAACCAGACGAGGAGGGCAATCACCACCGAGACCGAAGAGAACATCAACATGACGGTTCCGTACGACCAGTGGTGGTCGATCAAGGTACCTCCGACGATGAGACCGACGCTTCCGCCCAGCAGAGCCGACACGGTGACGAGGAATGACGACGTTTGCCGCTTTGCGGTGGGTGACAGCTCGCCGCGGTACACCGCCATCGCCGGATAGGCGGTGGCCGCGAACACACCACCAACGATTGCGCACACCCACATCAGCACGCCATCCGCGACGAAGGACAGTGCAATCATCAGCGCGCCGATGGGAATACACGTGGCCGCGATCATGCGACGGCCGTAGTCGTCGGCAAGACGCCCACCGAACACGAGGCCGAGCGCGGACGGAATCGTGGTGAGCAGCGTGAACGTCGCGACGAGGACGGCCGAGTAACCGCGGACGTCTTTCAGGTATCGGTTCTGAAAAATCGACGCGGTGGCGAGAAAGACGTTGCCAAGGAACGCCACGGTGAGAATGACCCACTGAACCTTCGGGGTTCTCGGCGTGGATTTACCCGCTTTTCGAGCTTTTTCAGACCGAGAACCCTTGAGGGAGCCTTCGATGTGGCGCGTGAAGCGGGTGGTTTCCGACAATCGTCGCGTGAGCCGTGCCGCGACGACGAGCCAGATGAGCGACACCACATAGATGATGCGCCAACCGTTGTCACCGGCATCGGCAAGTGGCAGCGCGAGAACCGCGATGCCGGCTCCGAGGCCGCTCGCGAGCGCGAGAATGCTGAGCCCGTAGGCGCGGGCGTTCTTCGGCATCTCTTCGACCGCGACAACGAGCAACGCGACATCAAGGGCCAGGCCGAGAGGGCGGGCGATCGTCTGGTTCGCGGTGAGCAGCCAGAAGTTGGGGGCGAGCGCGCCAAGTGCGGCGACGAGCGGTGCGATCCACGCGAGGCCGACGATGATGCGCCGTCGTCCGATGCGGTCGCCAAGAACGGCGAGTGGAATCGCGATGATGATGCCGAACCTGACGATTGCGCCGGCAACACCCTGGCCTTGTTCGCCCACGTTGAAGGCTTCGGCCGCGTAGGTGACTGTCTGGGTGAAGAGAGTGTTGATGAACGCACTGGCCATTGACGCAGCCGCGAGGAGGGCCAACACCAGCACTTCGCGTTGGTTCAGTGCTTGGGGTGGTGCCCACCATGGACGTTTGTCGCGATGTGCGCGGCGTGCGAAGTGCCGGCCGATCAGCGGAGTGAACATCCACCAGAACCACGGAATGTCGATGGCCCATGTGGTTGTTTCGCGGGCACCGCCATCGTCGCGGCGCACAACGCGTCGTTCGTAGCGCGTGAAGGGGCCGTTGTGCTGTGCAAACGTTGCCGTCCCGGAAGAACTTTCTTCGCCGGTGGCTTCGACGACGACGTCGGCGTATGGCGTGAAGATTGAGACGATTTCACCGTGATTTGGGCCGATTTCGCGTGTTGTGACGCGTGTTCTGCGGCCAAAACCCGTGTGAATGATCGGGTCGCTCATCACGGCGGGAGCATACTGACACGGTGACTTCGTCGCGTATCCGTGTTCGGCCGGGAAACAAACTCACCGGTGCGGTCGATGTGCCGGGAGCAAAGAACTCGGTTCTCAAGTTGATGGCCGCGTGCCTCATGGCCGACGGTGACTTCGCGCTGACGAACGTCCCCGACATCGACGATGTCGCGACGATGTCCGATCTCTTGGGTTCCATCGGGCTCGACATCCGCCACGACAAATCCGCCGGACGTCTCGACGTCACCAATCCCGGCAACCTCAGCTTGGTCGCGCCGTACGAGTTGGTTGAACGAATCCGAGCGAGCATCAACGTGCTCGGCCCCCTTCTCGGACGTTTCGGTGAGGTGCGCATCGCCCTTCCGGGTGGCGACGACTTCGGGTCCCGACCAATCGACATGCATCTGAACGGGCTCATGCAAATGGGCGCCGAGTTCACCATTCGCCACGGCGACGTGCACGCGTTCGCCGAGCGTTTGCACGGCGCCGATATCACGCTCGACTTTCCGAGTGTTGGTGCGACCGAGAACCTCGTCACCGCCGCGGTGTTCGCGAAGGGCACGACCACCATCGACAACGCCGCGCGCGAGCCCGAGATCGTCGACCTCTGCCGCATGCTCGTGGCGATGGGCGCTTCGATCGACGGAATTGGCTCGACAACAATCAGCATCCATGGTGTCGAGCGCGACTCGCTGCGACCGGCCGTGCATGCGGTGGTCCCCGACCGTGTTCAAGCGGCCACGTACATTGCCGCTGCGGCGATCACCGGCGGCGAGGTGCTCGTGCGCCACGCCGTGCCCGAGCACATGGAGATGCTGCTTCGCCGTTTCGACGACATGGGCATCACCGTCGAACCGCAACACAATGGTGTTCTCGTCGTCGGACCCGAGAAACTGAAGTCGATCGACGTCGTCACGCTTCCGTTCCCCGGCGTGGCTACCGACTACAAACCCCTGGTCGTGGCCCTGCTCTCGGTTGCCGACGGTGTCGGCATCGTGACCGAGAACCTCTACCCGGGACGGTTCCGCTACGTGGACGAACTTCGGCGCCTCGGCGCGAACATTCGCACCGATGGCCACCATGCGATCGTGCGCGGAGTACCCCGGCTGTCCGGGGCCCCTGTGCGTGCCCCCGACATCCGCGCGGGTGCCGCGCTCGTCGTCGCCGGTCTCGTGGCAGATGGTGAAACCACCATCAGCGACGTCCATCACATCGACCGCGGCTACGACGACCTGGTGGGTCGCCTGGCATCACTCGGTGCCGATATCGCCCGCGTCTGACGCCGCGGGCTTCGACGCCTCGTTGTTGGCACCCTTGCGGACGCGTTTCGCCGCAACCTGCAACAACCCGACCATCACGAGGATCGGGACCATCACCCACAGGATCTCGTCCCAGCCACCTTGGTGGGCCACCAGCCCGCTTGCCAAGTGGGAAAAGAGTCGGTCGACTGTCATTGCAGGCAACACTGTGCCATCGCGGTCCACAAGGCAACAATTCAGCCGTTCATCTGGTTGAATTTCACCCGTGTCGGACACCGTGAGCGCTCCCCAAACCGGTCGCATGCGACAGCAGGTGGAAGAAACCATCGAGGTCATCCGTCCTGCGCTCCATGCCGACGGTGGCGACATCGTCCTGAAGGACGTGAATGAGGAAACCGGCATCGTGTCGGTCACTCTCATCGGTGCGTGCGGCACATGCCCCGCGTCGACGCAAACCCTGAAGGCCGGAATCGAACGAATCATGCGCGACCGCGTCGACGGCGTCACCGAAGTGGTGGCGGTCGACTGATGGCGGCTCGCAGCAGGGACCCAAAAGAGCTCTTCGATGCGGCCACGGCAGGTGACCGCGCATCGCTCGCCCGTCTTCTCTCGCTCATCGAACGCGGTGGAGACGATGCCCGCACCGTCGGGCGGTTGAGCTATCCCAAGTCGGGCAGCGCGTACACCGTGGGTCTCACCGGTGCGCCCGGCGCAGGCAAGAGCACCCTCACCAGTGCAGTCATCGGTCACCTGCGCTCACTCGAGATCGAAGTTGCCGTGGTTGCCATCGACCCGTCATCACCGTTCACCGGGGGCGCAATTCTGGGCGACCGCGTGCGCATGCAAGATCACGCCACCGACCCGGGCGTCTTCATCCGTTCCATGGCAACACGCGGTCACCTGGGTGGGCTGTCGCTCGCCACCCCCGAGGCCATCCGTCTGCTCGATGCGGTTGGCCGACGCTGGGTGCTCGTTGAGACCGTTGGCGTTGGCCAGGTCGAGGTTGAAATTGCGGGCAAGGCCGACACGACCGTCGTCGTGCTGAACCCGGGCTGGGGCGACTCGGTGCAGGCGAACAAGGCCGGTCTCATGGAAATCGCCGACGTCTTCGTCATCAACAAGGCCGACCGCAAGGGTGTCGAGGAAACGCGGCGCGACATCGAGCAGATGC
Source organism: uncultured Bifidobacterium sp. (assembly GCA_964629075.1). Lineage (GTDB taxonomy): Bacteria > Actinomycetota > Acidimicrobiia > Acidimicrobiales > Ilumatobacteraceae > F1-20-MAGs119. The sequence continues at coordinate 31,810 of CAZVPL010000005.1, read as the reverse complement.
TCGACCTCTCCGATCTTTCGCACGATGCGTGGCGCCCGCCGATCGTCGCAACGGTCGGATCGACCGGCCAAGGTGTCTCAGACCTGTGGGACGCCGTGCTCGCGCACCGTGCCCATGCCGAAGAGTCGGGTCAGTTGACCGAGCGTCGTGCGTTCCGCATGCGCGAGGAACTGCGCGAAATCGTCGCCCGCCGTCTCGAGGCAAAGGCGCGCGAAATCTGCACCGGCGAGCGCTGGGACGAACTGCAGGACGAGGTCCTTCGCCACGTCACCGACCCGTGGAGCGCGGCCGACGAGATGCTGCGCCCCGTCGGCGCCTGAGCCCGTCGGCTACCGTCGCCACATGAGCAACGGACTCGTCAATCTCGACATGCGTGACGACCGCGTCGCGGTGATCACGCTGAACAACCCGAAGGTGAATGCACTGTCGAAGGGCGTCCTCGACGATCTGCAGGAAATCGCCCACGAACTGCATGCCACGAGACCCGGCGCCGTCGTCATCACCGGTGGCGAGAGAATCTTTGCCGCGGGTGCCGACATCTCCGAGTTCGGCGGACCGGCCGAAGCAAAGCGCGTCGCCGACACCATTCACCGTGCGTTCGACAAGGTGGCCGCCATTCCCGCTTTCGTCATTGCGGCGATCAGCGGGTACGCGCTGGGTGGTGGCTGTGAACTCGCGCTCGCATGCGACTACCGCATCGGCAGCACGAAGGCCGTGCTGGGTCAGCCCGAGATTCTTCTCGGCATCATCCCGGGTGGCGGCGGGACGCAACGGTTGCCGCGTCTCGTCGGTGCGAGCCGCGCCAAGGAAATCATGGTGACCGGTCGCCAGGTGAAGTCGGACGAGGCGCTGCGCATCGGTCTGCTCGACGAAGTCGTCGAACCCGAAGCGCTGCACGAGCGCGCCCTTGCACTCGCAGCAGAAGTCGCCAAGGGCGCGACGGTTGCGTCGGCCCTCGTGAAGCAAGCCGTCGACACGGGCCTGAACATGCCGCTCGCAGGTGGCCTCGCCGGTGAGAAGGACCTCTTCGTCGAGGTGTTCAAAACCAACGACAGTCAACGCGGCGTGAAGAGTTTTCTCGAAAATGGGCCGGGCAAAGCCGCCTTCGAAGGCAACTGAAGACTGGGCCGGCATCATCGGGCCGGCTCTCGGCCTGGGGTTTGCCGTCTTTGCTTTCGGACTGTCGTTCGGTGTCATGTGCATCGACGCGGGCGGAAGCGTGCCGAAGGCGATGGCAATGTCGCTCTTTGTTTTCACGGGCGCCTCGCAGTTCTCCGCGGTCAGTGTGCTCGCGGCGGGGGGCAGTGCAGTCAGCGCCATCGCGGGAGCGCTCATCCTTGCCTCGCGCAACGCGGTGTACGGGGTCGCCGTCGCGCCGTCCTTGACGGGCTCGTTGCCGTACCGACTGTTCGCATCGCAATTCACGATCGACGAAACGACGGGCATGACCCTTGCCCAGAACACTCCGCAGCGTCGTCGCCGTGCCTTTTGGGTGACCGCCGCAAGCATCTACGTCTTTTGGAATCTCGCAACACTGATCGGCGCCATTGCGGGCAGCAACATCGACACCGAGAAGTACGGCCTCGATGTGGCGTTCGCCGCGGCTTTCGTCGGCATGCTCGCCCCTCTCATCGTCTCGCCCCGTGCGCGTCGTGTCGGCTTTGCCGGAGCGGTGGTGTGTCTGGCCGTCACTCCGTTCGTTCCGATCGGAGCAGGCATCATCGTCGCGGCCCTCGTTGCCCTGGTCGGCCTGCGTCCGACGGCGGAATCCGGGCCCGTCGTGTCGACCGGAGGCCCGGCATGACCTGGACGCTCATCGTCGTTTTGTCGGTCGGCGCCTATCTGCTCAAGTCCGCGGGCCTCGTCGGCGTTGGAGTGCGCGACTTTCCGGCACCCGTGCGCAACGTCATCGCACTGGTTCCCGCCGCAGTGTTGTCGGCGCTCATCGTGAAGGACACCTTCACGGCCGGTCACGATCTGCAGATTGATGCGCGCGCCATCGGGGTGGCAGTGGCGGTGGTTGCCGTGTGGAAGCGGGTGCCGTTGTGGCTGGTGATCGTGTTGGCGTGCGCGGCTACAGGAATAGCTCGCGCAGTTTCCTGAGATTGCGTCGCCAAATCGCCTTCATGACGATGTTGCCACCGATGATTTCGCCCAAGCAACCACCGAGCCACCATGGAAAGCGCAATTCTTCGCTCCAGGTGAAGGTGCTGGTTGAACCGTCACCCACCGGCGTGATGGTGAAGCGGCCCGTGCCGGTGACGAGACCGGTGTGGCGTACACCCATGACGGCGCCCGGCTCCCATTCGGTGATTTCCATGTGGTCGACCAACTTGATGGGACCCACCTTGGTGTCGCAGAGGAACTTGGTTCCCACACCGCGGGTTTGCTCGGTTTCGAAGCGAATGGCGACGGCGTCGGCCATCCAGTCGACGTGTCGTTCGACGGGTTCGACCACTTCCCAGACGCGCGCTGGCGACGCCGGCAGGTCGATTGAAACGGTGATGCGAGACATCAGCGGCTGTTCGCGCTGAGAAGTTCGAAAGCGGCGTCTTCGGGGGGCACGATGTTGATGAGCACCCCGGTGCCTTTTTCGAAGCCGGCCGTGGTGGTGAGCTTCGGCCACAGGTGCACGTGCCAGTGGAAGTTGCCCGCATGGTGCGACGGTGCGGTGTGGAACACCAGGTTGTAGGCGACGTCGCCGAGTGTGTTGGTCAGCATGCGGATGGAGTCGCGGATGGCAATGCCGATCGCCGTCAGGACATCGTCGGTGGAGTCGGTGAGATGCGCATCGTGCGACTGCGGAATGATGAGGAGCTCGTACGGGCTGCCGCTCCAGTAAGGAGTGACCGCGACGACGTGTTCGGACTCGAGGACCACGAGCTTGTTGTCGACTCGTTCGGCGTCGATGGTTGCGCAGAGGATGCAACCTCCCTTGAACCGTTCGAACGCGCGCTCTTCTTCAAGAATTTCGCCCGGAACGAAGGGGAGACCGAGAATCTGTCCGTGAGGGTGCGAGAGCGAGGCGCCGGCTTCGCGACCGTGGTTGATGAACGCCTGGGTGTAGCGAACGTTGGGTGTGCGTGCGTGTTCCTCGAAACGACGGCGTAGCGCGGTCATCACGTCGCGGATGACCTTGTCGGTGAAGGTTCCGACGCCGGCGGTGTGGTCGGGAGTGATGACGAACACTTCGTGAATGCCGCTGGCATCGGCCATCGTGTGAACCGGGCCGAGGTTGCGAACGGTGAGATTTCCATCGCCCTCGAAGGCGGGGTAGAGGTTCGGCACGACGCGGAGTGTCCACTTGCCCTCGCTGTCGACCTGCTCGAGAGCCGGCGGGGTCGACTCTTCGTTGCCCGGGCAGAAGGGGCAGGGCTTGTTGGGGTCGGCCTCGACCTGGGCGAGACGCGGCGCAAAGTCGGTTGGTCGCTTGGCGCGATCGGCAACGAGGGTCACCCACCGGCCCGTCAGAGGGTTCAGTCTCAACTGGCTCATCTGGAGGTCAGCCTACGGCGCAAAACGCACACCTGCCGTGCACTTGTCGCAAGAAAAGGTCGACGACCGAAGTCCTCCCATCGATCGGTCACCACCAGTCCGACGTCATGCGCCATCTCGTCGAGCATTCGCGGTGTCACGTAGCGGATCGTCCACGGTCGCTGGTGTCCCGCACCATCCGTGAACCGCCCGGTCACCGTGTGTTCACCCGGGTCGATGGTGCTGGTGCTGATGACAATCGTTCCGTCGGGACGCCGACGCTCGTCGACGAATTCACCCGCAGTCACCCGATCGTCCTCCGGGAAGACGGCGAACTCGAGAACGATCGCGCCGCCGGGGGCGAGAACGGACGAGGCGTGGCGCAGGCATTCACGTTGTGCGTCGTGGGTGGGGAGGTTGAAGAAGGTGTTGAACGTGCAGAAGACAACTGCATGCGGACCACTTGGCAGGGGGGCAGACATGTCGCCGAGGATCACCAGACTGCGCGCCGTGGCATCCGCGTTCGCGGAGAGCTTTGTGCGCCACACGGACAGCATCTCGGGGGATTCATCGATTCCGGTGATGCGTGCACGGCCCGACAGGCGCGCGGCAAGTGGCACCGCAATCCTTCCGGTACCGACTCCGAGCTCGAGCAGGTTGCCGCCGCCGGCGAGACGAACGAGTGTCTCGACGGTGTCTTCCACGTTCGTCACGTTCGAATACCAGTCGTCGTAGACGTCGGCAAATACCGCACCGTACGTCTGCGAATCGTCGTTCATTCGGGCAACGGTAGATTGCCCGTATGTCCGGCGCAGCCATCGATCGTGAACTGATCTATCTCGATCATGCCGCCACCACGCCGATGCGGCCCGAGGCAGTGGCCGCGATGCAGCCGTTCCTCGCCGACGTGTACGCAAATCCCTCCGGTTCGCACCGCTTTGCACGAGACGCACGGCGTGCAATCGACGAGGCGCGTGACGCCGTCGCGGGTGTGCTCGGCTGCAAGCCGGGCGAGGTCGTCTTCAACGGCGGCGGCACCGAGGGTGACAACACGGCGATCCTCGGCGCGGTACGCCGTCTCGAGGCGAAAGGCGCTGTGGCGCGGGCCGTGTGCAGCGCGGCCGAGCATCACGCCGTGCTGCACTGCGTCGAACACGTTCGTGGCGCGGTCATCGCAACCGATCCCAATGGGTGCATCGACGCCGAAGCGCTCGGTGCGGAACTCGTGCGTCTTGCCGCCGCCGGTGTCGTTCCCGTCGTGTCGGTGATGGCGGTCAACAACGAAGTCGGCAGCATCACGCCGCTCGACGACATCTCGCGCGCCGTGCGCCGCCTCGCCCCACACGCGGTGTTGCACACCGATGCCGTGCAGGCGGCGTGTTGGCTCGACCTCGCTCCCATCACAAAGGCCGTCGACCTTCTCACGTTGTCGTCGCACAAGTTCGGCGGCCCCAAGGGCTGCGGCGTCATGTTCCAACGTGACGGCGTCGACATCGAACCGCTCATCTTCGGCGGCGGACAGGAACGCGACCGTCGAAGCGGCACGCACAACGTCGCGGGCATCGTCGCCACCGCCGCTGCGCTGGTGGCCACGGCGGCGGAGCGCACCGCCGAAGTCGAACGAATTCGACTGCTCCGCACCGAACTTGTCGCCGGTCTTTCCGCCATCGGCGGTGTCGCACCCACCATTCCGGCCGCGAACAGCGTCGCAGGCATCGTTCATGTGTGCATCGAAGGTGTCGAGAACGAGGCGCTTTTGTACCTGCTCGACGAGGCCGGCCTGTGTGCCTCTGCGGCCTCCGCCTGCGCCAGCGGCGCGATGGAGCCCTCACACGTGCTGGCGGCGATGGGTGTTCCCCGCAGCTTGGCCCGCGGGGCGCTACGACTCAGCCTTGGCCGCACCACGACGCGCAACGAGATCACCGCGGCGACCGACATCATCGGTACCGCCGTCGCGCGATTGCGCACCCACGCCCGCGCGTAGCTTCGTGTCCTTAGACTTCTCCTCATGAAGGTTCTCGTGGCGATGTCGGGTGGAGTCGACTCGTCGGTCGCCGCTGCACTGATGCAGCGCGAGGGCCACCACGTCGTGGGTGTGACCATGCGGCTGTGGGGTGGCGAAAGCGACACCGGGTGTTGTTCGGTGTCCGACGTCGACGACGCGCGCCGCGTGGCCCAACAGCTCGACATCGACCATCTCGTCTTCAACTTCACCGAGGATTTCCAGGCAAAGGTCGTCGACCCCTACGTTCAGGCACACGCCACGGGTGTCACCCCGAATCCCTGCATCGAGTGCAACCGGAGCCTCAAGTTCTCTCGTCTCACTGAACGGGCCGACGCCCTTGGTTTTGACGCGGTGGTCACGGGGCATCACGCGCGTCTCGTGCGCAATGCGAACGGTGAAATGCGCGTACACCGGGGCGGCGACGCCGCAAAGGACCAGTCCTACGTCGTCCACATGCTCGCGGGTCGTGAACTCGAGCGCACGCTCTTTCCCGTCGGTCACATGACCAAGGCAGAGGTTCGTCGTATCGCCGCCGATCTCGGGCTTCGCACCGCCACCAAGCCCGACAGCCAGGACGTGTGCTTCATCTCAACGACGGGCGGACGCGAGACTTTCCTCGGCCACCGCATTCCCTTTCACTCCGGTCGCGTCGTCGACACCCAGGGGCACGAAGTCGGCAAGGTCGATGCGGTCGAACTCGTCACCATCGGTCAGCGACGCGGGATCGGTCTCTACAAGACCGAGGCCAAACGGTTCGTCGTCGACGTCGATGCCGACTCGCGCACGGTCATTGTCGGTACCGAGGCCGAACTGCAGCGAACGGGACTCGCCCTGCACTCGATGGTGTGGGCGGGTGGTACACCCGAACCGGGTCGGTACCGCGTGCAGTGCAGCGCACACGGCAAGTCATTGCCGTGCACCGTCGACCTCGTTGGCGATGACCGCGTACAGGTGACACTCGATACGCCCCACCGACGCATAGCGCCCGGCCAAAGCGCGGTTCTGTACGACGAAACCGACAGTTATGTGGTTGCCGGTGGTTTGGTCAGTGCGGCAAGTGCCTGGCCCGTCAGGGTCGGCGCCACGGCATAGCCGCGCACGTGCACGGCATCGAGCGTGCCGAGCATTCGCGCGAGGTACGGACTCAACGCGAGGTTCTCGGCCTCGCGTAGCGACACGACAACCAACGCGCCGCGCGCGACCCCCGACAAATCAAGGGCTTCGCCCGGTGAATCGGCGACGCGAACCGATGTCACCGACGGTGCCTTCACCATGAACGTTTCGGCAAGCAGCACGTGGTCGTGCACCACGACCCCGGCCGGGACGACAACGAGCCACCGTCGCGCGAAGCGGTGAAGCCGGGTTGCGGCGAGCCATGCGAGACACGCTGCCACCAATCCGGTCGGCACGGACACCAACCACAACTCACCGGCGAGCGAGAAGAGAAGGCCACTCACTGCAGCGGCGGTCAGTGTCCACACCAACAACATCGGCGCGACGTGGGGTACCGGAATACGCAGAGGGAGACGTCGTTCGGCACCGTACGCGGATGCCTGAACGTGTGCGGCCGCGTAGTCGGGGAGGAACGCGGTGAAGGTTGCCACGACGGCAAGTGCCACCGAGACAAGTGGCCACAGAATGGCCGAGTCGGCGAGGTTTGGTCGGGCGAGTGTCGCCACGATGAGTCCGACCAAAACGGCGGGTGCGATGCTGCGGATCGCGGTGAGAGACGCCGGCGACAGCCACGCGCTCGCCGCGACACCGATCGCCCACAGCGCCCACGCAGCCGACGTGAACACCACCTGGGCTGTGCGACCCGAGTCGGAGACTGCGTCGCCGAGCGGACCCGGTACGAGCGCGAGAAGAACCCACGCAACGCGCACGATCCACACCGGGGTGCTGCGTGTGTCGGGGCTCGTACTCATTTCCGTCAATGTTCTACCCGATTGGTACGGTGAAACCCGTGGCGTCGAAGAAGAAGAAATCCGCACAGGGCGCCCCCGAAGCAGCGCGTATCGCCGAGCTCCGAGACCTGATAACGCACCACAACCAGGCTTACTACGGCCACGACGCGCCCGAGATCAGCGACGCCGACTACGACGACCTCGTTCGTGAACTGGCGGGTCTCGAGGCCGCCAACCCCGACCTCTTCAGCGGGGAGTCTCCCACCCAAACCGTGGGTGGTGCGGCCGTCACAACCTTCGCACCCGTCACCCATGCCATTCCGATGACCAGCCTCGACAACGCGATGGACGAGGACGAACTTCGCGCGTGGGGTGAACGCGTCGCCAAGAGCATCGACGGCGCATCGGCGCGCTACGTCTGCGAGTTGAAGATCGACGGACTCGCCATCAGCATTCGTTACGAGAACGGCGAACTGGTTCAGGCTGCGACCCGTGGCGACGGTCGGGTGGGCGAAGACGTCACCGCCAACATCGCCACCATCGCCGCGGTGCCGAAGAAGCTCATCGTGAAAAAGGGCGAGGTTCCCGAAGTTCTCGAGGTGCGCGGCGAGGTGTACATGCCAATCGCAGCTTTCGAAAAACTCCGCGCCGCGAAGGAAACCGAAAACGCCGAGCGCGTCGCGGCGGGCCGCAAGCCCGAACCCGTTCCCGCCAATCCGCGCAACGCGGGCGCCGGTTCGCTGCGACAGAAGAACCCCGCGGTCACCGCGCAACGAGAACTGTCGTTCTGGGCGTATCAGGTGGGCGACACGCGTGGCGTTCCACAGTTCGACTCGCACAAGGACACGCTCGACTACTTGGCCTCGCTTGGTTTCCCGGTCAACCCTGCAATCGTTTGCGTCGACGGCTTCGCCGAGGTGGTCGAGTTCTGTCACCGCTGGCGCGATCAGCGTGACACCCTCGGCTACGAAATCGATGGCGCCGTGGTGAAGGTCGATTCGTTGTCGCAGCGCGAGTTGCTGGGGTTCACCAGTCGTGCTCCTCGCTGGGCCATCGCCTTCAAGTTCCCACCCGAAGAGCGCACCACGCTGCTGCGTGACATCCAGATTTCGGTGGGTCGCACCGGCCGGGTCACGCCATTTGCGGTCCTCGAGCCCGTTTTTGTGGGCGGTTCCACCGTCGGCATGGCGACCCTGCACAACCGTGCCCAGGTGGCCGTCAAGGACGTTCGCCCCGGGGACACGGTCGTCGTGAGGAAAGCCGGAGACGTCATCCCCGAGGTTGTTGGGCCCGTGCTCGCCAAGCGACCGAAGAACTGCAAGCCGTGGGTCTTTCCCGACACGTGTCCGTGTCCGCTCGCAACCGAGCTTGTCCAGGTCGAGGGTGAAGCCGATACGCGTTGCGTCGAACCGTCGTGTCCGTACCAACGCGACCAGCGCATCATTTACTTCGCATCACGCGGTGGCATGGACATCGAAGGGCTGGGTGAACGAACGGTGTTCGCGTTGTCCGATGCCGGGTTCGTCGAAGACGCAGGCGACATCTACACGCTCACCGAAGAACAGCTTCTGCAAATCGAGGGCTTCGGGAAGATCAGTGCACAGAAGTTGCTCGCCGGCATCGACGCCTCACGTCATCGGCCGCTGCCGAAGTTGCTCACCGCTCTCGGCGTGAAGCACCTCGGTCCGGCTGCTTCCGAATCGCTGTCCCTCGCATTCGGCACAGTCGACGCCATCGCATCTGCCTCGGTCGACGATCTCGCATCCATCGACGGCGTCGGTGGTGTCATCGCGGCCTCCATTCGTTCGTGGTTCGACAAACCCGCGAACAAGCGACTCATCGACAAGCTTCGCGACGCGGGTGTCGACTTCGGCAATGTCGAACGCACGACGCTTCCCCAGGTACTCGCGGGCAAGGCCGTCGTCGTCACCGGGACCCTCGACGGCTTCTCACGCGACGATGCCGAGACCGCCATCAAACAGCGCGGGGGCAAGAGTCCCGGCAGCGTGTCGGCGAAGACCTTTGCAGTCGTGGTGGGGGCCGACCCAGGGGCCTCAAAGCTCACAAAAGCCGAAGTTTTGGGGGTTCCGGTCCTCGACGAGGCAGGGTTCCGGGTCCTGCTGGAAACCGGCGAACTACCGACCTGAACCCGGGGCGATCGTCAGTCGACGGTGAATTCCCAGGTGTACGACTGGGCCTTGTCACGTGTCTCGGTGATCTTCCAGAAAAAGACACGTGCATTGTGCTTGCCCTGTTCGAGTCGTTCGACCGGTGCACCTTCTTGTGGCAGAAACGTGAGAGTGAAGTTGCCGGGGTCGTAGATGGCAGTCGGGGGAAGGTCGACTTGTTCGCCGGGTTTCGGTTGCTTGCCACCGGCTTGAAGCTCGTCGAGTCGTGTCGTTGGAATCTCGATGCCGTTGACGACGAGCGCACCTTGGTAACCCTCGATGAAGTCGATTCGTATCTCTGACTGTCGCAGAACCTTCTCGTTGTTCGCCGGCGACATGTTCTCGATCTCGTCTGGCAGGTTGAGCGCGTCGCGCCCGGTGGTGGCCGAGTTGAGTCCGAGAACGATGAGAATGAGGCCCACGGAAACGCCAAAGCTGGCAAAAAGTGCCGACTTGTTGATTTTTTTCCGTGTTTTCACGTACTCATTCTGACGGGTTGGGGCGGAAAATGCCCCACCGGCGACTAGTTTCTTTCTGCCCCTATGGATACGCAGCGCGACCTGATCGGCTACGTGCTTGCCGGCCGCTACCGCCTCACGACGCGGCTCGGACTCGGCGCAAGCGACGAACCGCGTGGAATGTTCGACGCCCTCGACATTCGCACCAACGTCGCGGTGCGCGTTCGACTCACTCCACTGAACGACCTCGTCGATCCGCGATCGTCGAACCGTCGCACCACGGGTGACGCACGTCGCGCCATCCAACATCATCTGCAGCTCGTCTTGTCGACGCGGCATCCCGCGCTCGCTCCGATCTCCGATTGGGGTGACACAGATCTCAACGGTGTGCGCTGCATCTACACCGTCCTCGGACAACTGCCGGGCGGAAGCCTCCGCGAGATGCTCGACCGCGGTCGGCGGCTCACGCCGTCCCAGGCGCTCGTCGTGGGACTCGACATCTGCCGGGCCCTCAACGCTGTCCACGGGGCCGGCTGGACCCACGGCGACATCCGCCCGGCCAACATCGTCTTCGACGCCAACCGCCGTGCCCGGTTGGGTGGTCTCGACACTCTGGCCCCTGAAAACATTGGGGAAGCCGACATCGAACGGGCTCGCTACGCCGCCCCTGAAGTGGGGCAGGGTTTCCCGCCGAGCCCCGGATCCGACGTCTATTCCCTCGCGCTCGCCCTCGTCGAGGCGGTCACGGGTGAGGTTCCGTTCAATGCCGATTCTGTGACGGTTGCTCTCTCGAACCGGGTCGACAAGTTGTTGCCCGTGAACGCCGACCTCGGTGCGCTCGCGAGTGTTCTCGAACGAGCGGCGCGTCCCGATGTCGACAGTCGGTTTTCTGCGCGTGAATTCGGCGAGGCGTTGGTTGGCGTTGCGAAGCGGGTTCCACCACCGACACCCATCGACGTCGTTGGTGTCGATGAACTGCTCATCCCGATGCCGCCGGTCAGCGTCATCGATCACGGTGATGCGGGCGATCCCACGGGAGAGATCGCGCGACCTGCGCACACGGCAATCGACAAAGACAAGGATCCTGCAAGTTCGGCGCAGGGTCGCACGCAGTCCGGTGAACTCGACGACCCGACCGGTGAAATCGCGGCGGCACGCGTGTCACGTTTGCGCGGACGCAAGGTCGTTGCCGTCATCGCCGCGCTTGCCGTTGTCGGTGGTGCGGTCGCCGGCTACTTCTTGTTGAAGAAGGACAGTTACCAGGTTCCCGTGCTCGTCGGTCTCACGCAGGGAGAAGCCGAGAACCTCATTGTGAACTTCGATTGGAAGGTCGTCGTTCAAGAAGGTCGAAGCGATGTTGTCGAAACCGGCCAGATCATCTCCACCGATCCAAGCGACGGACGCATGCTGCAAGAGGGCAAGTCGCTGACGATCGTCGTCTCCCAAGGCCCCACGTTCTCGACGCTCGAGGACTTCAGCGGAAAGACCATCGACGAAGCCACGCGCCGCATCGAGGAACTCGGACTGGTGGTCGTTTCCGCCAAAATCAACGACGAAAACAGCCCTGCGGGTACGGTCCTCAAGTGGGCGGTGGCAGAGCAGCCGTCCGCGTCGGTCGGCGATCAGGTGGTGAAAGGCACCACCATCACCCTGACCGTCTCCGACGGTCCGGCCCCGCGCGTCGTCCCGAACCTCATTGGCCTCGACCCGGCCGAAGCCGAGGCGAAGATCGTCGAACTGGGTCTCACGGTGACGAAACTCGCCGACGACATTGGTGACGCCGATCCGGGCAAGGTTGGTGGCCAGGTTCCGGCAGCCGGCGAAAGCGTGCCGCGCGGAGGCAGTGTCAGTTACTGGGTCTCGAAGGGTAAGGAACTCACCACCATCCCGTACGTGCAGATGGAGTACAAGGCGACGGTGGAGAAGCGTCTCACCGAGGCGGGTTTCGTCATCGGCAATGTCACGGGCAAGGCCGCGACGCACCGTCTGAAGAAAATGTTCATCGCGGGCGTCGAGGTGAAAAGCGGTGACGAGGTTGCGATGGGCGCCACCATCGACCTCGAGTTCTACGGTGCATGAGCCTTCGCCGTGCACGAGCAGGGCCCCGGTGTCGATGAAGTAGGCGTCCTGCCGTGGCAGGTGGTGCGTGGCAAGCGATTCGTTCGCAAGGTTGCCAAGCGCATCGGCCTCAATCGCGCATGGGCGACATTGATCGTCGTTCTCTCGGGTCTCTTCGCCGTCAGTGCAACGATCACCATTCTCGTTGTCTCGCTCGACACCGTCGCGACCGACCTGAACTCAGACACATCCACAATCAATTGGGCACTCACCGGCCCGATGCTTGCATTCGGAGTCGTCGGCCCCGCCTTCGGCAAAGCGGGTGACTTGTGGGGACACAAGCGTCTGTTTCTTCTCGGCCTGCTCGGTGCGTCAATTTTCGCCGCACTCACGGCCGTGGCCTGGAACGCGACGACGATGATCTTGTTTCGCACGCTCTCGGCCACCGCGGGCTCGGCCACCGGCCCCGCCGCAATGGCCTTCATCAACCGAATGTTCGAACCGGAAGAACGTGTGCGACCGCTCGGTTACTGGAGCTTCACTACTGCAGGTGCACCGGTTCTCGGTGTCGTCATCGGGGCTCCGATCGTCGAATCGGTCGGCTGGCGGGTCATCTTCGTCGTGCAGGCTCCGTTGCTTGCGGTCGCCTTGTTGCTCGCTTGGCGCCTGCTTCCCGAAACCGATCGCCAGACCAACGTGAAGTTCGACCTGCGGGGCTCGGCCATTCTCGGTGTCGGTGCGACCTCGTTGCTCCTCGCCATCAATCGCGGACATTCGTGGGGGTGGGGAAGTGCGCCGGTGCTCGCCCTTCTCATTGTGGGCGCGTCCGGCCTGTGGTTCTTTTTCCGTGTCGAACGAACTGCCGAGGCGCCGCTGTTGCCGATGCGCTGGTTGCGTACCCGTAACGTCGTGTACCCCACGCTCAGTCAGGCGCTCATCAACTTCGCGTACATGGGTGGTTTCTTCGCCGTTCCACAGCTGTTGGAAAAGGGGCTCGATTACTCGACATCGCACATCGGTTGGTTGATCATCGCGCGACCGCTCACGTTCTCGGTGGTTGCTGCGATCGCCAGCATCATCACGTTGCGAATTGGCGAGCGCTCAAGCGGGGCCATTGGTGCGACATCCACCATCATCTCGATGTTCGTCCTCAGTTCCGTAGGCGTCGGCTCATCCGACCTCGTGATCGTCGTCGGTCTTGCGTTGACGGGCATCGGCCTCGGGGTCGCTGGTCCGGCTCTCACGGGCCTGCTGTCGAGTGCGGTCGACCCCGAGGACATCGGCACGGCTGCCGCATTCCAGCAGTTGATGTCGCAGCTTGGCGCGGTCACGGGAACCACCGTGATGACCATGGTGCACGAGTCGACTCTCTCGCGTGGTGTGGTCGAAAGCTACGGGTACGCCCTGTGGGTCGGCGCTTTCGCGGCTTTTCTCGGACTGTTGGCTGCGCTGCAGGTGAAGCCGCTGCGCCGCTAGCTCACTCGGCGGTGATGCTCTTGATTTCCTCGGCGACGACCTTCGTGATGTCGGTCTGCGGAATCGCTGTTTGCATTCCCATCACCTTCATCATGTCGCCGACGACCTTGATTTTGCCCGACATGAATGCCTGCATTCCTGCGGCCTGGTCTTGGTGAACGAAGATCGCCTTCGCGGTTGCGTAGTCGGTGGTGACGGTTGCGTCGGCGTCGGACAACTCGCCGAGATCCATCACCATCTCGCCCGAACTCGTGTCCATGAAGCTCTTCACGGTTCCGTCGCCGAACGGCACATCGGTGACAACCTGGTTGATCTTGATACTGAAGGTGATCATCGGCGCCTCGTCCTTGTACTTCTCGCGAATTGCTCGGGCTGCGGCCATCCACTCTTCTGACAGGAACTGATGCGACATGCAATCAACCTACCCACACTCAGGCGTCGAGGGGAACGCCGGAGAGGCCGGGACTACGTGTTCCGGGCACGGTCACCAAACCTGCGTCGGCCACGACAGGCTCGGTGAGGTCGGTTGCCCAATAACGCGACGACGACCCGATGTCCGACGCCAGCGTGACGGCGGGATGGGCGGCGAGACGCACGTTGGCCCAGCGGGCGACTCCGGTGTCGAACATGCCGCCGATCCACGCCCCGGCGCCGTGCTCAGCGGCGCGGTTCAGCACGTCGACGCATGCAATGAAACCGAAGCGCGCGGGCTTCAACGTGATGTCGGTGCACTCGTGGTTCACCAGCGCATCGAGGGCGTCGGTGGCACCGTTCACACCTTCGTCCAGGGCGACGCGAATCGTCCCCGTGGCAACGAGTGCCTGGTGTGATTGCGTGTCGTGCGCGGGAAATGGCTGTTCGACAAAGTCGAGACCCAACTCGCCGAGCGACGCCACGTGGGCGACATCATCGGGTTGGTACGCCCCGTTCGCGTCACCCAGCAACACCACGCCGTCGTCCAGCACGGCCCGTAGCTCGCGCACGATGTCGGTGGTGTGCAGCCCGGGGCCGATCTTCAACTTCAGGCGTGGATAGCCGTGCGCGACGGCTTCGAGTGCATCGGCGACAACGGCATCGATCGCCGCCGCCGCGGAATCGTCGATGCCCTGGTTGCCGAGCGTGGCACCGGCCAATGCCGCGCGCTTCGGCGGCGCGCCGAACAACGATTCGAACGCGGTGTTCGTGGCGCGCAGCTGAGCATCGAGCACGGCTGTTTCAAGAGCAGTCACGGCCATCGGGTGGCGCGAAGAGGCATCGGGGTCGATCGCAGCGACCAAGGCCCGCACCGAGGCTGCGGTCAGCGATCGACGCCCTGCGATGACGCCCGGCGCGATGCCCGCGAGAAACGCTGCGGCCGCGTCGGCAGTTTCGCCGGTGTAGCCCGAGTCATCGGGTGCGCCGCACTCGGCCCAGCCGCGCACGCCGTCGGCGGTCACGAACTCGACGAAAAGCACCCGACGCGAAACGTGGGTGCCGTGGGTCGCAATGACCCGACGCACGAGCTCGACTTCACGACGGTGGAATCGGACGGTTCCCGCGATGTCGCCGATCTCGACCGGCGGCAGGGCGCTCAGGTTCACGACCCCACGCTAGGGCGTGACCATTGACGCCTTTACATTCCGCAAAGGATTGTGGCGCGGACCAGCCTCGGGGGCAGACTTGGAGCCCTATGGCGCGCATTCTCGTGACCGAAGAAATCGCCGACGGGGGCCTCGACCGCCTGCGTCAGGCCGGCCACGAGGTCGACATTCGGCTTGGTCTCGACCACGCCGCGTTGCTGTCGGCAATCAAGGGCGCGCATGCGCTCATCGTGCGTTCGGCCACCGACGTGAATGCCGAGGTTCTGGCCGCAGGTTCCGACCTCGTCGTCGTCGGCCGTGCCGGCGTTGGCCTCGACAACCTCGACGTCGACACCGCAACGAAGCGTGGCGTCATGGTGTGCAACGCGCCCGAGTCGAACATCGCATCGGCCGCAGAACAGACCATGGCTCTCCTACTCTCCATCGCCCGCAACGTGCCCCAGGCCCATGCCGCCTTGGTTCAGGGTCGCTGGGAGCGCAGCAAATGGGAAGGTGTCGAACTTCTCGACAAGACACTCGGCATCGTCGGTCTCGGGCGCATCGGCAAGCTCGTTGCCCAGCGCGCGGCTGCCTTCGGCATGCGTATCGTCGCATTCGACCCGTACATCTCGGCCGACAGAGCTCGTCAGATGAACGTCGAACTCCTGCCGCTCGACCAAGTGGTTGCCGAGTCCGACTTTCTCACGGTGCACCTCCCGAAGACGAAAGAGACCGTTGGGCTCATCGGCCGGGAAATGTTCCTGAAGGCAAAGCGTGAATTGCGCGTCATCAACGTGGCGCGCGGGGGCATCATCGACGAGGCCGCGCTCTACGACGCGCTGAAGGACGGTGTCATCGCCGGGGCGGCGCTCGACGTGTTCGCCAAGGAACCAACCACCGACTCACCGCTCTTCACATTGCCGAACGTCGTCGTGACACCACATCTCGGTGCGTCCACGCGTGAAGCCCAGGACAAGGCGGGCGATGTCATCGCCGACATGGTGCAACTCGCCCTTGCCGGAGATTTCGTTCCCTTCGCAGTGAACGTGAACGCGGCCGACGCGAACGAAACACTGAAGCCGTTCTTGCCCCTTGCCGAAAGACTCGGACGTCTCTTTGCGACCCTTGTCGGCGGTGTGCCGAAGTCGCTCGAGATCGGCGCGACGGGTGAAATCGGCGGCTACGACACGCGGATCCTCACGCTCAGTGCACTGAAGGGCTTCTTCGGGTCGCTCACCAACGAGCAGGTCACCTACGTGAACGGTCCGCAAATCGCGGCCGGTGCCGGGTGCGAAGTGCGAGAGAACAATTCGTCCACGTCGACCAACGCCGACTACGTGAACCTGGTGACTCTGCGCGCCGATGGTCACAGCATCGCGGCGACGCTGGTCGGTCCGCGACGCGAGGCGCGCCTGGTGCTCGTCGACGATCACATCACCGACGTGCCACCCGCCGACAACATGCTCGTCGTCTCGAATGACGACCGCCCTGGGGTCATCGGTGTTGTCGGCACTCTTCTCGGCAACCACAACGTGAACATCGCCGACATGGACGTGGGCAAGGCCCTGAAGCCCGGCACCGCGCTCATGGTGATTGCGCCGACAACCGAAGTGCCCGACGAGGTTGTCGAACAGCTCCGTGCGGCGCCCGGCATCTTGAACGTCGCAGTCCTCCACGCCTAACCCCCAGGCTTCTCGGCGCGCTGAAGTGCACCTTTTGCGCCTTTTCGCGCCGAGAACTATCTGCTGTCTGGATCTCGGCGCAAAACTTGTCCGAATGTGCACGTCAGTGCGCCGAGAACCCTTTTAGGGGAGGGTGGTGCGGGCTGCTTCGGCCGCCGCGGCAGCAAAGTCGTCGCCCGACGACGCGTACAGCACCGCGCGCGACGAATTGATGACGAGACCAAAGCCGTTCGAGGCGCGGCCGACGCGCAGCACCGCCTCGGCGTCACCGCCTTGGGCGCCGACGCCCGGCACCAACAACGGCATGTCACCGACGATGGCGCGCACACGAGCAAGTTCGTCGGGGTAGGTGGCACCGACGACCAGTCCAACCTCGCCCATCTTCGACCACTCGTCGGCAGCTCGTTGCGCAACGTGCTCGTACAGCGGGCGACCATCGATCAGCTGTGATTGAAAGGTGCCGCTACCGGTGTTCGACGTGCGGCACAACACGATGACACCGCGACCGGGTGTCGAAAAGAAGGGTTCGAGCGAGTCTGTGCCGAGGTACGGGCTCACCGTCACGGCATCGGCGCCGTAGCGTTCGAACGCCTCGCGGGCATACAGTTTGGCTGTGTCGCCGATGTCGCCACGTTTGGCATCGAGGATGAGCGGTATCTCAGGGTGTGTCGACCTGATGTGTGCGCACACACGCTCGAGTTGAGTCTCGGCGCCTACCGCTGCGAAGTAGGCGATCTGTGGCTTGAAGGCGCAGACATGCGGAGCAGTCGCGTCGACGATTGCGATGCAGAAGTCGGCAATCGCTTCGACCCGACCGGCCATGGATCCGGGAACACGGGAGACGTCGGGGTCGAGCCCAACGCACAGCATCGAACCGGTGGCATTCCACCGGAGTTCAAGTTTTCCGAGAAAACTCACTCTTCGATCGAAATGGCCGCAGTGGGGCAGAGCTCTGCTGCCTCACGTGCCTTGGCCTCGAGGTCGCCCGTGGGCTCCTCGACGAGGATGTAGAGAAATCCATCCGATCGGATTTCGAAAATCTCGGGAGCCACCTGTGTGCATGCGCCTGTCGAGGCGCACACGTCGAAGTCAACAACTACGCGCATGAGATGAGACTACTTGCCCTGACGCTCGGCGGCCGCAAGGACGGCACGAAGCGAAGCGGTGATGATGTTGGGGTCCTTGCCGACGCCCCACTTCACCGAGCCCGTCGAAGTGGTGCTTTCCACGTAGGCCACGGCCGTGGCGTCGGCGCCGGCTCCAAGGGCGTGTTCGGTGTAGTCGAGGACGTCGATGTCGATCCCGAGCCCGCTCCGGAGGCCCTGGACGAAAGCATCGATCGGGCCGTTCCCCTGACCGATGACCGTCTGGCGTGCGCCGTGAACCGTGATTTGTGCGGTGATGGTTGTGGCGCCGGTCGAATCGCTCTTCAGTTCGTGGCTGTCGAGGTGCATCATCGGTGCCGCCGGCAGGTACTCCGTCTGAAAGGCGTCCCACATGATGACGGGCGAGATTTCGGTGCCTGAGTCCTCGGTGATGTGTTGGATTGTCTTCGAGAACTCGATTTGGAGACGTCGTGGCAGGTCGAAGCCGTGCTCGGTCTTCATGATGTAGGCCACGCCGCCCTTGCCCGACTGGCTGTTCACGCGAATCACGGCTTCGTATGAACGACCGACGTGCTTCGGGTCGATTGGAAGGTACGGAACGCCCCACTCGTCGTAGTCGGCCGGCAGTGCTTCGAAACCCTTCTTGATGGCATCTTGGTGGCTGCCCGAGAACGCGGTGTAGACGAGATCGCCCACGTACGGGTGGCGCGGGTGCACGGGTAGGCGGTTGCAGTACTCGGCAACACGGCGCAGCGCATCGATGTCGGTGATGTCGAGTTCGGGGTCGACGCCGTTCATGAACAGGTTCATGGCCAGGTTCACGACGTCGACGTTTCCGGTGCGCTCGCCGTTGCCGAACAAGGTCCCTTCGACACGGTCGGCTCCGGCCATGACACCGAATTCGGCCGCAGCGACAGCGCAGCCACGGTCGTTGTGCGGGTGCAGTGACAAGACAACCGACGAACGGTTCTTGATTGTGCGGCCGAACCACTCGATGACGTCTCCGTACACGTTGGGGGAGTAGCACTCGACCGTCGCGGGCAGGTTCAAGATGATCGGGTTCTCGGGAGTCGGCTCGATGACTTCCATCACCGCCTCGCAGATTTCGATTGCGAACTCGGGTTCAGTCAATGTGAACGACTCGGGCGAGTATTCGTAGCGGACCTTGGTTGCGGGAACCGTTTCTTCCAACTTTTTGCACAGCTTCGCCGCATTCACGGCGATGTCGATGATGCCCTCTTTTTCCAAACCGAACACGACGCGGCGCTGCAGGGGATTGGTGGAGTTGTAAAAGTGAACGATCGCACGTGGTGCACCGGCGATGCATTCGTACGTGCGCTCGATCAGTTCGGGTCGACTTTGCACCAACACCTGGATCGTCACGTCGTCGGGGATCATGTCTTCCTCGATCAGCATCCGCACGAAGTCAAAGTCGGGCTGACTTGCCGAGGGGAATCCGACCTCGATCTCCTTGAAGCCCATCTTCACGAGTTCCACGAACATGCGCCGCTTGCGCTCGGGGTCCATTGGATCGATGAGGGCCTGATTGCCGTCACGAAGGTCGACCGAACACCACAGCGGGGCCTTGTCGATGGTGCGGTTCGGCCACGTGCGATCCTTCAGCACCACGGGTACGAACGGCTTGTACTTCTCGAAGGCCATCTGCTTCGGGGTCACGTTTGCTGGTGGCATGGGTTCGGCTTTCTTTCGGGTATCCGTTGTTTGGTGGTCGTTCGGAGAAACAAAAAATCCCCCTGGCCTTTCGGGCGCAGGAGGATCGGCGACAGCGATATGCGGCTGTCGCCGTTACGTAAGGAGGAGGCTCAGGGACTTCTTCACTGAAAGCAATGCTATCCCCGCTCCTCGGGTCCCGCAATGCCCTCGCAACCCGGTGTTGCCGGCTCATCTGCGCAGAGAAGCCTGCGTAGTTCCGTCATCGAGTCGATCTCCGCGCGCTGGGTCGTTTCGATTCGTCGGGCAAGTGACCGCAGGTCGTCGACCCCACCCGTCGCTACCTGGTTCTTCGCAAGCGCGACGGCTCCGAGATGGTGTTCGATCATCAGTGCCAGCCAGCCCACGTCGTATGCGCGCCCTGACAGTGACGACAAAGCCGCGAGCGCATCGGGCCCGACCCAGCCCGGAAAGCGTGCCATCGGGTCGACCCGCCATTCGCCAAGAAGGTGCTCCATCGAGTGCATGTCGGCATCGTGGTAAGCCGACATCTTGAAGATCATCCGCCGCAGACGGACATCATCGACTCGCGGAGTTGCATCGTCGATCATGCGAATGCCCAGTTCGTGGTGCGGAATCATTGCGGCGATGAACCGACGATCGTTGTCGTTCGGGCTGCCGGCTCCGTGCGCAGAGTGACCGCATGACGACAGGACGAAGACGGTAACGAGCAGAACCAATCGCGTCGTGCGCAACTCAACTCCCGGTGAACGCGTCGTAGATCTCGGCGATCGATTCGCGGCTGATGACATCGGTAGTCGTCGGGCGAGGAATGTCGACGCGACTCCGCTCCAAGAAGTCGACGATGGTCGGTGCGTTCCCGCCGGCCGAGTTGCCCTCGAAGCGGAGCATCGTTCCGTCATCGGCATCGAGCCAGTAGAGGTTCCGCTCGCCGAATCGCAACACCTCGACGGAGGCGCCGCGCAGTTCGTCTTGCCTGACAAAGACGTTGGTCTCGTCCTGTTGGAGAAGAACGGCGTTGTCAGGTTGTTCCGCGGCAAGTCCGACGATGATGGCGAGCATTCGGTCGAGCTGCCGCACACTTGGCTCGGGCTGCCTCATGATCCACGGGGTTGCCGGCCCACCGCGTGACGCGACGATTTGATCCATCGCGGGTCGACGCTCGAGAACGAACGATTCTTCCCAATAGACCTCCGTGAGGCCTGCGTCGGGTCCTCCTCCGCGCACAACGGCCCGGCCAACGTGGTTCGTCCAATCGACCTCGCCGACCAAGGTGAGTGCAACGTTGTCGCCGACACCCAAGAAGGCCGAATTCGCCTCGAATCGCGCGCCCCCCGATTGCATGTTCAAGAACGCCGCTTGGGCAAGCCGTTCGGACTGCACGCGCGACAGAGGCTGCGGGCTCTGTGGAGCCTCTTCGCCGCAGCTGCTCGCCGTGAAGGCGAGGGTGGCGACAAGGAAAAGTTTGCGAAAACGATGCGTCACTTCGGCACACCGATTGAGTCGATGTTGATCACCGGAACGTCTCCTGCGCCCGCAACCGTGCGGAGGGCGGATTCGGGCATGGTGGGTTGCGCCGGTGGCGGGGGAATCTTGCGGTAATCGACCTTCGGCGGCGGGGTTGTTCGGGGCGACCGGGGCATCGTGAATCCGAGCGCCTCGCCATCACAGGGCATGAGTGTCTCGATGTCTGTCGGTAGCGAGGAATCGAACCGGTTGGCCGCAAAGCAGTTGCCGGCGGCATTCGGGGAACCGTCAACGGCAAAGAGAACGTCGACTCCATTGTCAGCGAGCACGTTGCCTTCGATGCGGTTGTTCTCGGGTGCGTAATCCTTCAGTCTGAGCAGTTCGATGCCTGCACGGTCGTTCCCCGTCACGAGGTTGCGGAGAATTGTGTTCTTCGTACCGCCGCCCACGGCGATTCCACTGCCGAAGAAACCCTCGGGTATCGCCGGGGCACCGGGGTTGTCGTTGTTGGCGACCACGTTGCCGACGATGGTCGCCTCGGCCTGGGGTGCCAACTTTTCCATGTCCTGTGAGTTCGGTGCCATGCCCAGGCGGTTGTTGTTGAACGTGGAGCGCGCGACGACGACACCGCCCGATGCGTTTGTTCCGTAGTAGCCGATTGCATTGCGCTCGGCGATCGAGTCGATGATGACGACGTTGCAGGGCCGGCATTGGCCAACGTAGAGGCCGGAATCAGGATGCCCCGATGCCCATGAGTGCTCGATCAACCCGTCCCGCGAGGCAAAGGCGTAGATGCCGTACAGGCCGTTGTTGTACGTCGTGACATAGCTGACGCGGTACCCGGTCAGTACCGCGTCACCGGTTCCGTACGTGACGCCCGCACCTGCGCGGCCGTCGTCGGTCGCGGCCGATACACCATTGAAGACAATGCCGTTTTGCAGGTAGTTGCGAACAGTCAGGTTCTCGACGGCGACGTCGTTCGACGCGACCGACACGCCGTTCGTCAGGCGATGTTCGCCGTCGAGAATCACCGCGTTTCGGTCTTCGCCCCGAATTGTGACGCGGTCAACGGTGACGTCCAATGCCTCGTTGTAGGTACCCGCGGCGATCTCGATGGTGGTGCCCGACTTCGCGCGTTCAAGCGCGGCCGTGATCGTCGGCGCATCGGCGGGAACCCTGATGAGTCGTGAACCCCCGCCATCCTCGCCGCATGCCGCGCCGACGGCGGCCGACAGAACGACCACCGCCACGATCGATGCAAAAGGGGTGTTGTGGGGACGTCTCATGGCTTGCGCCCGAGGTTAGGTGTCGCGCTCTCCGTGGAGTTGGGAAAAATTTTCTGATCGCGCCGGAACCGGGGTGGCCCGACTCAAACCGGGGCTACACCAGGAAATTGCAGAACTGCCACGGATCGCTGTGGTCGAGTTCTGCCCCTTCGTCGCTGACGTGTGGGAACAGAGGCTTGCGAGTCGAAAGCGGGTCCCAGTCGATGGCGCCCGAGAACATGGTGCCGAGGTACGGCGTCGCCATTTTCAGGATGCGGTCGTAGGGAAGGTCGTCGGGAACGCACAACCCACGTTCGGGCTCGTCGAACATCCACTGCGCCGCTGCAATCACCGAGCAGGCCACCTGCAACGTGGTTGCGCTTTGGTGCGGAAGGATCGCGCGGGCCTCTTCGATCGACAGGCACGACCCGAACCACCACGACTTGTACGGGTGTCCCATCAGGAGCACGCCGAGTTCATCCTTGCCGTGGTCGATCTCGTCGTTCAGGATTCGTTGCTTGGGCTGCATCTCCCAGTTGCGCCAGCGAAGTTCCTGCACGCTCATGATTGCGGCATCGGTGGGGCAGTACGCGTAGTGGACGGTCGGCCGGTACACGGCTTCGCACTTCTCGTCGTACACCGTCAGGTGTTCGCACATCGTGTAGGCCTCGCCGTGGCGAATCACCATGCCGTGGATCTCTGATGACGGCACGCGACTGCGCACGAGCACCTCCATGCCCGGTTTGGCGATGCAGATCTGGTTGCGTGGGCCGTTCTTCGTGTGTTGGTGGGCGTTGCGCGGCAACTTCTTTTCGTGTGTTCCCCAGCCGAGCTCGGCCGGCGCGATTCCTTCTTCGTAGAAGCCCTCGACGCTCCAGGTGTTTACGAACTCATTCGGCGCCTTCGGAACGAGACTGGTCTGAGTGTCTCGTTCGGCAATGTGAATGACCTTCGTGCCCGTGAGCATTGCAAGGTTGTTGAACTGTGATTCCGCAAGAGCCAGTTCGATCTTCGCCTTCAGTGCGCCGGCTCGGCCATCGCTCAACAGTCGCGTGGCAATCTCGACAAGAGCCTGCTTGACGAAGTGGGACACCAAACCAGGGTTCGCACCGTGTTCAACCACCGCCGTTGGTCCGGAATTGCCGCCCCATCCGCGCACCATTGCCGCCAGCGACTGGTGGCGAACGTACAACGTGCGATCAAGTGGGGGAGTCGATGCGAGATCTTCGTACGGATTCCACAATTCGACCGAGGTGTTGAGGTAGCGAACCCCGTGGTCGTGACACCATCCGATGATCGTTGGTGCATCGATGTTCCACGCGAGGTCGAACAACATGTCGCCCGCCGACACGTGGTCGCCCAAGACCTGGCCCATGTTTTCGGGCGTGATCTGCAGGGTCTTGTATGTGACACCCGCGGCAATTGAGTCGGCCACGCGGTGGCGATTGTCGACGAAGTCGATGACGGTGATGGTTTTCGGGTCAACCTTGACGTCGCGGATCAACAGCGGCAGCGCCGCTTGTGTCACCGATCCGCAACCGAGGAAGAGAACCCTCCCGGGGCGCGTCACTTCGCAGCCTCGACCGCGAGAAGAGCCGCCAGCTCGGCGTCAAAATCCACGTGCTGCGGAAAGACGAACTGCTGCCAGTCGTATGCGATGCCTTTCACCGCCGTGGCGATATGAAGACCGGACAGTGCAAGCCCGACGAGTGTCGTGGCCTCTTGGTGGGTGCCGTTATGGACGGACACGGATTACCTCCTTGTTCCCATCACACGCGGTGAAGAAGGGGCGGATACGTGGCGCTCTCCCTAGCGGTGCACACGTGCGGTGCAGTTCAAGCGCGTGAACCATAACGACGCACCGCCGGCAATGTCTACTAACTGAGTCGTCAGTCAGTATTTCGAGCCCCCGCGCCGTTAGCCTTTGACGAAGTGTCAAGCACAACCCCCACCGCGTTCGCCGACCTCGGCGTGCCCGACGACATCGATGCCGGTCTTGCGGCCGCGGGGTTCAGCGCACCCTTCGCCATTCAGACCGAGGCGATTCCCGTCGCTTTGAAAGGCCACGACGTTTGTGGTCGTGCCCGCACCGGCAGCGGCAAGACCCTCGCCTTCGGCATTCCCACCCTCGCCCGCATCGACCGCAATGCCGCGCCGCGCAAGCCCCACGGCCTGGTCCTCGTTCCCACGCGCGAGCTGGCCCTGCAGGTGGCCGAAGTGTTGGCACCCATTGCCAAGCACTGCGGTATGCGCGTCCTTGCCGTCTACGGCGGCGCCTCGCGCGACAAGCAGATCGACGAGCTGGAACGCGGTGTCGATCTGGTGGTTGCAACGCCTCTGCGCCTCATCGACCTCATCAAGGCCGGCGAAGTGGGCCTCGACAAGATCACCGTCATCACCCTCGATGAGGCCGACCGCATGGCCGACGAAGGATTCACCCCGCAGGTCGAATGGATCCTGAGACACATCACCGCCGAGCACCAGACCATGCTCTTTTCGGCCACGCTCGACGGTCAGGTGGGCCACCTCGTCAATCGGTACCTCAAGTCGCCCATCGAAGTCGCCGTCGACTCTGCCACCGAAACGGTCGGCACCATGCGGCACCTCTTTCTCGCCATTCACAAACTCGACAAAGACAAGGTCATTGCATCGATGGCCGCTGGGGCCGGCCAGACGGTCGTCTTCTGCGACACCAAACGCCAGTGCGACCGTGTCGAACGAGCACTGCAAGATCTCAACGTCAAGGCCGCAGCCATTCACGGCGATCTCACGCAAGTCGCGCGCGAAAAGGCACTGAAGCGTTTCGAGGCGAACCAGATCAACGTTCTGGTTGCGACCGACGTTGCTGCCCGCGGTATCGACATCGACGACGTTTCGCTCGTCGTCCATTACGAACCACCCATCGACGTGAAGGCCTATCTTCACCGTTCGGGTCGCACCGCCCGAGCCGGCCGCGACGGCTGGGCAGTCACTCTCGCCGAATACAACCAACACACGACGTGCCGGATCATTCAGCGTGGTCTGCGTCTCGACATTCAGCCGCCGATCGAGGTCTTCTCGAACGACCCGCGCCTGAAAGACCTGCGCAAGTTCTTTCCCGATTCCTGACACCGTCGGCACACACTCCGCTCGAAGCACTTCGAAACGGAGGAACATGGGAATCGATAAGGTGCAAAGAACTAGGCTTTTTTCGTCGCTTGTCCCCGTGCTGGGGCCCGAAAGCGCGGAGCTGATCATGAATTCGTTGAACTTCGAGGGAACCGAGGCGCTTGTGTCGAAAGACGACTTGCGCTCTGAATTCGAACGCATGATGGCGCAGATCGACAAGAAGTTCCTCAACATGAAGATCTGGTTCCTTGTCACCGGTGCGGGCATCGCTCTCGCGGTCGTCAACCTCTACAAGAGGTAACGTTCGCCCGGTGAGTCGCCGCGCTGGAATGGTCGTTGTACTTCTTGCTGCAATTTCGCTGAGTGCCTGCGCGGAAGCCGGAACCGGAAAGACTTCGCCGACAAAGCCCACCGACTCAATGCCCGAAACATCCACGACAACCGAACCCCCGACCTTCTGTGGGGTTGCGAAGGTGTATGCAACGGAAGTTCTCGATGCTCTCGAGAATGAATCGAACGCAGATGCGGAAAACTCGCCGATGAACACCCGTGTTTTTTGGGACCGCTACAAGGAACTACAGACACAGATGCGCGACCTGGCGCCGCCTGAAATCAAGGACGATGCCGAGATCGCCTACGAATCAGCGATGGCGGCATACGACTACATGGAGCAGTTCACCTTTTCTATGAAGCTCGCAGGGGAGGATCCAACATTCGCGAATGACGAACGGTTCACCGGCGAGAAGTACCTGAAGGCGGGGGTTGCCTTTCAGGGCTACATCGATGAGAACTGCGGCATCGAGCTGACGAAGTAGCTGGCTCAGGCCGACTAAATGAAGTTAATGGCCCCACGACAGCGGGCAAGCAGTTGCAGGGCCGCCGTTGTCCACACATGTTCGACCGACAACCGAGTGTCAGACTATTCCTGATGGAATCTCCCGCCTACTTGTCGCCGTCGTCGATTGCGACGTATCGGGACTGTCCGCAGAAGTTCAAGCTCTCGCGCATTGACAAGATTCCTCAGCCCCCTACGTGGGCCACTCACGTTGGTTCGTTCGTTCACGAAGTCCTCGAGCATCTCTACCAAGTCGATCCGGATGGTCGCACCCACGACACGTTGAAGTCCCTGGCGGCCGATCGGTGGAGCGTCAGCGAATGGGAGCAGAAAGTCACCGCGCTGACCGAGCCGCAGGGATCGATCAAGGATTTCAAAGTGCAGGCGTTCAAGTGCATGACCAACCTTTGGCACCTGGAAGATCCCCGCGAAACCGAACTCGATGGAATGGAACACGAAGTGACGGCCGAGGTCGAGGGCGTTGCCATGAAGGGATTCATCGACCGCTTCATCTTTGGCGACAACGGGATCGTGATTTCCGACTACAAGACCGGAAAAATCCCCAACCCCAAGTTCACCTCTGAAGACGACAAGTTCTTTCAACTCTTGGCCTACGCCGCCATGATCGAAGCTGCGGACGACGAGCCCACCGAACGGGTGCAGTTGCTCTATTTGGGGGTGCCGGTTTCCCACGAACTCGCCGTTACGCCGGTGAATCTTTCAATCGCCAAGGGAACCATCGTCGAAACCCGCGAGGGAATTGACGCCGCAGTGTCGAGGGGAGAATTTCCCTGCAACGTCACGAAGTTGTGTGATTGGTGCCACTACAAGACCACCGGCGACTGTCCGGCGTTTCAATAAGCGCGGGACCGGCGCGCAGACACCCGCTCACTAACTTGGGGTCATGGTGCTGAGAGTTCGCTACGTACGGACGCTGTCCGACGTGGTTGAACCAGTCGCCTTCTGGCTCAATTCCGCTCCAAGTGGCCGTGGCCTCTTCGCGGGTGACCACCTCTTGCTTCCTGCCAACGGCGCCAAGGCATGGCTGTTGCCGGAACTGGCGAAGCGCGTCGGTGCGCGAGAGGGCAAGCACGATGGAGTGATTGCAAACGTTCAGGTCGGCTATCTCGGGTCATTGAACAAGTTCATGGTTCCGCAGCGTTTCCACGATTTTGACCCGTGGTCGATCGAGTCGATGACCGCCGCGATCCTGGGGATCATCGTCGAAGATCCCGCGTATGCGTCTCTCGTGCGGCGGGCCGGTGGTGCCTTGCCTGCCGCCGCCCGTCTGGCCGATCGTTTCGATCGCTACCACGCGCGTCGTCCGATGATGATTCGTGCATGGGAGAGAGGGTCGCCCATCATGGCACCCACAACGGCCGATTCATTCAACGATGGTGAGTGGCGCGCCGCCGACCTGGGTGATCAGCGCTGGCAGTTCGAACTCTGGCGTGCGCTGCGAGAAGTCATCGGCACTATCCCGTGGCCGGTGCAGGTCGAGACCACGGTTCAACAACTCAGGCGTAGCGAGAACCTCGTTGGAGTCCCCGACCGATTGATGGTCGCGGGAATGCAGTCGTTGTCGCTTGGCGCCGTCGAAGTGCTTGAGGCGGTTGGTCACGTCAGCGATGTCGACGTGCTGCTTGTCCATCCCTCGCCTGTGATGGCGAAACGGTGGGCGGACGAGTCGGCCGGTTCCGAAGTGCCGCGCGGTGCGCTGCAATTGCGTCCCACCGACGAGGAATTGCCAGGCAACGTCCACCCGTTGGTGCAGTCGTGGTTGCGCGGTGCCCGGGAACTTCAGCAGATACTTGCCTCGCAGGGTCTCGAAGTTGCACTACATGCTGACGAACCGTTGGTGACGTCATCCTCGTTGCTCGGTCGCATCCAAACCGCGGTGTCAAGTGATGGTCTGCAGGCCCGTATTCCGCGCACTGCCGACGATCTCTCGTTGCAGATCCACCGTTGCTACAACCTCACCCGTCAGGCCGAGGTCCTGCACGACGCCCTGCTGCACGCGTTCCGCGATCTCGACAATCTCGCCCCGCACGAGGTCGTCATCGTCTCGCCGCGACTCGCGGAGGCGGCCCCCATTCTCGAGGCGGTGTTCGAACGTACGGTGACCGTCGAAGTCGAGGGTGGGGCGACACACGTCAAAATTCCGCTCGCAGTTGCCGAACGGCAGTTGCGCTTCGTCAACGAGGGGGCCGAGTTCCTCGCCAACCTGCTCGAGCTGATGACCGGACGGTTCGACATCACGTCGTTTCTTGCGGTTGCCACGTCGCCGCTCGTCACCGCTCACCTGGGTATCGACGGAGAAGCCATCTCGGTCTGGCACCGCCAGATCGACCGCACTCGTGTGCGCTGGGGTTTGTCGGCCGACCAGCGCACGGCTGCAGGTTTGGCAACAAAGGCCGACAGCGTGCACACATGGCGGGCGGCAATCGAGCGTTCGATGCTTGGTGCGGCGTTGCCCGACGCAGCGGCAGCGACGGAATTGGGGGGCGTCGTCCCTCTCGATGATCTGGGCGTCGACGACATCGATGCGCTTTCGCGACTCGTTCAGGTGTTCGATGCGATTGAATCACTCGAGCTCGTCACTCGCGGAAACAGTTCACGTCACGTGGCCGACTGGTGCAATGACATCGAGCAGACCATCAATTCACTGTGTGGTGATGGTGACCGTGTTTCCGGTGCGTTCGAACTGCTCGACGATGTCGCCTCAAGCACCATCATCCCGGCCCCCGACGGTTCGTCGCGGCAACTGGGTTCAGCAGTTCCCTTCGCCGAAGTCGCGTCGCATCTGCTCCGCCAGATTTCGGGCATTCCCGGTCACCAGCCACTTCGCACCGGCGCCGTCACCGCAACCTCACTCATGCCGCTGCGTGGTGTGCCGTACCGGGTGGTGTGCCTACTCGGCATCGACGACGGCGCCTTCGGCGGGGGAGAACTCGAAAGTGACGACCTCATCGGTCGGCAGGTCTTTATCGGGGACGACGACCCACGTATCGACTCGCGCCGGCAACTTCTCGATGCCGTTCTTGCCGCGGGTGATCAGGTCATCATCACCTGCGACGGACGCAGCATTCAGAACAACGCGATCATCCCGCTCACCACGGCTCTCGCCGAGTTCGTCGACTTTGCTCGCCGACACGGTGCGGGCGAGCGCGATGACAACGCCGGTAGCGACATCGAGTTCTTGCATCCCCGCCACGCCACCAGCACCCGTAACTTCGTCGAGAGTGGAATTGTCCCTGGCCGTGTCTGGGCGCACGCAATTGGTGTGCGTGACGTGGCCGGCAAGGTCGGTTCCGATGTGGCACCTGTCCCGACAACCAGAGCAGTGGTATCCACACCGACCCCGAGTGTTGTTGATCTTGCGTCACTCACTTCGTTCGTGCAGTCGCCCCTCGACATGTTCGTCAAGGAGATCCTCGGTATCAGCACCTGGAAGGAAGATCATGCTCCCGATGAGGCAGTGATCCCCTTCGCCGTCGACTCCCGCACGCAACGTGCATTCGTCGACAGCTACATCGCCGGTAAAGCCGGCGCCGTGCCCGGCTGGACACCGCAGTCGCACGCACAGGTGGCTCGCCTGAACGGAAGTGTTCCGATCGGCGCCTATGGCGATGCCGAAATCGAGGCGATGCAGACCCTCGCCGAATCCATCCTCACCACATGCCAAATGCACGCGGTGCAGCCCATCCCGCCAGATGCGACGCCGGTCCTCGTCTCGATTGTCGACGGCCTCGTCGTGAAGGGAAACATCCCGCACCTACAGGCAACCGAGCAGTTGATCGGCGTGGTGCGCAGCTCGAAGTACTACGACCGCGACCACGCCGAGCTCGGTGTCCGACTGCTTGCCGCAATGGCAGCAGGACTCAAAGTGCGCCACGGCATCACCGTCCATCAACACAACGGCAGCGGCAAGGGCGATCAAGCGCAGTCACGCCTCATCTATCTGGGCGACACGATCGACTCGGCCGAGGCGACGCGTCGCCTCGCCGAACTTATTGAACTCCGCAGACTCGCATCGGTGGCACCAATGCCGGCGTTCAATGACACGGTTGATGCGATCTTTACCGATCCGGCGAGCCCCGATTTCGACAAGGGCCGAATGCGTTTCGACAGGTTCGTCGGCTCTGATGACTTCGCCGACTCCCTCGAACGCCGTGTCTACGGCAATGAACCCAACTTCGCAGCAATCTTCGATCCGAAGGGATCGATCATCGACTTCTGGTCACGCTTCCATGGCGTCTTCCACTTCACGCGCGGAAAGGCGAATGGCCTGCCCGGAAAACTTCCCCACGGCAACTCGCATTGGGGGATCCTCTGATGACCCGGGCTCTCGACCTTGCGAACCACCGGCTCACCAACGGTCACACGATCGAGGCAAGCGCGGGTACAGGCAAGACCTACTCAGTCGCTGCGCTTGTCACCCGCGCCATTGCCATCGACGACGACCTGCGCATCGACAAAATCCTCATCACTACTTTCACACGGTTCGCAGCCGCCGAACTGCGCGACCGCGTTCGGCGTCGCCTTGCCAGCACGGCTGATCGGCTCGAGAACAATCAGTCTGACCCGACTGATCTCATCCTCACATCGCTTCTTGCCGACGAAGCTCAGCGTCCCCGCTACGTCCGCAATCTCCGACGTGCAGCAGTCAACTTCGACAACGCAACGATCGGAACCATTCACTCGGTCTGCTCGAAGATCCTCGCCCTCGCCGGTCTCGTCACTCACGACGACTCGGCCGAAGAAATCGTCCGCCGGGCCATTGCCGAAGTCGTGAACGACCGGCTTGTCTCCGAGGCCGTCGAGCGTGGCCGTACGTGGGACGAATCACGAGTCAGGAAAGCTGTCGAGGCGCGGCTCGGCAGTCCGCTTGCCGAGCAGTGGTACGACAACTCACTCGATCCCGCCCTGGTCGCCGAACTGGCCGACCTCGGTGCAGCAATCGACGAAATGGTCGACGACGTTCACCGTCGCACCGAGATGCATCCGTCCTTTGACGATCTCATCCGCCGCGCCGAAGAGGCGTTGAGCGGCGACATGGGTGATGACATCCGCGCCCGCTTCGCCGAGCGCTACACGCATGCATTCATCGACGAGGCACAAGACACCGATCAACTGCAGTGGAAGCTCTTCCATCACATCTTCCCCAGACAAGACCCCGCTTCGGCCCACAAGCTCACGGCTGTCGGCGACCCAAAGCAGGCGATCTACGCATTCCGCGGTGCCGACATCCACGCCTATCTCGACGTGCGTGACACATCGAACATGTCGACCCTCGACACCAATTTCCGCTCCGACCCGCCAGTGATCGACGCGTTGAACGCACTCTTCGAGGGCAAGTCCCTTGGCGAAGGCATCGACTACAGCCCCGTGTCAGCCGACCTCGGCAAGACCGGCTCGAAGGTTCGTGGCGTGGCCGCGGCCGAAGCAATCGATATCGCCGACGCGAACAACCAGTTCCAAGCCGGTCTCGCCGCCGCCGGCCACGTCGTGCGACTGCTCGACAAGGGCGAGATTCTCGACAACGACGAATGG
>CAZVPL010000004.1:0-58075 GCA_964629075.1 uncultured Bifidobacterium sp. | reverse complement strand
GGCAGCTCGAGGAGGAAGACGAGACCGGCGACGGTGGCTCCGAGACCCTCGACCAACCGAACCGCGGCCTTGGCCGTACCGCCTGTCGCAAGGACGTCGTCGACGATGACAACCGAATCACCGGGCTTCAGCGCGTCGCGATGGATTTCAAGCTGGTCGGTGCCGTATTCGAGCGAGTATTCCTCGCGTACGACTGCCCAAGGCAACTTGCCCGCCTTGCGGACGGGAACGAAACCGGCGTTCAGATGGAATGCAACCGGTGCGGCCATGATGAAGCCGCGTGCTTCGATTCCGATCACCTTGTCGACGCGCTTGCCGTGCGTGAGCCCGACGATTGCGTTGACGGCTGCGTCGTAACCCGCGGGGTCGGCGAGGAGCGGTGTGATGTCACGGAACATGACACCCGGCGTTGGGACGTCGGGGATGTCCCGGATGAGACGCTGAAGGTCGGCGGGAGTCACTGCGACTATCTCTTCCGCTTCTTGCGGGGCCGTGGCGGGTGCGACAGGACCGCGGCGGCACGCTCGGCGGGTGTTCCCACCAGCTCGAGCTCGGGCCGCTCGGCGTCATCACCCTCGTCGCGCACCGTGGCCTTGGCGGAACGGCGCGACACCGGCGCACCAGTGGTGGCCAGACGCGACATGTCGGCCCCGATCGACATCTGCCCGACGAGCGAACGGTATTTCGGCTCGCGTTCCTTCATGATCGTGAGAAGCGGTGTCGCAATGAAGATCGACGAGTACGCGCCGGTGAGCAGCCCCACGAACAACGCGAGGGCGAATTCCTGCAGAGCAACGGCCCCGAACACGCCGGCGCCGAGAACCAAGAGCGACAGCACCGGCAGGACGGCTGCAAAGGACGTGTTGAGCGAGCGCATCAGCACCTGGTTCATCGAGACGTTCGTGATGTCGGCATAAGAGACCCTCTGTGCCGCATAACGATCGGCATTGTCCTTCACCTTGTCGAACACGACGATGGTGTCGTAAAGCGAGAAGCCGAGAATCGTGAGAAACGCGATGACGGTTGCCGGGGTGACCTCGAACCCAAGCAGCGAGTACGCGCCAACCGAAACCACGACGTCATGAGCCATCGCGGCAATGGCGGCAACGGCCATCTTCCACTCGAAGCGCCAAGCGATGTACAGCGACACAAGAAGGAAGAACACCAGAAGTGCACGAATGGCCTTCTCCGTGATGCTCCGACCCCAAGACGAGCTGACGTTCGACACGCTCACCTCGAGCGAATCGACACCCGACTTGGCGGCGAGATCGGCCTGCACGGCGTCGCGGACCTCCGGCGTCTGCTCGCCCACCTGGATGCGAATGCGTTCGCCATCGCCGCTTCCCAGGGTCTGGATCTTTGCGTTTGCCGTTTCGACGTCGTTCGATTCGAGCACCTCGCGCGCGGAGTCGATGGTGAGCTCTTTCGTGGCAGGTGCTTCCCAAGCCACGCCGCCCTTGAAATCGATACCGAGGTTCAGTCCTTGAAGGAGAAGAGAGCCGATGGTGATGACGAGAAGCGCGATCGAAAGACCGAACCCCCACCAGCGGCGACCCGAGAAGTTGATCGTGGTTTCACCGTTGTAGAGACGACGCCAACGTCCGCTCATGCCTGCGCACCTCCTGCGGACGAGGTCTCGCTACCGAGCACCCGACGCGCACTGACTCCGAACATCTTGCCCTTGTTCATGAACTTCGACCGCGACATCAAGATGACCGTGGGTCGCGTGAAGAAGTAGGCGACGATCATGTCGCAGAGAGTGGACAGTCCGAGGAAGAAGGCGAAGCCACGAACGGAGCCGACCGTGAGGAACCACAGAACCAACGCGCCGAGCAACGAGACGGTGTCGGCGGCGAGAATCGTGCGCCAGGCCGATTGGAAGCTGCGGGTTGCGGAATTCCGCAGGGTGCGCCCCGCGAGAACATCGTCCTTCAACTTCTCGAAGAACACGACGTAGGAGTCGACGGTGACGCCGATTGACACGATGATGCCGGTGACACCCGACAACGACAGCGCGAGTCCGTTGCGCTCGGAGAGCCACGAAATGGTGCTCCACTGCAACATCGCAGACACGGCGAGTCCACCCAGCACGATGAAGGCGAGGCGGCGGTAGTAGAACACCAAGAACATGAGCACCAGCGCAACACCGACGAGACCCGACACGAGCGCAGCATCGAGCGAGTCCTGGCCGAGCGTTGCGGACACCGTCTGGGCCGTCGGTGCGCTGAAGCGGACCGGCACGGCACCGAACTCGAGGATCTTTGCGAGGTCACGTGCCTCGCTCTCGGAGAAGTTGCCAGAGATTTGGACGCTCCCCGAGAAATTGTTCGTCTGCACGACCGGCGCCGAGATGACCTCGCCGTCGAGCACGATGGCGATCTGCCCGGTGGGACAGGTTTGCGACTTGCTGAAACACTCGTTTGCCAGTGCGTTCCAGCGTCCCTCTCCCTCGGATCCGTCCTTCAGGCCGACGTTCACGACCCATCCACCTGCGCTGATTTCTGCCGCGGCGTCGTTCTTGAACACCTGACCGTCGGCGCCCGCAGGTCCCGCGTAGTAGACGAAGCCATCGCGGCCGTTCAAGAACGCGATCTTGTCGGGTTCGTTGGTGAGGGAGATATCGGGCGTTGCCGGCGCGACCGTTGTCGTTGTGGTGTCTCCCGTCGCGAGAAGAATGTCAGCCGTCGAGGTCGAGGTGACATCGACCGGCGCTTCGCCAACCGTCGTGGACGTCGCCTCTGCGAGCGAAGTCGACGGAGACTCGACGAGAGAAGTCGACGTGGCCGCACTCGCGAAACGCAACCCGCTGCCGGGTGCGGGAACGGTTGTCGCAACTGCTGTCGTCGACGTGGCTGCTGCCACCGTTGTTGACGTGTCGCCGGGCGTCGTGGTTGACGTGGCACCGACCACGGTGGTCGATGACGGGTTTTCGTTCGGGACGCCGGCCTGCAGAACCGGTCGCATCAAAACCTCGCCCGTACGACCAACGATGTCGAGTGCCCGCTTCTGGTCTTTCACACCGGGCAGGTTGACGACCACGGTGTCGCCCTGGCGGATGATTTCGGGCTCGGCGACACCGATCGAGTCGACGCGCTGGCGAATGATTTCGACTGCGACCGACAAGGCCTCGGCGTCGTAGTCACCTTGGGGCTCGAGGGTGACCGATGCTCCACCCTGGAGGTCGAGACCAAGAGACGGTCGGTTACCGGCGATCAGGTTGGCCGAGAGGGCCCCCACCGCGACGAGAATGATGCCGACGAGAGAGAAGACGAGGCGACGACGCACGGATACCGATTACTTCTTGTCGTCTTTTTCGTCGGCCACGGGTTCCGAGGCCGCCGCGGATGACGCGTTCACCCGACGCGAGATTGCACTGCGCATGACGCGGATTTCGACGTTCTCTGCAATTTCGACCCAAGCGACGTCCCCTGCCTGGTCTTCCTTGTCGAAACCGGTGATGAATCCGACGATCCCCGAAGCGGTCTGGACCTCGTCGCCCTCGGCAAGGGCGCGGTTCAATGCCTGCGCTTCACGGGTGCGCCGACGCTGCGGACGGATGAGAAGGAAGTACATGGCCACGAAAATGAGGCCGAAGAAGAACAACTGAAAAATCGCCGCACCGCCGCTGGACGACGAATCTTCCGCTGCAATGAGACCGAGGGGGCTTGGGAACATGGGCAAAGCGTAGCCAGTGCTACCCCCAGACCCCCAGCACGCGGTCCCGCAACGCCGGAAAAGTGCCGTCGCAGATCGCCGTCCGCATCGACGCCATCAACGAAATCGTCCATGCCACGTTGTGATACGACAAGAGCCGCGCCGCCGTGGGTTCTCCCGTCTGGAACAGGTGCCGAATGAACGACCGGCTGTGGCGACGGCACACAGCGCAACCGCACGAGGCGTCGAGCGGGGATTCGTCCCTTGCGTGGCGCAGGTTCTTCATGTGCACCTTGCCCTCGGACGTGAGCGCGGTGCCATGGCGACCGAGTCTGGTCTGCAGCACGCAGTCGAACTGGTCGACACCGAGGGCAACGGCCTCGACGAGAGAGGCCGGGTCACCAACCCCCATGAGATAGCGCGGACGATCTTCGGGCAGATGAGCCGTCGCTGCGGCCAACGCGGGCACCATCTCGGCGCGCGTCTCGCCCACCGACAACCCTCCGATGCCGTACCCGTCGAAGTCGAGACCCGCCGTATGGAGCGCGCTCTTCTCACGCAGCTCGGGGGAAACACCACCCTGGACGATTCCGAACAGCGATTGATCGGCGCGCGAATGATGCTCGCGCGCACGCTGTGCCCATTCACCAGTTCGGCGCAACGCGAGGTCGATGACGTCGGGTGGGGACGGAAGGGCCGGACACACGTCGAGCACCATCTGGATGTCGGCACCGAGCAACTGTTGCACTTCGACTGCCCGCTCGGGGGTGAATCGCACCAGCTCACCGTCGTAGGTGGACTTGAAGGTCACTCCGTCGTCGTCGATCTTCGGACCGAGCGAAAAGACCTGGAAGCCGCCCGAATCCGTGAGCGTGAGACCGTCCCAACCCGCAAAGGCGCCGAGACCCCCCATCTGTGCAATCAACTCGGCTCCGGGCCTCAGCATGAGGTGGTAGGTGTTCCCGAGGACGATCCGCGCACCGACGGCGTGATAGTCGTCGGCACTGAGATATCGAATCGCGCCACGGGTTCCGACCGGCATGAAACACGGTGTCTGGTACTCGCCACGAGCCGTCATTGCGCGACCTGCGCGCGCCCGGCCGACCGTTGCCTCGACGGTGAATCTGACGGGGAACATCGCGCCTATTGCCCTTGTTGCTCTTGCCGGCCGAGGAGCATTGCATCGCCGAACGAGAGGAACCGGTACTTCTCACGCACTGCCTCAGCGTAGATGTCGCGCCAGGAGTCACCGACGAACGACGAGATCATGAGGAGCAGCGTGGTCCGCGGCATGTGGAAATTCGTCATCATGAGGTCGACCACCTGCCAGCGGAATCCAGGAGTGATGAAGAGATCGGTACGTCCCTCGAATTGTCCGGTCGCAGCAACGGACTCGAGCGCTCGACACGAAGTCGTACCGATTGCGATCACGCGACGTGCCTGGCGTGCGGCTTCCCACGTCGACTCGGGCACGCTGTAGCGCTCGGTGTGGATTCGGTGATGGAGCGGGTTTTCTTCTTCGACCGGCTTGAAGGTGTCGAGGCCCACCACCAACTCGACCGGTGCGAACCGTGCGCCCCGGTTCTCGATGGCCGCCATCAATTCGGGGGTGAAGTGAAGACCGGCAGTCGGCGCCGCCGCCGATGCCTCACGCTTGGAATACACCGTTTGGTACCGCTCGCGATTGTCGAGCGGGGCGGTGATGTACGGCGGCAATGGCACACTTCCCACCGACCCGATCGCCGCTCGTCGATCGCTCGCGGCATCTCCCCGCACGATCCTGACAACGAAGGTGTCCCCTGCTTCGGCACGACCCTCGACCTCGGCGAACGGCTGGCCGTCATCGGCAAACAGCACCTCGCCGGCACGCATCTTGCGACCGGGACGCACGAGCGCCTCCCATCGTTCATCGACTTCGTCGCGCGCCTCGAGCAACAGCACCTCGACCCGACCACCCGACAACCGCCGCAATTCGAGACGTGCGGGCAGGACCCTGGTTTCGTTGATCACGAGCAGGTCTCCCTCACCAACGTGATCGACGAGGTCGGTGACGCGCCGATGTTCGATTCCGTCGAGAGCAACCAGAAGTCGCGCCGAGTCGCGTGGCTCGACTGGATGTTGAGCAATCAACTCCTCGGGAAGGTGGTAATCGATGTCGGAGAGCTGCACGCCGTCAGGCTACGGGCGGCATTCCGAGGTGCTCGTAGGCCGCGGGTAGCGCGATGCGTCCGCGCGGCGTGCGCGAGATGAATCCCTGCTGGATCAAGAATGGTTCGTAGACATCTTCGACGGTCTCGGGCTGCTCACTGACGGCGATAGCAAGCGTGGTGAGCCCAACGGGGCCACCACCAAATTGTCGGCACAGCGCAGAGAGCACGGCACGGTCGACCTTGTCGAGGCCACGTTCATCAACCCCGAAGACCATCAAGGCCTCGACTGCGGTGGGTTCGTCGACGACGCCCTTTCCGTGCACCTCGGCAAAGTCCCGCACACGGCGAAGAAGTCTGTTGGCGATGCGTGGCGTTCCGCGGCTGCGACGAGCAATTTGAGCCGCACCGGCTTGGTCGGCCGGAATTCCGAGAATCGCGGCGGCGCGCACGACGATGGCGCAGAGTTCGTCTTCGTCGTAGAAATCGAGACGGCTGACGAGTCCGAATCGATCGCGCAGAGGACCAGTGATCATTCCCGTGCGCGTGGTCGCGCCAACAAGCGTGAATTGCGGTAGCGAGAGTCGGATGGACGAGGCAGCCGGCCCCTTGCCAACGACGATGTCGATCTGGAAGTCCTCCATGGCGGGATAGAGAATCTCTTCGACGGGCCGCGAGAGCCGATGAATTTCGTCGATGAAGAGAACGTCGCGCTCGCCCAGCTTCGTGAGAATTGCCGCGAGATCACCGGCACGCTCGAGGGCCGGCCCCGAGGTCACGTGCAACTGCACACCCATCTCTTGGGCGATGATTCCGGCCATCGTTGTCTTTCCCAGCCCTGGCGGACCCGCAAGGAGCACGTGATCGGTCGCTTGACCGCGCTGACGGGCCGCCGTGAGCACGATGCCGAGATGCTCTTTCAGCTCACGTTGGCCGATGAAGTCGTCGAGGAGCCTCGGACGCAAGCCGTGCTCGTCGGATTCTCCGCTGACCAATTCGGCGGACACGAGCGCCTCGCCTGTCGGGTTCTTGTCGATGAATTCATCACGCACGGCGAGCCCCCAGAATTGCGAGCGCCTCGCGCAGCATCTGATCGAGTGCGGCGCCGTCGGCCGGCGACAGTTCGGACATCACGTCACGGATCTCGTCGTTGCCGTATCCGAGACCAAGCAGAGCCTCGCGCAGGTCTGCCACCGGCGACGAGCGACCCGCAACATCGCCCGACGTCGGGGATCCGTGAGCCGGCATTGAGTCGAACGCATCGAACTTGCCCCGCAACTCGACGAGGAGACGTTCGGCGGTCTTTTTGCCGACGCCGGGGACCATCGTGAGCGCACCAAGATCGGAGGTGATGATGATGTGATGCAGACCGCGCGGCGAATGCGTTCCGAGTATCGCCAACGCCATGGCCGGACCGATTCCGTGCGCACCGAGCAGGATGTTGAAGCATTCGCGTTCATCGCGGCCGGTGAAGCCATAGAGGGTCTGGGCGTCTTCGCGAATGTGGTGGTGCACGTAGAGGAAGCACGACGTCGTCGGTTCGAGCTCGGCGAACACCCTCGGCGTGACCGTGACGAGATAGCCGACACCCGCAACCTCGACGAGAACGGTCGACGGCACGATGCGCTCGACCACGGTTCCTCGCAACGATCCGATCATCGACGACCCACCGCTCCGGACGCCGCCGCCAAGAGACCGGGCGACATGGCGAGGTGACACAGCGCGATCGCGGCCGCGTCGGCCGCATCGGGGGGCTTGGGCACATCGGCGAGCCCGAGACGCATCTGGACCATCCGCTGAACCTGACCCTTGTCGGCTGCTCCCCAACCCGCAACGGTGTCTTTCACTTGACTGGGCGTGTACTCGGCGACGATGCAACCACGCCGCGCCGCGGCGGCAAGCACGACGCCACTCGCCTGAGCGACACCGATCGCTGTGCGCACGTTGTTCTGGAAGAACACCCGCTCGACAGCGACCGCTGTCGGATTGAACTCGTCGAGCAGCGATTCGATGTCGACGGCGAGGTCTGCCAGACGGCGTGGCGTCTCATCGGCTCGGTCGGTTCGAAGCACACCGATCGCCCTGACTTGGGCCGACCCCGCCGCGCCGGGCACGAGCACGGCGTACCCGCACCGGGTGAGGCCGGGGTCGATGCCGAGCACGCAATGCCCGGAACCGGACGGTTCACCGGTGTGGCGTGGGTCCGACGGGGCGAACATACGTTCTACCCTAGCCCGCCGGGCGGTGCGGTGTGCGGATCAGGCGGCGGCCCGAATGGCCCGGACGAGCTCGTCGACCGGACGAAAGGTCAGGCCTGC
Source organism: uncultured Bifidobacterium sp. (assembly GCA_964629075.1). Lineage (GTDB taxonomy): Bacteria > Actinomycetota > Acidimicrobiia > Acidimicrobiales > Ilumatobacteraceae > F1-20-MAGs119. The sequence goes on along the minus strand of CAZVPL010000004.1, from coordinate 49,956 downwards.
GATGGCGCGGTGGGCGTATCGAACGATGCCCTGGGAGTCGATGACAAAGACGCTGCGACGAGGGAACCCGAGGGGCCCGAGCGTGCCGTACAGACCGGCCACCGACTTGTCGGTGTCGGAGAGCAACGGAAACTGGAAACCATGCTTGGCCGCGAACTTCTCGTGGCTCGCCATGTCTTGGGCCGACACTGCAAGCACCTGCGCCCCGATATCGGTGAACTGGGCGAGTTCGTTGTTGTAGCAGTTCAGTTGTTTCGTGCAGACCGGGGTGTCGTCACCGGGATAGAAGACAAGGACAATGGTGCGCCCTGCGAATTGCGACAACGAATACGAAGTTCCGCCGGTACCCGGAAGCGTGAAATCGGGTGCCTTGTCACCGACACCGACGCTCATACCGACGCCGCCGTCATGGTTTCGTCCGACATGTCGAAGTTCGAGTACACATCCTGCACGTCGTCATTGTCCTCCAGTGCGTCCATGATGCGCAACACCTTACGCGCATCTTCGACGTCGTCGACAGGGACCAGGTTCGACGACACCATGGTGCTTTCCGCCGACAGAACGACGAGGCCCGCCGACTCGACCGCGGCCTTCACGTCGAAGACCGCCGATGGCTCGGTTGTGACCTTCCATTCGTCACCATCGCGCACGACGTCGTCGGCACCGGCCTCGATGGCGGCGGCCATGACATCGTCCTCGCCAGCGCGCCCGTCGACGATGATCACCCCACGACGCGAGAATTGCCATCCGACAGCGCCGGGCTCGGCCATTGCGCCGCCGTACTTGGAAAAGATCGCCCGCACGTCACCGCTCGTGCGGTTGCGGTTGTCGGTGAGCACGTCGATGAGAAGGGCCACGCCCCCCGGGGCATAGCCCTCGTAGGTGATCGATTCATAGGACGCACCGGTCTGTTCGCCCATGCCGCGCTTGATGGCGCGGTCGATGGCATCGTTCGTCATCTGCGCCGCTTTTGCCTTCAGGACCATTGTTCGCAACGAGGCGTTGGAGTCGGGATCGCCACCACCCTCTCGCGCGGCGACCTCAATTTGTCGTGCCAACTTTGCGAACAGCTTTCCGCGTGCTTTGTCGACCGCTGCTTTCTTGTGCTTGATGGTCGCCCATTTGGAATGGCCGGACATGACTATCTCCTGTTGGTTTCGAGTGAGTTGACGATGCGATCGACGAAGAGTCCGTGAAGACGAGAGTCGTTGGTGAGCTCGGGGTGAAACGTGACCCCAACAATGTTGCCGTGCGCCACGACAACCGGTTGGTTTTCGTGGCTCGCGAGGACCTCGACGTCCTCATCGAGGCTTTCAATGATGGGTGCACGGATGAACACCGCGGTGAACGGCCCGTCGAGCCCCGTCACGTCGAGATTCGTTTCGAAGCTGTCGATCTGCCGACCGTAGGCATTGCGACGGACGGTAATCGGAAGTGCGCCGAAGGATTTCTGATCGGCCCGCCCGTCGAGGACCGTTGCCGCGAGAAGGATCACGCCGGCACACGTACCGAAAACGGGCATTCCGGATTCGATCCTCCGGGAAATCTCGCCGAACAATCCACTCGACTCGAGCAACTGCGACATCGTCGTGGACTCTCCCCCGGGCATCGCCAATCCGTCGACGCCGTCCAAGTCGCGGGGCAAGCGGACCTGACGCGTTGACACGCCGACCCGTTGAAGCGCGTGTTCGTGCGCGCTAAATGCGCCCTGAAGCGCGAGCACCCCGACGGTCACGTTTGACCGCTCGACCGCGTTCACCTGGAGGCCTCGCGTTCACCATCCACGCTCGGCGTAGCGCTGGTTGATTTCGTCCATGCCGATTCCGGTCATTGGCGCACCGAGTCCGCGGCTCACCTTTGCCAGGATCTCCGGGTCACGGAAGTGCGTGGTCGCCTCGACGATCGCCTTGGCGCGCGGGGCCGGATCGTCGCTCTTGAAGATGCCGGACCCGACGAAGACCGCCTCGGCTCCGAGTTGCATGGCGAGAGCCGCGTCGGCGGGTGTTGCGATGCCACCGGCGCAGAACAACGGGACCGGCAACCAACCCGTCTCGGCAATTTCCTGCACGAGCGGCAGTGGAGCCTGGAGACGCTTCGCCCATTCGAACAGTTCGGCGGAGTCGGCCTGGGTGATCTTGCGCATGTCGCCGATGATGTTGCGCAGGTGCCTCACGGCCTCGACGATGTTGCCGGTACCGGCCTCGCCCTTTGAACGGATCATCGCCGCACCTTCGCTGATGCGACGCAGGGCCTCGCCGAGATTCGTCGCACCGCAAACGAACGGCACGTCGAAACCGAACTTGTCGATGTGGTGCGTTTCGTCGGCGGGCGTGAGCACCTCGGACTCGTCGACAAAGTCGACGCCGAGCGACTGCAGAATCTGCGCCTCGACAAAGTGACCGATTCGCGCCTTGGCCATGACCGGAATGCTGACCGCGGCCTGGATGCCCTCGATCATCTCGGGGTCGCTCATTCGCGCGACACCACCGTCGCGACGGATGTCAGCCGGAACACGCTCGAGAGCCATGACTGCGCACGCCCCGGCGTCTTCTGCGATTCGCGCCTGTTCGGGGGTGACGACGTCCATGATGACGCCACCCTTCATCATTTCGGCCAGTCCACGCTTGACGCGGAAGGTCCCGGAAACGTTGCCTGTCATGGTTTCATCGTACCGAGACCGCGGAAAATGCCGTCACGGTGCGCCGAGATCAGGGGAACTTGACCTTCGTCGGGTCAGTGCCGGCGGGCACATCGGCCCCCTTGTTCACGCGGGGCAGTTCGATCCACGTGCGGCCGGGAGTCAACTTGATCGGTGCGCCTGCAAGGTCGGTGAGCGCAAAGACATCGGTTTCCTTGGCGCGCTTCCACTTGCCCTTGACGAGTGAACCGTTCGTGTAGACCCACGCTTCACCCTCGCCGACGCTCTGCGCCTCGGGGCTCCGCGGGTCGGCGGGGCTGGTCTTGTATTGCATGAACAGGTTCACCACGTTCTTCGCGTTGACTTGCGAGCCGTCGGCGTCCATGTGCTTGTCTTTGCCGACCGACCGCAGGTAGTTGCCGGATGCCGCGTCCCACAACCACTGCACCTGGACTCCGTCCATCGACAGTTTCAGGCCCGCCGATGCAGTGGCGGTCGCGGGCATCGCGTCGCTTGCCGTGCGGTACTGGAACTGCTGTGGCGGACGCGTCGCACCCTTCGGTGTGAGCGTGTAGATCTTGGAGGCATCGGCGTACAGGTTGTGCGGGGCCTTGCGGGCCGAGTCACGCTTGTAACCACCCTGCTGGTATGCGACGAGAGCACCCATGTTCACGAGGACCGACTTGTTGATGAGTGACGTCGTCTTTGCGTTCCCGCCGCTCCAGACAAAGAGCGGATTCAGGTACGCGCTGAAGAGGTTGACGTCCTGGGTGCGACCCGAGCGAATGGGACCGATGTTGGTGGGCGCATTCGAGTGGTAGACCGCAGCGAACCGCGTGAGTTGCTCGACGTTTTCCTCGTAGACGATGTCGGCTTGATTGAGCCCCGCCTGTGGGCGCGCCGCGGGGTGGTTGTCGATCTTTGCGACAAGAGCGGGGCGCGTTGCCGCAGCTGCATCCTCGATGGGCAACCCGGTAAGCGGCATGACCTCGGGGGCGGGCAGCGTCGTCGTTGGCCCGGGCAGGGTCGACGGCAGGGCCACGTCGCCATACGAGGGCTCGGGAATGTTCTCGGTGTCGGCGCCGTCGCCACCACCTCCGCATGCCGCAATGGCCAGAGAAGCGACGAGAGCCAACGCCAGGTGCCGCGGGCGGATGGAGGAACGACGTGGGACACAGCGCCCGGCGAGGCGTGAGCGGTCGGGGGTTCCGTTCATGCGAATCTTCTCCCTTACTTGTTGTTCGATTGCTAGATCTCGCGAAGAAGGGCCAAACGCTCGACGAGCGGCGGACGATCCTCGTGTGCAACGACAACCCTAGAGCCCGACGTGGCCCCCGATGCGTCATTCATCACGTTGCCCATCACCGTGTCCCTCGCCGTACCGTGCAGGGCTTCTGCTTCGCCCGCCGGATTGGCGAGCCACAGCGGCGCGGTACGAAGGTCGGCATTCTCGATGCGCGTCGATGCACTGAGCATGCGTTGGAAAGCAGCGGCGAGGCCGGGTGGGTACCGGGTGATACCGACACCTTTCACATCCGCATCGAACACGGCTTGGTCGACGTACGCACCAGCCACTGCTCTTCGGCGAACAACACCGGGAATCCACCACGGCGCGCCGATCGAAAGCGCCACCGCGAGCGTCTGCGCCTCGGCGAGACCAGAGCGGAGACGCGCGAGACACACGGCGACGGCCCCCTCCATTTCAATACGCTCGAGGTCTTCCACGAAGCCCCGAGTGACGACCAGCTCCGAGGTTCTCTCGCGCGATGGGTCGGCCGCCACCAACGCGTTGATGCCCGATGCGTCGACGACCGAGACGTGAGGCAGAGCGACGCCCGCAGTACCGCACAATCCCTGCAGCAAGTTGAACAGTCGTGGAACATCGCCGATTTCAACGGAAACGGTCGCGACTCCCGACACCGCGAGATCGAGTGCCGACTCGATGAATCTGGCGACGAGCAGTGCACCGAGGGCACCAAGGGAGATTGCGAGAACGATGGCTCCGACCACGAGGCCGACGACTCCCGCTACGACCACGCCGACGACGGCACCGACAACACAACCAACCGCAGCCCACGCCACGGCCGTGGCACGACGAAGTTGTTGGTCGGGGGAAATTGACGAGAAGGTGCTCATGAGGGACGGCGGCGCCCGATTCGGCGTTTGTCGAGAAGCGTCAGCATACGGTTCGGTCGGGTGACCCGACGGGGATCCTGCGCCCGTTTGCCGAATCCGGAGGCGTAGCCGTCACCGAGACCACTGCGCTCCATCTCGAGCGCCCTCTCGTAGAGCCGCACATAGCTCTCGGCGAGAGCGCGCATCGACGACGCTTCGACCCGACGATGGCCCGCTTCGATGAGTCGCTGAGACAAGCGCGGGTTCGCCATCACTTTTGCCAGCGCGGCCGCGAGCGCGCGTTCGTCACCCGGTTCGACGAGCAATGCGTCGACATCGTGTGTCGCGACATTTTGATAACCATCGATGTCGCTCGCCACCACGGGTGTTCCCGATGCCATCGCCTCGAGCAGCACCACACCGAAAGACTCGCCGTGGAGAGACGGAGCACAGAAAACCGTCGCTTCGGCCATGCGTCGGATCTTTTCCGCATCTGACACTCGACCGAGCCATACGACGCGCGACTCCGAGGCGTACTTCACCTTCAACGCGTCGGTATCGGGACCATCCGATGCCACCCAAACGCGAACGTCATCAGGAAGATACGAAAGTGAGCCGAGCAACACGTCGAGGCCCTTGCGCGGTTCGTGACGCCCGACGAAGAAAATCGTCGGCTGCGCCGCCTTCACGACCGACTCGGCCCGGTCCTTGACCCCGTAGCGACCGAGTTCGATGCCGTTGCCCAGCAGTTCGTACTCACCACCGAGGTACCTGTTCGCCAACAACTCTGCGTCTTTCGACACCGCCACCCGAATGTCGATGCGCGAGGCAAGCCAGCGGACCGCGCGGTTCAGCATGCGGTAGCTCGCAGAGTCGCCTGCTGCGTGAAACGTTCCGATTGTCGGTGCAAGGCGAAGGAGGAGCGCTGTCATCGTGACACCCGGCGCGAGCGGTTCGTGCAGATGAATGACGTCGAAGTCCTCGTCGTTCAGGGCACGAATGGTGCGCAGCGCCGCGGACGCGTCGGGAGCAAGCGGCGCGACTGATCCATTTGCTGCCGTCGGCAGGCTGTTGCCGAGCGGTGTGACGAAAGGTTCGGGTGGCGCGCCATCGCAGGGACCGAGCACGCGGACTTCATGCCCCATCGCACGCAGCTCGCGCGCAAGTCCGAGTACCTGCATCTGAACCCCACCCGGAATGGTGAGGCTGTAGGGACAGAGCATGCCGATGCGCAGCACGCCCCAACCGTAGCGACGATCGGGTACCGTGCCGCCATGCCGCCCGAAGACAATCTTCCCGCTGTTTCAGTCGTCGCGACCCCGTCGAAGCGTGGGGCGATCCTCGAACTCGCCGCCCTGCTCGAAGAACGCGGCTTTCCCGCACTCGCCTGTCCGAGTCTCGGCGGAACGCTCGGCTTGTGCACGTCGCTCGCGCACGGCACGCGCACGATCCGATTTTTCACGTCGATTCAGCCGATCTACTACAACCACCCGGTCGAGGCCGCGAACACTTCCGCACACATCCACGAGGTCTCCGGCGGTCGATTCGGCTTCGGAATCGGTGTCAGCCACGGTCCCGTCGTCGCACGACTCGGTGTCCAGGCCGGCAAACCGCTGAGCGACATCAACAACTACGTCGAGGCGATGAAGAAACAGGAACAATTCTCGGGGCAACTTCCACCGATCTATCTCGCCACGATGCGCGACAAGATGCTGTCCCTCGCGACGAAAATCGCCGATGGTGCAATCTGGGCAAACGCGTCTCTTCGCCACATGCCGACCCAACTTGCCCGCCACTCGGGCGAATTCCACGAGGGCTTCATGCGCACCAACATGATTCCCACGGTCATCGATGACGATCTTGAAGCCGCCCGGGCGATCAATCGCAAAACGATGCGGGGCTACGTCATTCTGCCGAACTACCGCAACTACTGGCGTGAAGCCGGCTACGCAGAAGAGATGGATGCAGTCGAGAAGTTGATTGCCGAAGGTCGCCGCGATGACGTTGTGTCGGCCATGAGCGATGCATGGCTCGACGACTGCACGCTCAGTGGGCCCGTCGATCGCGTCCGCGACGGCTTGGCCGCGTGGTACGCAACCGGCGTGACACCGGTTGCGGTCATGTCGTCGACGTCGGGTGGCCAGGCGCATGCGATCCGACAGTTGATCGACGCGTACTCCTGATCAGTCGAAGATCAGCCTCGCCACGAGACAACCAACCGCGCCTCCGAGGAATTGCCCGAAGAAAAACATCGGCAACGACGTCGGGTCGATTCCGGCGAACGTGTCGGAGAGTGATCTGCCGATACTGACCGCCGGGTTCGCAAAGCTCGTCGACGAGGTGCACCAGTACGCCGCGGTGATCCACGCCGCCACCATCCACGGAATGAGGCCGGCGCGACCGGATCGCACAAAACCCTCGATCAGCAGCAGGAGAACTGCCGTCGCCACGATTTCCCCCGCGATGATCGGGCCTCCGTCGCGGACTCTCGACGAGACGTTCACCGCATCAAGTCCGAACATTGCATTCGCCGTGACGGCACCCAGACAGGCGCCCGCAACCTGAGCCACGACGAAAGGGACGACATCGCGCCCCGGCATGCGGCCGGCCACCCACTGCGCCACGGACACCACCGGGTTGAACTGCGCCCCGGACACGGGAGCAAAGAGGCTGATGAAGAGCACCAGCCCACTGGTCGTGGCGATGGTGTTGGCCAACAGTTGGAGTCCAACGTCGTCACTGAGACGCTGGGCCATGATCCCCGAGCCGACGACGACGGTGACGATGCCCCAAACTCCGAGAAGTTCCGCCGTGTACGAACGCGACGGCGCCGACAATTTCAGCAACAGGTGCCGTCGATGCCGCACGAACCGCCCTCGGCCGCAACGTTGATGAGTCGACGGGTCGCCGTCGGCTGTGACATTCCGCCCGCTTCACCTTGTTCGTCGAGGACCGTGTAGATCTCCCAGGCGATTTCTGGACCGTGCACCCAGACCTTGTCCTGCAAGGCGTAGCAACAACTGGTTGCCTCTTGCAGGGTTGTGGTCAACCCGTTTGCCTGCGCGGCCTCGGCGGCGGCAACCACTTCATTGGTCGAGGAGACCTCGACGCCGATGTGATTCAGCGTTCCGGGCACCCCGCCGTTCGCGATGAGCACCAGTTTCAACGGCGGATCATTGACGACGAAGTTCGCGTAGTCGGATCTCACCTTGTGCGGCCCGACACCAAAGAGGTTCGAGTAGAAGCCGATTGCGGCATCGAGATCACCGACGTTGAGTGCGACTTGGACGCGTGACATGGGCTCACAGTACCGCCGATTGTGCGGCGGGTCAGGTCTGCGCGGCGCGCATTTCGGCGTAGCCGGGGTCGCTTGGCCAGTTCGGCTGAAACATATGCCACTGTTCGGGTGCGCGACGGATGAGCGACTCGAGTTCCGTTGCAAGCTTCTGGGTTCCGGCCGCAACGTCGTCGCGCAAGCGGCCGGTTCGGGTGAGATCGATCGGCGGTCGCACGATCGCATGGTGCCCGTTGTATCGATCGGTGAAGTACACCGCCGCGGTGATGAGCGGTGCCCCGGAACGTATGGCCAGGGTGACGGGTCCGGCGGGCAACGTGGTGGTTTCGCCGAAAAACCGGACGGGCAACCCATCACCTTTCAGGTCACGATCGCAGAGCAGGCAGACGATGTGGTTGTCGCGCAACGCGTGGAGAATCGTCGTTGCGACACCATCACCCAACGGCACGACGTTCATGCCGAGTTTCGTCCGCAGGTTGGTGAACCATTCGAAGAGCTCCGGCGGCTGCAATGGTTCGACGACCACGGTTGCTCTGTAGTTCTGGTCGGCCAACCAACGCCCGGCCCACTCCCAGCCACCAAGGTGCGGCAAGGCGAGAATGACGCCCTTCCCCTTACCGAGACCTTCGATGACACCCTCGAACCCGTCGAGCGTGAACGAGTTGTGCACCACCTGTGCAGGAAGGCCGGGCAGGCGGAAGCTCTCGACGTAATACCGTGCATAGCTGTCGAATGCCCCTTGCACGGCGGCACGAAGTTCGCGGCGGGACAGTTCCGGTTTCACCCGCTGGATGTGACGTTCGATGATGCTGCGCCGCGATTGCAGCGATGCCGACGCCGTGTAGCCGACGAGTCGGGCGGTGGCGTAGGCGAGCGGTCCGGGCGTCACCTGGGCCACGAGGCTCGCAAGTTTGTACGACCCGACGGTGAAACTGTCGGCGGCGGACTCGCGCAGCGTTGCCATCGACGTCGGTTCTCAGCGGGCGCGCCGGCGGGCAGATGCCCGTCGCTGCATGCGTGCCGCCTTCCGCGACGCCCGGCGCAGCTGACGTTGTTCGATTCGCACTTCGGCAATTGGCGCCACCGCCGCCTGCTTCCACACCTTGAAGAACCGTTGGATCGCGGTGAGTGATGTGAGAACGAGCATCACCCAGAGGATCGGGACGAGCGCAGAGTCGAACAACAGACCAATGCAGAGGAGGATGATGCGCTCGGCGCGCTCCATGAGACCCCCCTTGGCCTGCAACCCGAGAGACTCTGCCTTCGCGCGTTCGTAACTGATTGTCGACGACACCCCCATGACGGCGAGCGGAAGGATTGCGATGTGTCCACCGTCGCGCGAGATGAGAAACCACGCGATTCCGCCGAGCAGGAACCCGTCGGTGACCCGATCGATGACCGAGTCAAAGAACGCACCGCGTTGACTGGACAGATTGCCTGCCTTGGCCACGGCACCGTCGAGCAGGTCGGGAAGGGCGGCGAGGATGACGAGCAGGAGGCCGGCACGCAGTGCGCCCATACCAACGGCGACGGCCGCGGCGATCGCAAGGAGCAACCCGACGACGGTGAGGACGTCGGGCGTGACACCGGCTCGGCGCAACGATTCGCCCATCGGGCGCACGGCGCGCTCGACCTGCGTCTTCCAGTTTCCGTCGAACATGAGGGAAAGGCTAACCCCCCATGCATCAGTCGGTCGGCTTTGCTCCGTCCGGGTTCGCCTCGGTCAACTTCTCGAGAACCGACCCGTTCACGGCATCAACGAGTACCAAGCCTCGACGAAGCGGTGGCTCTTCGGCGCTGTAGCAAAAAACACGCCACGTGGGACGACTCCTGACACCGTGCCACACCTGTTGGGCCGAGGCATGCCCGACGGCAAATCCGACCGCACGAGTGGCGAGCACCAATGCCTGCTTTTCGTCGATCAACATTCGCCAGCCCGACGTGATGCTGAAGAGACCGACGACGCCAAGCAGCACCGCGGCTGCGACCCATCCGCCATTGACCAGCGGCGAGTCGACGCCACCCGTGATCCGCACGACGACGCACGCCGCGGCGAGGACCAGATACATGACGCCCGGGATACGGCGGCGACTGTTGTCGGGAAACTCGTAGGCACCACTGAAAGCCGTGATGTTCAGATCGTCGGGTAACGAGTCACGAATGTCGTCACCACGTTCGGAATTTGCCACGCCTCCACCCTAGAGGCGCTGCCATGCAGCGCGCAGTTTGGCCGCGGAATCCCCGAGCGCTTCGGGCAGGGTGCGGGTGTTTGCGACGGCGGTCATGAAGTTGGCGTCTCCAACCCACCGCGGCACCACGTGCACGTGGAGATGCTCGGAAATGCTGCCGCCCGCCGGCGGGCCCAGGTTGATACCGACATTCACACCCTGCGGCTGGTACGCGACCTTCAACGCCTGCACCCCCTGGGTGACGAACGACCACAGTTCAGTTGACTCCTCGACCGTGAGGTCCTCGAGGTTTGGAACCTCGCGGAACGGCAACACCAGCATGTGACCGGATGCATACGGATAGGCGTTCAGAATCGCGAAACAGCTGGCACCGCGACGCACGATGTGAGCCTCTTCATCCGTCAGGCCACTTGCCAGGATGCGCGTGAACACCGAACCCGCCACAGATGGCAGAGGGTCTCCGGCGGTCTCGCCCCACTTCTGGACGTACGCCGCTCGCCACCCGTTCCACAGGTGGTCAAGCTTCGACGTCATCAATGTCCTCGCTGACGTCGGCATGGACGCGCGAGACAAAGTCATCAATTGAGACGTCGCGCTCGACTTCACCACCACGCGGATTCACTCCGACGGTTCCATTGGTTGCATCGTCATCCCCAACAACGAGCACGTACGGGACCTTCTCGAGTTTCGCGTTGCGGATTCGCTTGCCGAGTTGGTCGTCGGCGTGCACCACATCGACACGGAATCCCTCGGATTCGAGCCGAGCGGCCACTGCCGAAGCGTACGACTCGTGCGCCGATGCAACCGGGAGAATACGTACCTGGACCGGAGCCAGCCACGTCGGCAGCGCGCCCGCATAATGCTCGAGGAGGACTCCGAAGAATCGTTCGACCGAGCCGAAGAGGGCGCGGTGCAGCATGATCGGACGGTGACGCTGCGAATCTGCACCGACGTATTCGAGATCGAATCGTTGTGGCAGATTGAAGTCGCACTGGATCGTGGAGAGTTGCCACTTGCGGCCGATCGCATCGCGGACGTCGATGTCGATCTTCGGACCGTAGAAGGCCGCATCGCCTTCCTTGATCTTGTAGTCGAGGCCGTACTTTTCAAGTGCGGCACGCAACGCATCGGTGGCCTTGCTCCAGATGGCATCGTCACCGACGTACTTTGCCGGATCCTTCGTGCTGAGATTCGCCGTGAAGTCCTTGAATCCGAAACGACGCAGCACGCTCATCACGAAGTCGAGGAGCGACGCGATTTCGTCCTGCAGCTGGTCTTCGGTGCAGTAAATGTGGCTGTCGTCCTGGGTGAAACCACGGATTCGCATGAGGCCGTGCAGGGTTCCGGCACGCTCGTACCGATAGACGGTGCCGAGCTCGAACAGTCGCATCGGCAGTTCCCGATAACTGCGTCCTCGGCCCGAGAAGATGAGGCAGTGCATCGGGCAGTTCATCGGCTTCGGGTAATAGACACCGTTGTCCATCTCCATCGGGGGATACATGCCGTCGCGATAGAAGTCGAGATGCCCCGAGGTTTGGAAGAGATTGGCGTTCGCAAGGTGTGGCGTGAAGACGAATTGGTAACCGCCCTTTTGATGGCGCTCGCGGCTGTAGTCCTCCATCAACTTACGGACGATGGCGCCTTTCGGATGCCACACCGCAAGACCCCCACCGAGTTCGGAGGGGAACGACAAGAGGTCTTGTTCGACCGCCAAACGACGATGGTCGCGCTTTTCGGCCTCGGCCAGGCGGTGCAGGTGCTCGTCGAGGGCGGACTTCGACTCCCATGCGGTTCCGTAGATGCGTTGGAGCATCGGACCCTTTTCCGATGACCGCCAGTGAGCACCCGCAACCTTCATGAGCGCGAAGTGCCCCAACTTGCCGGTGGACGGCACGTGCGGACCACGACAAAGGTCGACGAACGAATCAGTGTTGCGATAGACGCTGATCGTCTCACCGCCCCCCACTTCACCCGCATCAGCTCCGTCGGCGGCACCGGACGTGACGCGTTGGATGATCTCGCACTTGTACGGCTGGTCGGAAAACAACCGCAGCGCCTCGTCGACACCGACTTCGGATCGCACGAACGGCTGGTCGGCCTTCACGATCTCTTTCATTTTTTCGGTAATGGCCGCAAGGTCGGACTCGGAGAACGTGCGCCCACCGGGAAGGTCGAAGTCGTAGTAGAAGCCATCCTCGATCGCCGGACCAATGGAGAACTTCGCACCAGGAAACAACTGGGTGACGGCCTGCGCCAGGACGTGCGCCGTCGAGTGGCGAAGGACGTGTCGCCCCGCATCGCTGTCGGCGGTGATGATGCCAACGGTTGCGCCGTCGACCAAGGGCACGTTCAGGTCGGCCTCAGCGCCGTCGACAATGGCGGCAAGAGCGGCCTTCGCCAGACGCGAACCGATGGACGCTGCCAAATCGGCCGACGTGGAGCCCGCGGGCAATTCGCGTGCGGATCCGTCGGGAAGTTTGACCGTCAGCGTCGACATAGGGGTGGAAGTCTACGGCGAGACCGCCACCGGGCTTTCGCCATTTTCGACCTGACCGGACACCACGTCGCCACCCTTTGTGGCGTAGGTGTTGCGGTACTGCTGCCCGGTGAGTTCGCGAATCTCGAACATCAACTCGTCTGTGATCTCGCGCAGCACCATGTGGTCGGCATCGCGATCGGCGTAGCGGGCCACGTCGATCGGTTCACCGATCCGAATCGAGCATCGCATGTTGAACCTCGGGAAGTTCACTTTCGGAACGACGGCATCGGGCGGCTGTATCTCGCGGGTGCCAACGATGCCGACGGGGAAAATCGGACAACCGACCTTCAACGCAAGACGCGCTGCGCCGGTGCGACCCTTGTAGAGCATGCCGTCGCGACTGCGCGTCCCTTCGGGAAAGATGCCGAACAGCTCACCGCGTCGCAACACGGCCTCGGCTGCGTCGAGGGCTGCAGCGCTTTTGTCGCCGCCTGCGCGATCAATCGGAATCATTCCCATCGCAGGAAAGAGCGTTCGGGTCTTCCAAGAGTCCATGTATTCGGCTTTTCCGACGAAACTGATCTCACGCGGCACTGCCATCATGAGAAAAGCACTGTCGAGAAAACTGATGTGATTCGGGCAAAGAATTGCGGGACCTGTCGTTGGCAAACGGTCGAACCCGTCGAGGTCGAAACGCCAGAGCGACTTCATCACGGGACGCGCAACACGACGAACCCGGCGCTGCAACGCGCCGGCACCGCGGAATTCCACCGCTTTCGTCCCGTCTTTGTCTCCCATACGCGGGAACAGTATGTGTTCCGAGTGAAAAGCGGTAGATATTTTTCGTCAACGGAGTGTGAACGTTTTCGCAGAAAACGAACCGCGTTTTTCGTGCTAAATCAGCCGCACGCCAACCAGCGCCGCGGCGCCGGTCACACCCCGCCCCGCCCGCGCCGCAGCATCGATGGCCGCAAGCGCGCCGGGCGTGTCGAGATCGTCGTCGAGACGAGCCCGCACCTCGTTCAGGACCGAGGTGTCGTCGGCACCGGCCGAGCTCTGCCAAGCAGATAGCCGACGTGCTGCGGCAGGCATGATGTCCTCATTCCACTCCCACTCGGTGCGGTAGTGGTGGGCGAGGATTCCGAGACGGATGACACGAGGGTCCCACTGACGCCGCAGGGCGTCGACAAACACCAGGTTTCCTCGGCTCTTCGACATCTTGTGGCCGTCCATGAAGACCATCGCGACGTGCATCCAATGACGAACGAAAGGTAAACCGGTGGCTGCCTCTGACTGGGCACGCTCGCACTCGTGATGCGGGAAGATGAGATCCGAGCCCCCGCCGTGAAGGTCGATTGTCGAGCCCAGTTCACGCAGTGCCAACGCCGAACATTCGATGTGCCATCCGGGTCGGCCCGGCCCCCACATCGTTTCCCACGAAGGTTCGTCACCCGTGCTTGTCTGCCACAGCACGAAATCGAGGGGATGGCGCTTGTTCGGGTCGTCGACGTTGCCGCCCCGTTCTCGTGCGAAGGCAATCATCTCGTCCTCGCTGTAGTGCGAAACGGACCCGAACTCCGGGAACTTCGCGACGTCGAAATAAACGTTGCCACCCGCCTGGTAGGCGAAACCGCGATCGAGCACCATGCCGATGAACCCGCGAATGTCGGCGATCGCCGATGAAGCGCGCGGGGTGCTGTGCATCGGAAGCATCTCGAGGGCCGCCATGTCGGCTTCGAAACGGGCCTCCTCCCCTGCCGCCAGGTCGAGGTAGTGAACGCCGAGTTCGCGCGCCTTTGCAAAGAGCGGATCGTCGACGTCGGTGACGTTCCGCACGCACTTCACCTCGTGGCCGAGGTCGATGAGTCGCCGCTGCAACACGTCGTACGCAAGAAACGTCGCCGCGTGCCCGAGGTGCGTGGCGTCGTAGGGCGTGATGCCGCAGGTGTACATGAGAACCGTCGGCCCGGGCTCGAAGGGCACGACTTCGCGTTGTGCGGTGTCGTACAGGCGCATCACTTGCGGGGGTCTCCCTTGATTCCGTTCAGTCGAGGTGCAACCCGGGTCTTGTAACGCACGTTCAGCTGGAGCAGCACCGCAGTGAAGGCTTCGATGGCCGTCGCGTTCGACAACTCCCCCGAATCAAGCGGCCGACATCCCGGAATCCGCTCGACGATGTCACTGACGGTTTGCAGGGCGTCCTTGTCGTCGGAGCAGATGAGCACGTCGCTGTCGATTGGGTCGCCAAGATGGCCAAGTTCCTTTGCCGGCAGATGGTGCAGCGCGGCGACGACCCTGCAACGCGGCACGGCCACTTGCACGTGGGCCGCGACACTGCCGCGCGGCGGAACGAGCGGCTGGAATTCCGACCCGACCCGGATGAGCGCATTTGCCATGCTGACCACAACCTTGCCGGCGAGATCGGCCGCGTGCTCCTTCGCTGTCGTTGCCGCCGAATCCCAAGGGGTCGCGAGCACGATGACATCGCGTGACGCGGCGTCGTGGTTCGTTCCGCCGCGCAGGTCGAGAGACAGGTTCGGCCACGCATCGCGAATTTCGCGAGCCTTGCCCTCGGCACGTTCCGCCGAACGCGACCCGATGACAACCGCGTAACCCACCGATGCGAGCCTGGCGGCCACGGCGGTTCCCGCGGGTCCGGTTCCCCCGAGAACTCCGATCGATGTGGACGACCCACTCATGTCCTCGAGCATTGCACACGAGCGCCCCGACCCGCGGCTCGGCTCTGCACTACGGTCGGTTCCATGGGCATTCTCGACGGAAAGAACATCGTGATCACGGGCGTCCTCACCGACGCCTCGCTCGCATTCGGGGTTGCGCGACTCGCACAGGAAGAGGGTGCGCAGATCGTCCTCACCGGTGCGGGTCGCGGTCTCTCGCTGACGCAACGCACCGCCCGCAAACTCGCACAGCCGGCACCCGTCTTCGAGTTCGACGTGACGAACCCCGAGCACGTGGTGTCGGCAAGAGACGCGGCGCAGCAGCATCTCGGACGGGTCGATGCCGTGCTCCATGCAATCGGTTTCGCGCCAGCGGCATGTCTCGGAGACGACCTGATGGCGGCGACGTGGGACGACGTGTCCGTCGCAATCCAGATCTCCGCCTTCTCGTTGAAGACCCTCGCCGATGCATTCGTTCCGCTCATGACGAACGGCGGGACGATCGTCGGGCTCGACTTCGACAACACGGTCGCATGGCCCGCCTACAACTGGATGGGAGTCGCGAAGTCGGCGTTTGAGTCGACGAACCGTTATCTGGCGCGAGAGCTCGGCCCTCGCGGAATCCGCTGCAACCTCGTCGCCGCCGGACCAATTCGCACGCTGGCGGCAAAGTCGATTCCGGGCTTCGCCAAGTTCGAAGACGTCTGGGACTCGAGAGCTCCCCTTGGCTGGGACGTGAACGACGGCAGCGCAGTGGCGAAGACCTGCGTGGCGCTCATGTCCGACTTCTTTCCCTCGACAACGGGAGAGATGATCCACGTCGACGGTGGCTATCACGCCACCGGCGCCTGAGCGAAGGCCGCGGCATGAATCGGCTCGCAAACGAGGTCTCCCCCTACCTGCGTCAACACAAGGACAATCCGGTCGACTGGTACGCCTGGGGTGACGAGGCGTTCGCCGCCGCCGCCGAACGCGGTGTGCCGATTCTTCTGTCGGTTGGTTACTCCGCTTGCCATTGGTGTCACGTGATGGCGCACGAGTGTTTCGAAGATGCCGAGGTGGCAAGCGAAATGAACGGTCGTTTCGTCAACGTGAAGGTCGACCGCGAAGAACGCCCCGACGTCGACGCTGTCTACATGGAAGCAGTGCAGGCACTCACCGGCCGCGGCGGGTGGCCAATGACCGTCTTTTTGACGCCCGACGGCAAACCGTTCTACGGAGGAACCTATTTTCCGAAGCCGTCATTTCTCCAACTGATGGCCGCCATCACCGATGTGTGGCAAAACCGCAGGGATGATGTCGACACCAACGTGAGTGCACTGATGGATGCGTTGTCGCGAAGCGAGGTCAGCGCCCCGGCGAACACGCTTCCCGGACCGGACCTCCTCGACCACGCCGTCGGAAGCCTCGCAGCGAATTTCGATCGTGAATGGGGCGGATTCGGCGCCGCCCCGAAGTTTCCCTCGACCATGAACGTCGACCTTCTCCTGCGTAGTTGGACCGTCAGCGGAAACGCTTCGGCCCGAGACATCGCGGTGGAAACCCTCGACGCAATGGCCGCCGGCGGCATGCATGACCATCTCGGCGGGGGCTTCGCCCGGTATTCAGTCGACCGACAGTGGCTCGTACCGCACTTCGAAAAGATGCTCTACGACCAGGCCCTGCTCCTGCGCATCTACGTGCACGCAGCGGTTACCACCGGAGAGGAACGCTTCGCACGGGTCGCACGCAACATCGTGTCGTACGTCTTGCGGGATCTCACGCATCCAGGAGGCGGCTTTTACTCGGCCGAAGACGCCGACTCGGCCGACCTTGACGGCCACCACCACGAGGGCTGGTTCTACACCTGGACACCGCGCGAGATTCGTTCGATTCTTCCGTCGCACGTCGCCGACCTCGTCACCCAGTGGTTCGGCATCACCGAAAGCGGGAACTTCGAAGGACGCAACATCCTGACGCGGCACAATTCGCGCAACGACTACGTCCCACCGGCCGAGATCTCCGAAGCGATGCGCACACTCTTCGACGCGCGCACGACCCGTCCCCGACCGCTTCTCGACAACAAGGTGTTGACCGAATGGAACGGGCTCATGCTGTCGTCGCTCGCGGAGGCCGCACTCCTGTTCGACAACGATGAGTGGCTGGTCGCGGCACTTGCGAACGGCGAGTTCCTCCTGCGCGAGCTGCGGACAAAGACGGGCCGCTGGCAACGAAGCTGGCACGAAGACGGCACCCCGCGCGCCCGGCACGCAGCGCTCGCTGCGGACCTTGCGTCCATCGTCGACGCCTTCACTCGTCTCGGCGAGGCATCGGGCGAATCGCGGTGGGTGGGGCATGCGGTGGATGCCGCCGACCAACTTCTCGACAATCACTGGGACCCGGAACTCGGCGGACTCTTCACCACGGCGAACGACGCAGAGAGGTTGGTGGTTCGACAGAAGGATCTTCTCGACAATGCGACACCGTCGGCGAACTCGCTTGCCGCAGTTTCGCTGTTGCGCCTCGGGGCACTGACGGGCGAATCGCGGTTTTCAAACCACGCGGACAGAATCCTTCAGCTCCTCGACCCGGTCATGCGGCGTGCGCCAAGCGCGGCCGGCAATGCTCTCGCCGCGCTACACCTTCGCCTCGCGGGTGTCAGCGAACTTGTGATTCCCGGTCCACTCGGTGGCTTCGCGCCGTCGGTGCGACGAGCATGGCGACCGAATCTCGTTCTTGCGTGGGGAGAAACCGACTCATCGCCGATTTGGGACGGCCGCACGACCGGGCACGCCTACCTGTGTCGCGATCGCGTGTGCATGTCACCGGCGGTCGATGCCGCGACACTCGACCGCCAACTCTCCGAGACTCACCAGTGATCGAGATGCATGATGTCGCCCGCGCGACGGCGGGGACGTGATGCGCTGACACCCCGGCGCGTGGCGCCGGCCGTGTTCGGCCACCCGAGCGCCACCGCTCCGAGGAGCTGCAAGCCGTCCGGCACACCGAACTTCTCCCTGATCTCCGACGTCGCGCTGAAGACCGCAAAGAAGAGGGCGCCAAGGCCCGCATCGTGGGCCCCGAGGAGAAGCGCCATCGTTGCCATCGATGCATCGATTGTCCAGTACGGCGCACCCCACTTGTCGACTCCCCCGCCGAGACCGGTATGCGCCTTGTCAGGTTCGGCGTAACGCGCGACGTAGGCATCGGGATCGGCGAATGACAAAGCAACGACCGGCGCACGAAGGAGACCCGGCCAGGCGAACGAGGCCCGCCGATCTGCCGGCAGCGACAGATCCCAAAAGGTGTCGCGCGCGGAGCCGCTGAGAACGAGGAGGGACCACCCTTGGGTCTTGCCGGCGCTCGGGGCACGTGCCGCGAGATCGACAATGTCGGCGAGAAGACCCGGATCGACCGGGGTCTCGTTGAAGTCGCGCGTCATCCGACGCGTCTCGATGGCGCGACGCAGTTCCATCTGTGGCCCCGCGCGGCGGGTCAGGCGCGCTTGCCGAGCTTGACGAGGCTCTCGGTCATCGTCCAGCCATGAACGATGAGAACCCCGCCCTTGGACGCCGGCACCTTCGAGAACATCTCGGCAATGGCGGCGTTCGTCTTTTCGGGCTTCGAGGACTCGTGATCGAGGTAACCGGTCTGTCCGGCGGCCTTCACGATGAAAGTCTGCTCGTCGTAGTTGGCCTCGACACCGAACCGCTTGGCGAGTCGGCGGCCCCAGGCGCGCTCTTCGCCGACCGCACGGTGGCCGGGCCGGGGGATGATGTCGGTGAGCGATTTGAAGGCTTCGAGACCGTCTGCCGACGCAAAACGTGACCCAACCACCACGTCTTCGTCGGGGAAGGCCATGAGAGCGCGGTGGTAGGCCTCGGACATCAGGCCCTTCAACACGGTGTCGCGCTTGGTCGTGCGCTTCACGCTCATGAGACCGAGAAGGACGCATGGTGTGCCACCGATGCGCTCGAGGGTGGAGAAACTAAAGCCCTGCAGCTTTCCGTCGAGCCGGGCCGTGGTGTTCAGTACCCAGTCTTCTTTGGCCTTCGACAAGAGCCCAATGTCGAAGTTGCCGCCCATGGAGGCCATCTCATCGAGATCGGCGTCGGTCAGCGCAGAGGAGTCCCGGGTCTCGACCTCTAGTGCCATGACGTCATATTCTGCCAGCGAAAACGGCCGTCCCCTACCCGCCGCCAATCGGGACTTCGAACCGCGCCGATTCAGCCCACAATGACGGCATCGCCGAAAGCCACCCGCAGGTCGCCAATGGCCTTGTCGATGTTGACGCTGAAGGAGTCGGCCAACTGCAGAACCTTGCCGGGACCCATGTCGAGGATGACGGGGGCGTCACCCGGAAACTCGGTCAGGATGTCCTTCAGGCGCTCGATCAGCTCTTCATCGACCGCCGATGCCGAAAGCTTCATCCGCACGACCCTCGGTCCCGACATCGCGAGGTTCTCGATGATTTCGACTTTCTGCGCCATGAAGCCCACGCGGGAATCGTCGCGCCTGTCAACCCTGCCACGGACGGCGACGATTGCATCATCGCCAAGAATGTGTCCGTACTCGGCGAGCGTCTTTGGGAACACCGTGACCTCGATGCTCGATTCGAGGTCTTCCAGAACGAACACCGCCATCTGATCGCCCCGCTTGGTGTATTTGCGTGCGAAATTGGTGATGACCCCGCCGAGAATGAGGAACGCCCCGTCTTCGCGTTCTCGCGCGTCGGCGATGGTGCTGTCGGTGCGCCGACGCAGCGCGTACTCGGCCCCCATCAATGGATGGTCGGAGATGTAGAGGCCCAGCATTTCTTTCTCGTTGCGCAACTGATCGGACTTCACGAATTCGAGCGTCGGTATCTCGATACGGTCGTTGAACCCGGCCTCGCCCGCCATCTCGTCACCGAACAGACTCATGATTCCTCGATCACGTTCGCGACGGCGATCGACGGTGGTGTCGATGATCTGCTCGAACACCATGAGGAGACCGCGACGCGTGTGGCCGAGCGAATCGAAGCAGCCCGCCTTGATGAGCGACTCGACCGTTCGCTTGTTCAGCACCTGCTCTGGCACGCGCTCGGCGAAATCATGGAATGAGGCAAAGGGTCCGTTTGCATCGCGCTCGGCGAGCAAGTGCTCGACGAGACCCTCGCCGACGTTGCGGATCGCCGACAATCCGAATGTGACGGCATTCTGTGTTTGCCCATCGGGACCCGGCGGCAGAGCGGCAAAGTCGGACCGCGAAAGGTTGATGTCGGGAGTGTGCACCCTGATGCCGCTGCTGCGCGCGTCGGCGAGATACACGGCGCTCTTGTCGAAGTTGCCCTTGACGCTCGACAAGAGACATGCGGCGTACTGAACCGGATAGTTCGCCTTCAGGTAGGCGGTTTGGTATGCGATGAGGCCATAGCCGTACGCATGGCTCTTGTTGAACGCGTAGTCGGCGAACTTCTCGATGACGTCGAACAACTGCCGCCCAAGATTGTTGCCGTAACCGGCATCGGAACAACCTGACTCGAAGCGGTCGCGCTCTTTTGCCATGAGTTCGGGAATCTTCTTGCCGCAGGCCTTGCGCAGGTTGTCGGCCTCGGCAAGCGAGTACCCGGCGAACTTCTGCGCAACGCGCATGACGCTTTCCTGGTACACCATCAGCCCGTAGGTGTCGGACAAAAGATCGCGGGCATCGGGGTGGAAGAACTGCGGCGCCTTGCGGCCGTTCTTGTAGTCGGCGTAGTCGTTGTGCATGTTCGCGCCCATTGGCCCCGGGCGGTACAGCGCAACGACCGCCGCAACGTCGTCGAAACTGGTGGGAGCAAGCGATCGGAGCAGTGCCCGCATCGGCGGACTCTCCAACTGGAACACGCCGATGGTGTCGCCCCGCGACAAGAGACCGAATGTGGCCGGGTCGTCGAGCGGAACCGAGTCGATGTCGAAGTCGGGAGCAACCGATGCTCTGACCATCTCGACGGTGTCGGTGATGACGTCGAGGTTTCGCAGACCGAGGAAGTCCATCTTCAGTAGGCCGAGAGCTTCGACGCCGTGCATTTCGTACTGCGTCACAACGGGTGAGTTCTCGGGATCCTGGCCCGGCTCGGGCTTGCGCTGGATGGGGAGATATTCGGTGAGCGCATCGCGGGTGATGACCACGGCCGCGGCGTGGATGCCGTCGGAGCGCTTCAGGCCCTCGAGACCCATCGCGACTTCGACGATGCGTTTCACGTCGGGATCAGCATCGACCATTGCTCGCAGATCGGCTGCCGCCCGGAAGCCGTCGCGATGCTTCGGCACCTCTTCGAAGCAGTACTTGAGTGGTGTGTCGCGCCCCATGACGAGCGGGGGCATCGCTTTTGCGATTTTGTCGCCAAGGCCATAGGGATAACCGAGTACACGCGCCGCATCGCGCACGGCGTTGCGCGCCTTGATGGTGCCGAACGTGATGATTTGAGCAACGTGGTCGCGACCGTATTTCTCGGCTGCGTAACGAATCATCTCGTCGCGATAGCGCGAGTCGAAGTCCATGTCGATGTCGGGCATGGATACTCGACTGGGGTTGAGGAAGCGTTCGAACAGCAGGTCGTAGCGAATGGGGTCGAGATCGGTGATGCGCAGGCAGTAGGCGACGGCGCATCCGGCCGCGGATCCTCGACCGGGACCCACACGAATGCCGCTGTCGCGGGCGTGACGGATGAGGTCCCACACGATGAGGAAGTACGAAGCGAAGCCCATGTCGGCGATGACCTTCAACTCGTAGGAGAGTCGCTCGACGACTTCTTTCGGAAGTTTGTCGCCCCAGCGCATTCGCGCACCCTCGGTTGTGAGGTGCTTCAGATAATCGACATCGGAGGTGAAGCCGGTTGGAACCGGGAATTCGGGAAGGTGCACCTGGTCGAATTCGATGTTGACGTTGGCACGTTCGGCAACCCAGAGCGTGCTGTCGCACGCCTGAGGCACCTCGCGGAAGAGATATCGCATCTCGGTTGCCGACTTGAGATAGTGCTCTTCCCCTTCGAACCTGAAGCGATTGGGATCGGAAAGCATCGATCCGGTTTGCACGCAGAGCAATGCGTCGTGGGACGTGTGGTCGTCGCGATGCGTGTAATGCGAGTCGTTGGTGGCGATGAGCGGTGCGCCGATGGCCTTTGCAATTTCGATCAGCTTTGGATTCGTTTGCAACTGTGCGGGAATGCCGTGGTCTTGGATCTCGACGAAGAGGTTGTCCTTCCCGAAGATCTCTTGAAGCCGGCCTGCGCGCTCGAGTGCGCCCTTGTCGTCGCCCCGCAGGAGCGCCTGCAGCACGTGCCCGCCGAGGCAGCCGGTGGTGCAGATGAGCCCTTCGCTGTAGCGCGCCAGCAGCTCCCAATCGAGGCGGGGCTTGTAGTAATAGCCCTCGAGATACGCAAGGCTCGACAATTGGATGAGATTGCGGTATCCGGTGTCGTTTTCGGCGAGCAGGGTGAGGTGGTAGTAGAGCTTGCTTCCCGATTCGGTGTCTCCACCCGTATCGTCGATTCGCCCACGACGAGCCGGGCGCTCGTGCCGCGACTCGTGGGCCATGTAGGCCTCGGTTCCGATGATTGGCTTGACACCCTGCGCCTTGCACTCGCGGTAGAAGTCGAGAACGCCGTACATGTTTCCGTGGTCGGTGATACCGAGCGCAGGCTGGCCGTCTGCGGCCGCGGCCGCCACGAGTTCGTCGAGACGTGACGCACCGTCGAGCATCGAGTACTCGGTGTGAACGTGAAGGTGCGTGAAGGAACTGGACATGTCGGGCTAGGGACCCGAAATTACCAAACGGGTGCGACAGCCAAGCCTCTCGTCTTGGACGTCAGAGATATTGACCGTTCGGCGCTCCGGGCGACGACGGGTTCATACCGCCGGGAAGTTGCCTCATCTGCTCGAGTTGCTGGCGTGCCGCAATCTGCTGGGCAAACAACGTGGCCTGGATCCCATGGAACAAACCTTCGAGCCAACCCACCAGCTGCGCCTTTGCGACGCGCAGTTCTGCTTCGGTGGGGACACTCCCCTCGTGGAACGGCAGGGCGAGCATGCGCAACTCTTCTTGAAGATCGGGCGACAAAGCATCGGACAACTCGATGATCGAACGCTCGTAAATCTCGGCCATTCGTTCGCGACTCGGTTCATCAAGTGCCGTGGCATGCGCTTCGTCGAGAAGCTGCTTGACCATCGAACCGATGCGCATCACCTTGGCGGGTTCGGTGATGGTTTCGGCTTCAGCCTCGGCCGGGGCGGATTCCTGTCCGGCACGGGCGACAACTTCGGGGGTTTCGCTCATTTCGCCTCCAACGTGGGGTGCGCAAACCCTAGAACAGACTCAGGCGACATGCACCAACAGAGGCACTTCAACCTCGGCCGCCGTCATACTGCCGTGCCTGCATTGCAGCACGAAATGACCGCCGTCGGCCGGGTCCTCGAACGACACGTCGGCGAATGGGACGAGAGCCACGTCACCCAGCCGACGCAGCGCCGGTGGACGCACGACCGGCCCGAACCACGATTCATCGAGGATCTGTTGTCGGGGCACGACCCATGCGAGATCGGCAAAGAACTCGTTGCACGTGGCCAGGAGTTCACGCTCGGCACCGCCAACGGCGTGCAACCACCGAAACCGCCCCTCGCCCGATTGACGACGAACGAGCCGCATCACGTCGGACGGAAGAGTGATTGTGTTGTCGCCGACCTGCACCTGCCCGTGGTCGGCGGTCACGTAGAGCGCGGTGCCCGGAGGAAGGGCCGCAATGAGATCGGCGACGAGTCGGTCGCATGCACGAAGCTCGGCGTCGTAATGAGCCCCGAACCCTCGCTCGTGGGCCACCTTGTCGAGTCCGTCGTAGTAGGCATAGACAAGAGGCTCGCCCCGATCGAGAAGATCAGCGACGATGACGGGGATACTGGAGGCCACTCGCCAACCTGCGGGCAACGACCCGCGCAGATGCGCGGCCGTGAACCCGGTGTCTTCGAGCTCGGCTTTCGAGACAACCGGCACCCGCACGCCCATGAACGGCGGACACGGCTGGACGTCGCTCGGCACATGGACCCGGCGCAGGTCGCCTCGTTCGTCGGCCCAACGCAACGTGTTCATCACACTTTGCCCCATGTCCATGCGGTAGCCGACGATGCCGTGCTCGCCCGGGCATGTACCCGTGGAGAGCGACGTGAGTGCCGTTGCAGTGGTGGTGGGCGCCACCGACGTGATGACCGAGCCCGCAAGTGCCGCAAGCGTCGGTGCGATGGCTCTCCGCGCTTGCAGTTGATTCCAGCCGAGACCATCGATGAGCAGCACCACGCGACGCTTCACGGTGGTGTCGTGGGGAACCATCCACTCCGGCACGTCGAGAGCTGTTCCGCCGGGACCGAGCGCGGCCCGCAAGACCCAGGGCATCACATCGACGAGAGACCCGTTGCCGTATCTAGGCAGGACCGGCAGCGGGTTCATGGGCACACTCTGAGTTAATCAGGCGGCTGTGCGTTCGGGAATTCGGTGATGGCGGTCGGCCCAAGTGCCAGGTTCTACGATGAGGATGTGCGTGTTTCCACGAGAGGCGACTATGCGTGTCGCGCGTTGCTGTCGTTGGCACTGCACGCCGATACGTCGGGCCCCACGTCGGTGCGCGACATCGCCGAGCGCACCGGTCTCCCCCAGCCGTACCTCGAGCAGATTCTCCTGGCACTGAAGGGCGCCGGACTCGTGCGCTCGAAGCGTGGCGTCGGCGGCGGGTACGTGCTCGCGAAAGAACCCACCGAGATCAAACTGGCCGAAATCATCTCCGCCGTCGATGGGCCGATCACCGTCGGCGACTTTGGTCAACCACACCAGGACGGCGCGTGCAGTCACGAGGGACAGTGCGTCCTGCTCGCCATCTGGGACGGAGCCGGCCAGCACATGCGCCACCATCTCGAGCAGTACACACTCGCCGGCATTGCAGCGGCGGCCAAGGGCGATGCACCGTGGCCCGAAATCAATCACCCTCACTGAGGCGCACGATCAGCGACTCGATGTCGGGCGGCAGTGGAGCCTCGAATTCGAGCTTGGCTCCGGAGCGTGGATGCGCAAACGACAACCGCACGGCATGAAGCGCCGGCCTTCCGAACGGAACGGTTGATCTGACTCCGCCGTACGTCGCATCGCCCAGAACCGGATGGCCGATGGCGGCGAGGTGCACACGAATCTGGTGCGTTCGTCCCGTTTCCAATTGGCACCGCACGAGTGCAGCAGTGAGCGGGGCATGAAATTCGCGCACAACCTCGTAGTGGGTGCGTGCAGGTTTGCCGTCAAGACGCACGGCCATCTTGGTGAGTTCGCGCGGGTCACGACCGATCGCGGCGTCGATGACGCCGCTCTTCGCGTCGAAGTGCCCGACGGCCACGGCAACGTACTCGCGGTGCACAAGACGTGAGGAGAGCTGATCGACGAGCGATTCGTACGCTTCGGGCGACCGCGCAACGACCATCAGACCGGTGGTGCCCGCATCGAGCCGATGAACGATGCCCGGGCGCATCGGATCACCAACGCCCGCAATCTCGGGATACAAGGCGAGGAGCCCATGCACGAGAGTGCCCGTCGGGTTGCCCGCCCCGGGGTGCACGACGAGTCCTTGCTGCTTGTTCACCACAACGACGTCGGCGTCGGCATGAACGACGTTGACCGACACGCTCGAGTCTGCCTTCGGCATTTCTTTTTCGGGGAGACGGGACGTGTCGATCGAGAGGATTTGACCCTCTTCGAGTTTCACCTTTCCCGTGGCGGCCCGTTCACCGTTGACCGTGACGCCACCCGCTGCGATGAGCGCCGCGGACTGCGCACGGCTGAGGTCGGCCAACAATGCAACGACACGGTCGAGGCGGTCCCCAGTGAGAGCGGGGGGAATCTGCTCTTCAATCACGGGGTTTCGCCACCCTCTTCGTCGCGCACGGCGTTCTTTTCCGGCAGCAACGAGGCGACGACCAGTGCGCCGGCGCCGATGACGATCGCGGCGTCGGCGACGTTGAAGATGGGCCACCACTGCAGGTCGATGAAGTCGACAACCGCGCCCTGCAACCATGCATCCCCACGGAAGAGCCGGTCGATGATGTTGCCGGCAGCGCCACCGGCAACCAATCCGACCAGAACCGCACCCGGCATCGTGTTGCGGCGCAATCCGATGAGGAGATAAGCGACGACGACTACACCCACCACCGCGATGATCGGACCGATTCCCTGGCCTTTGGCGAAGGCCATACCGGTGTTGAAGGCGAGGTTGAATCGCAGCGAACCAACGATGTCAATGGTGCGCCCGTCGCCCAACGCGTTGAGCGCCCAATGCTTGGTGATCTGGTCGACGACAACAACCGCGACGGCGATCGCCAGCGTGACCCTCCGGAGTGGCTTCACCGGCGCCCGAGGCCCCCGACACGCTCTTCAACGAGTTCGGTGGTCCACGGAAGTGCCTTCAGCCGCTCGCGCGGGATCGGCTTGCCCGAGTGCTGCGAGTAGCCGTACTCACCGGCCCCCATGCGCGCGAGCGCTGCATCGATTTCATCGACCGTGTGCCGGGCCTGCGCCGACAATGTGAGGTCCCGCTCGCGTTCGACCACCATCGTGTCGCCCTCGCCACCTTCGTCGTCGAACTGCACGTCACCCATTTCAGCGTCTTCGATGAGTTGGTTCGCTTCGTCTTCGAGCCGCGTGGCCTGGCCCACCAACTTCGCTCTTTCTTCGAGAAGAAGATCGCGCTGCGCAAAGAGGAACTTGAGGTCGAATTCTCGCGTCGACGTGATGCCGTCTTCGGACGGACCCTTGACGATGGGCGGCTTTTCCATCGCCTTTTTACGACGCTCGGCCTCTTTGCGCTCGGCCTCGGCACGCCGCTCGGCTTCCTTTGCCAGTCGCGCTGCCTCACGCTCGGCTTCCTTTGCCAGTCGCGCTGCCTCACGCTCGGCTTCTTTAGCCAGACGCGCTGCCTCACGCTCGGCAGCCTTCTGCTTTGCCTCGGCTTCCTTCGCTTTTTTCTGGGCGGCGAGCTCACGCTCCTTCGCCTTTTTCTGGGCGGCGAGCTCACGCTCCTTCGCCTTTTTCTGGGCGGCGAGCTCACGCTCTTTCGCCTTCTTCGCGGCGGCGGCCTCACGCAGACGGGCCTTCTTCTCGGCCTCGGCACGCTTCTTCTCTGCAGCGCGCTTCTTCGCGAGAAGTTCCCGTTCCTTTGCCGCCGCCTTCTTGGCGGCGAGCTCACGCTCCTTCGCCTTCTTCTGGGCGGCGAGCTCACGCTCCTTCGCCTTTTTCTTGGCGAGGAGGTCACGCTCCTTCGCCTTTTTCTGACCGACGGCCTTCTTCGTGGCCGCTGGCGCCGGCTTTTTCTTGGCGACGACCTTCTTCTTCGCCACGGGCTTCTTCTTCGCGGCCGGCTTCGCCTTGGTCGCGGGCTTCTTCTTTGCAGGTGCCTTCTTCTTGACTGGCGCCTTCTTGGCCGGCTTCTTGGCGGACTTCTTGGCCGTCTTCTTGATCGGCTTACTCGCTGCCATCACCTTCTCCTGTCCGTGGGTGCGAGGAGTCTAGGACGCGACAGCCATCCAAATGCGCACTTCGGCTCCATCCACCGATTCGACGTGCTGTGGATCTCCCGAACCAGTTTCAAAGAGGACGGATGTTGCAAGCACTTCCCCGGCGATCATTTCACGGTGGGTCACCAATTGCCCCAGAAGTGCGCTTGGTCCGTCGATCACGACCCTCACTCGATCGCTCACGTTCAAGTCGAGGGTCCGGCGGGTTTGTTGGAGCGTTCGGATCATGTCGCGCGCCGCACCTTCGGCCTCGAGCTCGGGCGTCACCTCGACATCGAGCACGACGACTCCGCTCGACGCGCCGAGCGCCGCGCTGGCGCTTCCCGGGGCAGCAACCAACTTCAAGGTGAATTCGCCCTCGGCGAGTCGTTCACCGGCAACGACCGGCACTCCGTTGTCGATCGTCCAGTCGCCCTTCTTCACCGCCCCGATCACGCTCTGCACCCGCGCACCGAGCCGCGGTCCGAGAACCTTCGGCAACACCTGCAATTCGTGCGTCGCAACCGAGCCGACGTCGGTCGTGAAGACGACGTTGCGGACATTCACCTCGTCGCGCACGATGTCGGCAAAGGACGCGACGCCCGAGAGGTCGGGCGACGCAACGGTCAGGGTCTGCAACGGAAGACGTACACGCCTGTTGTGCGCCTTGCGCACCGAGAGCGCCGTCGAACAGACGTCGCGCACGCCGTCCATTGCAACGACGAGACCGGCATCGGCGGGGAGATCGTCGACTGATGGCCAATCGGTGAGATGCACGCTGCGCTCGCCCGTCAGACCACGGAAAATCTCTTCGGCCAGCAAGGGCTGAAGCGGGGCGATGACGCGGGAAAGAACGTGGAGGACGGTGTGTAGAGTGTCGATTGCGTTCTGGTCACCCGACCAGAACCTGTCGCGACTGCGACGCACGTACCAGTTGGTCATGACATCGAGAAATGACCGGATGGTTGCACAGGCCTCGAAGAGGTCGTAGGCATCGAGCTGTGACGTGAGGTCGGCGACGAGATCGTGGGTCTTGGCGAGGACGTAGCGGTCAAGAACGTTGTCGCTGCTCGTCGACCACTTCCCGGTCTTACCGTCGGCATTCGCATACAGCGACAGGAAGTACCAGGTGTTCCACAACGGCAATGCAACCTGCCTCACCGTTTCGCGGATCCCTGCCTCGGTGACCGAGAAGTCACCACCGCGCAGAATCGGTGACGACAACAGGTACCACCGCATGGCATCGGCACCGTAGGTGTCGAACACTTTCATGGGGTCGGGGTAATTGCGCAGGCTCTTCGACATCTTCTGTCCGTCGTCGCCCAGGACGACACCGTGGCCGACACACGTTGCGAACGCCGGCCGATCGAACAGAGCCGTGGCGAGAACGTGCATCGTGTAGAACCAACCGCGCGTCTGTGCGACGTATTCGACGATGAAGTCACCCGGATAGTGGTGTTCGAACCACGCTTGGTTCTCGAACGGGTAATGCACCTGGGCAAACGGCATCGACCCGCTCTCGAACCAACAGTCGAGAACTTCGGGCACCCGCCGCATCATCGACTTGCCCGTGGGATCGTCGGGGTTCGGGCGAACGAGATGGTCGATCGACGGACGGTGCAGGTCGGTCACCTTGACCCCGAAGTCGGCCTCGAGCTGGGCGACGCTTCCGTACACGTCGATTCTCGGGTAGGTCGGGTCGTCGCTCTTCCACACGGGAATCGGCGACCCCCAAAAACGGTTGCGGCTGATTGACCAATCCCGCGCGTTCGCCAACCACTTGCCGAAGGTTCCGTGCTTCAGGTACTCGGGCACCCACCGAATGTTCTCGTTCAGTTCGACCATGCGGTCGCGGAACTTCGTCACCTCAACGAACCAACTGGAAATTGCGCGATAGACGAGGGGTTGCGCACAACGCCAGCAGTGCGGGTACGGGTGGTCGTAGCTGTCGTGGCGTACGACATGACCCGCATCCTTCAGGTGACGAATCACCTGGGGGTTGGCTTCGAACACGTGAGTGCCGGCCCATGGCGCGATGTCGGATGTGTAGCAACCCTTTTCGTCCATCGGACAGATGGTGGGAATGCCCACGGTGCTGCAGGCGTTCTGGTCGTCTTCACCGAAGCCAGGCGCCATGTGGACGACACCGGTGCCGTCTTCGGTGGTGACGAAGTCCCCCGCCAGGACCTGGAATGCATTCGGCGTCTCAGCGAGGAAGGAAAACAAAGGCGCGTACTTGCGTCCGACGATTTCGGAACCCTTCATCGTGCCGACACGCTCTGCGCCGTCGAGTTCCTTTTCGTACGACCCGAGTCGTGCCTCGGCCAGGATGTACCGCCGACCGTCGCTCGCCTTCATCACCACGTAGTCGATGTCGGGACCAACGGCGAGCGCAAGATTCGAGGGCAGAGTCCATGGCGTCGTTGTCCACGCGAGTATGCGTTCACCCGTCTCGAGCTCGAACCACACGGTGAGGGCAGGGTCCTGACGGTTGCGATACACGTCGTCCATGCGTGTCTCGGTGTTCGAGAGCGGAGTTTCACAACGCCAGCAGTACGCGAGCACCCGAAAGCCCTCGTAGACGAGACCCTTGTCCCACAGCGTTCGGAACGCCCACATGACGCTCTCCATGTAGGACAGATCGAGAGTCTTGTAGTCGTTTTCAAAGTCGACCCAACGAGCCTGACGAGTGACGTAACGCTCCCATTCGTTCGTGTAACGCAACACGCTCGTACGGCAGGCCTCGTTGAACTTGTCGATGCCGAAGCGCGCGATCTCGGGATGACCCGAGATTCCGAGTTCCTTCTCGGCTTCGACTTCGGCCGGCAGGCCGTGACAGTCCCAACCGAAGCGCCGCTCGACACGTCGACCGCGCATCGTCTGGTAGCGCGGCACCGAATCCTTCACGAAGCCCGTGAGAAGGTGTCCGTAGTGCGGAAGTCCGTTGGCAAACGGAGGACCGTCGTAAAAGACGAACTCGTTTGAGCCGTTGTCGCCCGCCGGTCGGTTCTCAACCGACGCGGTGAATGTGCGATCGGCTTCCCAGAACGCCTGGACCGCACCCTCGAGGGCGGGAAAGTTCGGCTGCGGGTCGACCTTCGGGTAGGGCACGGCTCTGCAGGGTATTCGTTCTGCGGAAAATCAGGCGATTCCGCAGCGCAGGATGAGTCGACCGACGACGAACTGCAGGGCCAAAATCACCACGATCGGCGAAAGGTCGAACCCGCCGAGGGGCGGAAGAAACCGACGCGCGTAGCCGAGAAGCGGCTCGGTGACCTTCCACAGCACCTCGTGAATCTTGCTCATCGGCCCACCACTTCGCAAAGGAAACCACGACAAGATGATGCGCACGAAGATGACGAGCACGTAGATGTTGAGAACCGAACACAGAAGTTCGCGCATGGGGGGCCTCGTCGATCAGTCGAACTGCGAGTGACGCTGTGCGCCGGGTTTGAGGAGGAACACTCCGGACGCCACGCGCTCCATCGTTCCGTTGAGCGCATAACAGATACCACTGGCGAAGTCGATGAGACGACGCATCACCTCGGGCTCGGTTGTTTCGAGATTCATGATGACCGGTTGGCCTTCTTTGAATCGATCGGCGATTTCCTTTGCCTGCTCGAAACGTTGAGGGCGCACCGTCACGGGCTCACCACCGGCTGCCGTGAGCGGACGAACGGTTGCGGTTTGGCGCGGTGTACCGACGGGACGCAGGCGCAGGCCCGAATCGGCTTGAGGCTGGTAGGCGCCTGTGTCGGCGGGAATCGCTCCGCGTTCGTCGTCGTAGTCGTAGTCGGTGCGCGGCCGCGGAACACGGCCCGACGGATCGGCCGGATACCCGCGCGGTGGACGTGCGGGGCGCTCCATCTCGACAGACATGTCGTAGTCGTCGTACGCATCGTCGGCACCAAGGCCGAGATAGTCCATTGCCCGTCTCCACATCGACATACGAGAAAGGTTACCCGAGTGCTTCAGTCCGAACGGGGACGTTCACCGAAGATTCCGGACCCCACACGCACGATGGTGGAACCCTCCTCCAGCGCGATACGAACGTCATGAGTCATTCCCATCGATAGCTCGACAACGCCGAGATCGCGCGCGATCTGCGCAGCCAGGCGGAAGGCGTCACGTGTCGTCACCGGGTCGGCGTCGGTCGGCCCCATGGTCATGAGACCCTCGACGATCAACCCCGCCGCTCGTGCCGACGCGACGATCGAGGCCACATCTCCCGGCGCACACCCGGACTTCTGGTCTTCGGCCGTCGAGTTGACCTGAACGAGAATGCGCTGCGCGCGACCGAGGCGCTCGGCCTCTTTGGCAAGTGCCGCCACCACGGAGGCACGGTCGACGGTGTGCCACAACGCGATGTGCGGCGCGAGGGACTTCACCTTGTTCGACTGGAGATGCCCGATGAAATGGACGGGCAACGGAGGTGGCCCGCCCAACCGCTGGAGTTTGTCGAGAATTTCCTGGGCGTAGTTCTCCCCCACCGCGTCACAACCGCACTCCGCCGCCAACGCGTAGGTCTCGACCCCGAAGGTTTTCGTGACTGCAACAATGCGCGCGGCATGGGCATTGCCTCGCGTGTCAGCGATCAACCGCCGGAGGACGGCGACGCGCTCGGCAATGACTTCGCGCGGCGGCGCAGTGGTCACGTTGATGACCGCCCGATGCGGCGGGTCCTACTTGAGGAACGACGGAACGTCGAAGTCGTCGTCACCACTCGTGTCAAGCGGGTCCTTGCCAGCGAGCGTGTCACGCACGACTGCGCGCGGCTGGGCATCGACGGAACGTAGGGAAGCACGCTTTTGTTCGCCTGCCTCCCAGCGATCGAAACCTGCAGCAATGACGGTGACACGGATTTCGTCGCCCAGCTCGTCGTCGATGACGGTTCCGAAGATGATGTTCGCGTCGGGGTGGGCAACTCCGTGCACAACCTCGGCGGCCGCATTCATCTCGAATAGACCCATGCTGGAGGGACCCGAAATGTTGAGGAGAATTCCCCGTGCGCCATCGATCTGGGCCTCGAGGAGCGGGCTCGTGATGGCGGCCTTTGCGGCAACGACCGCACGGTTGTCGCCGCTGGCATGGCCGATACCCATGAGGGCGGTTCCTGCGTTGCTGAGGATCATCTTCACGTCGGCGAAGTCGGTGTTGACGAGGCCCGGCGTCGTGATGAGATTGGTGATGCCGGAGACACCGTCGAGAAGGATGTCGTCGGCCATCTTGAACGCGTTCAGCAAACTCGTCTTGTCGTTGGCGACGGTGAGCAGCCGATCGTTCGGGATCACAATCAGCGTGTCGACTTTTTCCTTCAACTTCTGAATGCCGTTGTCGGCCTGCGTGGCGCGGCGGCGTCCTTCGAAACTGAAGGGCCGCGTGACGACACCGATGGTGAGGGCGCCGAGCGAACGGGCGATCTCCGCGATGACAGGTGCGGCACCGGTGCCGGTTCCGCCACCCTCGCCCGCGGTGATGAAAACCATGTCGGCGCCGCTGATCATTTCCTCGATTTCGTCGCGGTGGGCCTCGGCTGCCGATGCACCCACTTCGGGATTGCTTCCCGCGCCGAGACCGCGCGTGAGGTCGCGACCAATGTCGAGCTTCACGTCGGCATCCGACATGAGAAGTGCCTGTGCGTCGGTGTTGACAGCGACGAACTCGACCCCCTTCAGACCGGCGTCGATCATGCGGTTGACGGCGTTGACTCCACCGCCGCCGACACCGACGACCTTCATTACTGCGAGATAGTTCTGGGGCGCTCCGGCCATGGGCCAAGACCTCCGGGAGATCGAATAAATGGTGGGGTTATCTTTCCACGTTGGACCACAAAACTGGTGAATACCGCCGATATTCGTCGGTTGAGGCCACGAAGCGGATCAGCGACCAGCGAGAATGGGGTCGCCACTCGACAAATCGATGCCCTTCAGGCTCTGTGGGTCGGTACGTCGCAGTACGAGCACGAGCGACACCATTTTTGAGCGCAGATCCGTCGGGCGACCGAAAGTGACAACGGCCCCCGAACGCAGCGTCATCAAGAGATCCGTCCCGCCGACAACGCCCATGTTCAACATGAGCGGGGCAACCTCGGGTGGAAGCGAAGCGGCGACCTGGGCTGCGGCGGTGTACACGTCGTCAGCCTGACCGCCTGCGGGCAGGTCGGGCCCGACCCCCGTGATCTGCGTGTAACCAGTTGGCTGTCCGTTCAAGACCGTGATGACCCTGCCGTCGATGTCGATCACCCGGGCCTGGTTGTCCGAACCGAGATACCACGCGACCGGCTTGCGTTCGGAGATGTCGAAAAAGACGGTCGAGGGAAAGCGGCGCTTCACCTGGGCGTCGCGAACCCACGGATCGGTTTTCAGGAATGACTCGACGGCACCGAGGTCGACGCTGAAGATCGATTTCCCACGCACCATCTCGTCGGCTTGCGAGATGGTCGCCTGCGCCGTGTAGCGGGCGCCGTCGATTGACACGTTGCGAACGCCAAAGATGGGCGATGCGAGAATTGCAAGCACGAGGCCAATCGCCAGCACCGGTATGCCCACCCACGCAAGCACACGGAGTCTGCGACGCCCTTCCTCGCGACGCACCGCGATGCGCCGCAAGCGAAACCTCCGGTCGCGTTTGACGACACCGTCACTGTCGTCGATCGGTCGCAGAACGGGCCCCGTCAGTTCGGTGTCCTCGATGACGAGGGGTGGCTTGCGCGCGTGGGTCAGCTCATCGTCGGAGACGAGGTCGAAACCGTCGATCAGGACGGTTTCGGTTTCCCCGTCCACCACCGCCGAAGGTGCGGGACGATCCGGGACCTCGACGGAGTGCTTTTCGAAGGCAGTCGTCAATTCGTCGAGCACGTCGGCGGGAACGTCATTGACAGCGCGCACGACGGGCACTTCGCCGGTCACTCGGGAGGTGCCGTCCTCGGGGGTCTTGTCATCGCTCATCCGTCGTTCGCCGTGTTCATCCGTCATTCGCCGTGTTCATCGTCATTCGCCGGACTCGGCGACGTCCAGCCTTGCAGCCCGATCGCGCGTGTCGTTGTCTTTGTGTCCCGCAAATGGCAGGCCGGGGGGAAACCCGACAAGCCGTACTTCACTGCGCAATGAGAGTCCCTCGGCTTCGAGAACGCGGCGATGTACCTCGAGCATCACCCGCACGACGTCGGCACTTCGCGCATCGGGATCGGCTTGGATGAAGTTCGCGTGCTTGTCGCTGACGGCCGCGCCTCCGATGCGCAGGCCCCGCAGACCGAGCCTGTCGATGATCTCCCCTGCCGAACGTGCTCCGTTGTCGGGATTCACGAATACCGAGCCCGCGTTCTGCCCACCCGGCTGGTTGTCGCGTCGCCACCGAACGAT
Source organism: uncultured Bifidobacterium sp. (assembly GCA_964629075.1). GTDB lineage: Bacteria > Actinomycetota > Acidimicrobiia > Acidimicrobiales > Ilumatobacteraceae > F1-20-MAGs119. Next base: position 14,683 of record CAZVPL010000004.1, on the reverse strand, counting down.
GTCGGCGATCATCGCGTCGCCGCATCCGGGCGTGGCGCCGCGCAGGAGCATCCGAACGTTCACGACGACGTGATGGTCGTCGAGGTCGGACCCCCGAAACCGAAGGCCCAGATTCTCGGCGGCGACACGTGCGACCTGACCGGTACGCAGGTCGACCAGATCGACGTCGACGAGTGACGCGACCATGTCGGATCCGTGTCCGCCTGCGTTCATGCGCACCGCACCACCCACGGTGCCCGGAACTCCCACCGCCCATTCGAACCCTGCAACGCCGAGCGAGCTCAACTGTCGCGCCGCAACGGGCAGGGGCGTGGCGCCACCAACCTCGACCAGGACGTCCGCCCCGGGCCGAACATCACCGACGACGCGCACCCCGGTGGCGAAGTCACCGAGCGCCACACACAGACCGGCGAAGCCGGAATCGGAAACGAGCATGTTGCTACCCCGCCCGAGAACGACGACCGGCGCCGGGGAGCCCCGGTGCGATGCCGCGACCGCGGCAATCTGGTCGATGCCGTGAACGGTGACCAGCGCACGCGCCGCACCGCCGGTCTTGTACGTCGTGCGTTCACCCATCGGAGCGCCTTCGATGACCTCGATGCCCGCGGCACGCAATTCGGCGACGATTCTCCGAATGTCGGTTTCCACAATCACGTCGTCGGGGAACGTCTCGATATCGCCGCAACCGAACGAGACACACACGTCACCCGGACGCAACTCGTCGACCACGGCCGCGATCAGTTCGTTGCGTGTCGCACACCACCGGACATCGGCATCGGGGTGTTCGGCGGCGACGGCGTCGACAACGAGATGTCCCGTGACCCCCGCGATGGGCCGTGTGCCGGAGGCGTAAATGTCGGTGACGAACACGACATCGGCGGCAACGAAAGCGTCACGGTACTGGTCGGACATTGCCGCCATGCGATGGAAGCGGTTCGGCTGGAACACAGCAACGAGTCGACGGCCGGCAAACGCCCCGGCTCGGGCAGAGCCAAGCACCGCGGAAATCTCGGTCGGCAGGTGCGCATAGTCGTCGACCAACACTGCACCGTTTCGCTCACCACGGATCTCAAATCGGCGCCCGACCCCACGAAACGACGACATCGCCGCGAGACAATCGCTCATCTGCGCGCCGAACCGCACGGCAAGGGCCAACGCGGCCGTCGCATTCAACGCGTAGTGGCGACCGTGGGCACGCAGCGCCACCGAGACCTTCTTGCAATCGAACGATGATTCTGCGCGTGGCGAGACGTCGATGCTGAACGTGACGTGCGTGGCGCCCTGCTCGATGTTCGACACCCGCAGGTCGGCTGATTCGTGTTCACCGTACGTCAGGACGTCGCGCCCGGTCGATCGCAGCGAGTCTGCAATCCGCGACAGTGCCGCATCGTCGGCACACATCACGAGCGATCCGTCGACCGATTCGGCGAAGCGTTCGAAGCTTGCTCCGATTGCGTCGACGGAACCGAAGTGGTCGAGATGATCGACGTCGACGTTGGTGAGAATCGCCGCCGTGACGGGAAGCTTCTCGTGGGTGCCGTCACTTTCGTCGGCCTCGACGACGAACGGGCCACCATGAACCCATGCGCCGTTCGTGCGCAGGTCGGGCGCGTCACCACCGACGACGAAACCACACTTTCCCTCGCCTCCACCCAACATCACCGCGAGCAGCGCCGACGTCGACGTCTTTCCGTGCGTTCCGGCGACCGCGAGAGTGGGACTCTGCGCACAGATGGCAGAGAGCATGTCGGCCCGTGTGAGCGCCGGTATGCCCCGGGTGCGTGCCGCCGCCATTTCGATGTTGTCGGCCGGAACACCGGACGACGCACACACCGCGTCGCAGCCGTCGACGAGCGACTCGCGATGCCCGATGCTGACGTCGATTCCTTCGTCACGCAGACGAGCGACGACCTCGCTGTCGCGCACGTCGCTCCCCGACACCACATGACCCGCGCCGTGCAAGGCACGTGCAAGAGCGCTCATGCCGGGACCACCGATGCCGACCACATGCAACCTGCGACGCACATCCAGGGTGATCGACCCGCCCATCGACGCCCGGGGCGAGCCGAGAATTGCGTCGACGAGAAGCGACCCGCGATGAATCTCACCCACCGCACGAGCCGCAACCGCGAGACGGTCGCGTCGCGCGGTGTCGGTGCGCAGTCCGGCGATCTCCGCAGCGAGTCGACCAACCGAGAGTTCACTTTCGGCGACCAACACGGCGGCCCCCACCGCCGACAGTTGGCGTGCATTGTGTTCCTGATGATTCTCCGCCGCACCCGCCCAGGGCACGATGACGGCAGGGATGCCCACGGTTGCGATCTCGGCAACCGTGCTGGCACCGGCGCGCGTGACCAACATGTCGCAGGCTGCATACATCGCGGTGATGTCGTGCTGATACGGCACGCGGATATGCCTCTCACCAGCCGAGTCCGACCGGGCAAATCGTGGGCCCGTGACGTGGTACCACCAGACGTCACGAAGGTCGTCGGGTGGGTTTGTCGCCAACGAGTCGACGATGTCGTTCAAAAGCCCCGACCCGAGCGACCCTCCCATCACGCCGACCACGAAGGCGTCATCGGGCAAACCAAGGAGCACTCGTGCGCGGTTGCGTTCGGCGCCACGGTCGAGCCCTCGCACCGCTCGGCGCACCGGTGCTCCGGTCAGAATCGCGTCGTCGAGAGGCGACGTTGGGTCGGCAACCGTGACGGTGTCGGCATGTTGAGCCTGGCGTCGAGTGGCGAGACCGGGCCGCGAGTCGTAGGACACCACAACCGTGCGGATACCGAGACTCCTGGCGGCGTCCATTGCCGCGAGACTGCCGTATCCACCGACCGACACCACGATGTCGGGTCGCAATTCGGCGAGGAGTGCGCGACACCTCCGCCGCGCGGCGGCCAGACGGACCGCGCTTCCCAGATTCCCAACGACGGCACGCGGCCGCAGTGATCGCCCGAGGCCCGTCACCGGAAGAAGCGTGTGGGGATACTCCGTGTCGCCGAGAATTTGCCCATCGACGCCACGGACCGTTCCGATGATGTGGATGTCGGACGCCGAGACACCCCGCTCTTCGAGCATCTCGGCGATTGCGATGGCAGGCAGGACGTGGCCGCTGGTGCCGCCGCCGGTGATGACGACGGTCGTCATGCGAGCCTCACTTCATGTTGCGCGCAACGTTGAGCAAGAGACCCGCAGCCGCCATTGACACGAGGAGCGAACTGCCTCCGTACGAAATGAACGGAAGCGTGAGGCCGGTGACGGGCATCGTCGCGGTGACGCCGCCGACGTTGATGAATGCCTGGACCGCGAACCATGACGTAATTCCACCAGCAATGAGGGCCCCAAAGACGTCTCTCGCCCCGAGAGCGGCCTGAATGCCGAAAAGAACGAGCCCGAGAAACATTCCAAGCACCGCAATCACGCCGAGAAGCCCGAATTCTTCCGCGACGATGGCGAAGATGAAGTCGCTGTGTGCAAGGGGGACATACCCCCACTTGCCCGCCCCCTCACCGACGCCGACACCTGTGAGCCCACCATTCGCGATGCTGATCATCGATTGGTACACCTGGTACCCGAGGTGACCCTTCGTTTCGCTGAGGTTGAGGAACGAGGTCCAACGTTGGCGCCGGTAATCGCTTGGAAGCACCGACATGATCCCGAGCACGGCCATTACCGCTCCGGCCGATACGAGCACCGACATGCGCATGCCCGAGATGAAGAGCACGCCGAAAATGATCGCCGCAAAGACGATGGCGCTGCCGAGGTCGCCCTGCAACACGCACAGCCCCGAAGCGATGAGCATGAAGAACGCTACGGGCCAGAAGGTGCGTCGCAGGTCGTCGACCTCGCGGAAACGTTCGGCCAACACCTTGGCACAGACGAGCAGCACGGCAATCTTCAGGAACTCGGAAGGTTGGAAGCCGAGCACGCCGGTGCCGACCCACGCCCGGGCACCACGAACCTCGACGCCCCAGCCCGGCACGAACGGCAAGAACATGCCAAAGACGCCGACGGCAAAGATCGCCGGTGCCCACTTCTTCCAGATGATGTAGGGCGTTCGGTACATGAAGAACATCATGAATGCGCCGATCGTCGCCCAGAAGAGTTGCTTGTTGAACATGTAGAGCGGTGAATTGCCGCTGTGGAGCATGGTCACCGACGACGCGGAGAGCACCATGACCAAGCCGAACATCACGAGGAGGATCGTGAAGGCGAGAATTCCGTAGAAGGCCGCCGGCGGCGGGCCCGAGGCGAGCTTGCGATTCGAGGCGATTCCCGTGCGCTCGAGAGTTGCGCGGCGGCGTTCGGCGACGCTCATGTTCCCCTTCATGGCGGGACTGAGATTTGCAGGTTTCATCACGGAAGTCATTGATCCCCCCCGTCGCGGTCGGCGATACCCAGATGCCCACGCACGACGCGGGCGAAGTCACGTCCCCGCTCTTCGTAGTTGCGATACCAGTCGAAACTCGTGCACCCGGGCGACAACAAAACGACGTCTCCGGCGGAGGCGAACGACGCGGCCCTGACGACCGCCTCGCCCATCGACGATGCAAGTGCAGATGGGCAGCGCCCGCCGAAATGGCCGACCACCTCGGCCCCGCTCTCGCCGATGCCGACAACGGCCTTCACCGAGGCTCCGGCGTTCGCGATACCCGACAGGTCGAGGTCCTTGTTCCGCCCACCGGCGATGAGAACGATCGACGGAAACGCCCGCAGTGCGGTCGCCACGGCATGGGGGGAGGTTGCCTTCGAATCGTCGTACCATGCGACACCGCCGGCTTCGGCGACGAACTCGATGCGGTGATGCGACGGCCTGAACGTGGCGAGGGCAGCGGACACACCCGACGTCGACCCGGTCCCCGACTCGAGCACGATGGCTGCTGCTGCAAGGGAGTTCGTGATGTCGTGCGGAAGAGCACGCGGCATCGAGGTGGCGGCGATGAGTTCCGACCCGTTCGCACTGAGGCGACCGTCGATGCACGTGTAGGGATCGTCGGCACCCGTCCCGAACGTGACGGTGCGCGCCCGCGTCGCCCGAGCCGCGGCAACGATCGACGGATCCGCCGACGGCGCGACGGCGACGTCACCGGTTCGCGCCGACGACCAGATCCTGGCCTTGGCGGAACGGTACGACGGCATGTCGCGGTGCCAGTCGAGGTGATCGGGCGCGAGGTTCAACCACACTCCCGCCTCGACTCGAAAGTCGTGCGTGAGGGCAAGACGAAAACTCGAGCACTCGACCACGAACACATCGACGTCGTCATCGAGGGCAGCGATGAGGGGTGTCTCGGTGTTCCCCACCGCAGCGGCGCGGCGACCCGATTCACGGATCATCGCGGTGGCGAGGAGTGTCGTCGTTGTCTTGCCGTCGGTTCCGGTGACCCCGAGCATCGGCCGCGCTCCACCGGGACGCTGCTGCTCCCACCGGTACGCAAGTTCGATCTCCGACAGCATCTCGCAACCGGTGTCCTGCGCCACGGCAAAGAGAGGGTGAGTTTCGGGAATCCCAGGGGCCGGCATGACGAAGTCGACTTCTCTCACGAGCCCCGAGAGCGTTCCGAGATCGGGGGCGATGTTCAATCCGACGCCCAACTCTGCTGCGAGCGCGTCGTGCGAGGAATTCGGCTTGTCGTCGACGAGGACAGGTTCGACTCCGTGGGACACAAGTGCGCGGGCAACCGCGCTGCCCGCGATTCCCAGACCGAACACGAGAACTCTCAACGTCAACCCACCTGCCGCGTGAAATCGCCGATGAAGACTGCAAGAGCGGTTGCGACACAGATGCCCTGGATGATCCAAAACCTGATGATGACGCTCGTCTCGGGCCAACCCACGAGTTCGAAGTGGTGGTGGATCGGAGACATGCGCAACAGACGCTTCTTGCGCCCCGACGCCTTGAAGACGCCCATCTGAACCGCGACTGATCCGGCTTCGAAGACGTTGATGCCACAGATCAACACGAGGAGCAGGTGCGTGTTCGTGGTGACGGCCAGAAGACCGAGGGCGGCGCCGATGCCGAGCGCGCCGACATCACCCATGAAGATCTTGGCGGGCGCCGCGTTCCACCAGAGAAAGCCGGCACACGCACCGGCAAATGCCGCCGAGAGAACCGCGAGATCGAGAGGGTTGACCAACCCGTACAACTCGGGATTGCGGAACGCCCAGTACGCGATGATCGTGTACGCGAGGAACGACAACAGCGCCGAGCCACCCGCAAGACCATCGAGACCGTCGGTCACGTTCACCGCGTTCGTTGCGCTCCACACCATGACGGCACCCCACACCACCCAGACGGGCCACGGAAGCTCCCACCCGGGGTTGTCGGCGCGCGTGATCGAGAAGGTCTCGCTGACGTTCGTCGCCGCCGCGAGCCACCACAAGAAAAGCACGGTGAGGCCGAATGTGACGTAGCCCTTCTTCTTCCAGAAGATGCCCCGATTGTGCGCCTTGCGCACCTTGATGAAGTCGTCGAGGAAACCCATCGCCGCCATGACGACGATGCACACCCACATGATGAGCGCCTGATCGGAGAACGCGAGACCCTTGCGGAAGTGGGCGACGGCCCAGCCAACGAATGCGGAGACGACGATTGCCACGCCACCCATCGTTGGCGTGCCTTGCTTGTAGTTGTGGTGGGTGGGGCCGAGGTCCTCCTTGCCGAGAATCGGCTGACCGCGCCCGATACGGCGGAAGAACGTGATGAGGTACCGGGTCCCGAAGAGCGACACGAGCATCGCCACTGCCCCACCGATGAATACAGCGATCAATTCGCACCTCCCATGACCCGCAGAAGTGCACCGCGCGCCTCGTCCATGTCGTCGAAGTCGACAGTCACCGTACCGATTGTCTGACCGCGTTCGTGGCCTTTCCCCGCGATCACGACAACGTCTCCGGGCTGCGCCAATGCGACTGCGGCGTTGATCGCTTCACGTCGGTCGAGGACGACACGCAGCGATTCGGGTTGCATGGCGCCTTTCACGACGTCGTTGGCGATCGCTGCGGGGTCTTCCGAACGAGCATTGTCGGTCGTGACGAGAACGATGTCGGCGAGGTCACCCGCAACCGCTCCCATCAATGGACGCTTCGTCGCGTCGCGGTCGCCGCCGCAGCCGAAAACGACGATCAGCCTCGCACCACCCGCGAGAGTCGACCGCGCCGCGGACAACACCGCACGCAGCGAATCAGGGGTGTGGGCATAGTCGACATACACCGCAAACGACGCCTCGACGTCGACACGCTCGAGTCGACCGGGCACCCGTCCGAGACGCGCCAGGCCCCGAGCGATCGATTCGCGAGGGATCCCGAGGACGGTCGCAGTCGTCGCGGCGGCAAGCGCGTTGTACACGTTGTGGCGACCACCGATCGGAACGATGATGTCGAGGCCGTTCCAGGAAAAGACGTTCGACGACAATGTCTCGACGAGATCTTCGACATCGCCCACGCCGTAGGAGTGGACATGTTCTGCGTCACCCGAATCGGTCAGACGCGAGATCAAACTTTGCCCATGTACGTCGTCACGGTTGATCACACTGTCGATGGCAACGTCAGGGTTGAAGAGCTTCGCCTTCGCCTCGAAATAGGCGTCGATCGTGCCGTGGAAGTCGAGATGGTCGTGGCCAAGGTTCGTGAACGTTGCAGCACGGAAGACGATTCCGTATACCCGGTCGAGCGCGAGCGCGTGAGACGTGACCTCCATGATGATGATGCGTCGACCCGAATCGACCGCTCGTCGCATCGCCCGTTGAAGGTCGGTCGACTCTGCCGTCGTTCGCGCACCGCTCAAGGTGCCGAACACCTCGGGGTCGAGTCCTGCCTCGGCGCAGATGGCGGAGAGCATCGCTGCGGTTGTCGTCTTTCCGTTCGTCCCGGTGATGCCAACGACGGGCACCTCTCGCGACGGGTGTCCATGCACCGAAGCCGCGACCACGGCCACCGAACGACGCGCGACAGCAGGATCGACCATGACGACCGGTACCGCCACCCGTTCAAGCGCCCTTGTCGCGAGCAACGCGACCGCCCCACGACGCACGGCCTCGTCGGCAAAGTCATGACCGTCGTGATTGTCACCTTCGAGACAGCAAAAAAGAGACCCGGCGGTCACCGTTCGCGAATCAAGGTGAACGTCGACGACCTCGGCGTCACCTGAGCACGCCCTGAGCCAACCATTGCGGTCGAGTTCAGCTGCGAGGTCTGTGAGTCTCACGCCCATGAAACCCGACCTAGTGCCCCGACTCACCCGCTCGGGCGTACGGATCTTCCTTCGCGCACGGCTGCGTTGTTGCGGGTGGCTTGATGCGCAATTCGCGAGCAACGAATGCTCCGATGTCCGAAAAGACCGGGGCCGCCGCCGTGCCACCGAAGCGGTCACGTGAACCGGCATCCGGTTCGTCGATCGACACGAGAATCGTCACCTGCGGATCCTCGGCGGGCAGGAAACCAACGAAGCTGGCGAAATACTTGCGCCCCGTCGTGTCGGATCCGTAGGTGCCGTCGTTCTGCACCTTGTAGCCGGTTCCCGTCTTGCCGGCCACCGTCATGCCGGGGATCTTTGCGAGGGTACCGGTACCGAAACAGACGACATCACGCATCATCAGGTTCATCTGCGTCGCCGTCTCCTGGGTCAGGACCGGCCGCGTGGCGGAGGGCGCCACGTTGTGCATCTTTCCCGAGTCGTCGATCGTCGCAAGAACGAGACGCGGCGCGACGTACGTGCCGTTGTTCGCAACCACATTCATCGCCGAGACCAACTGCAAGGACGTCGACGCGAAGCCGTATCCGTAGGCCACCGTGATCTTCTCGGTGCCCTGCCACTTTTCGGCCGGCTTCAGGATGCCCTCGCTCTCGTTCGGGAATTCAAGTGCCGTCTTGTCACCAAACCCGAACGCATGGAGATACGACTCGAGTGTCGTCGTGCTGATGCGCTGGGCGGTGAGGACAGTTCCGAGGTTCGACGACTTCACGAGAATCTCGCGCACCGGCATCGCCTGCGTCGGGTGCGGATAGGCGTCACGAATCACGTACTCATCGAACTTCTGGATTCCGGGAACGTGGAAGACGCTGTCGGGAGTGACGGCACCCTCATTGATCGCCGCAGCGATGCTGAAGATCTTCGCGGTCGAACCCGTCTCGTGGGCCTCGACGGCTGCATAGTTGCCGCTGTTCGAATACGTACCATCGTCCTTGCGACGGATGTTCGCGATCGCATAGATGTCGCCGGTCTTCGAGTTCATGACGACGGCGGTTCCACCTCGGGCGTTCACCTGACGCACCCGCGAGAGAAGCGCTTGGTTCAGCTGGAACTGAATCGAACGGTCGACGGTGAGAACGAGGTCGTTTCCGGGAACCGGGTCGACCTCGACGTTGCTCGCACCCGGAATCGACCGACCGTCCTTGTCCTGTTCGCGGACGAACCGGCCGTCTTTGCCGGCGAGAATGTCGTTGTACTGCAGCTCGAGTCCCGCGGTGCCGATGCCATCGGTGTCGGTACCACCGACCACTGCGAGCGCAGATGGGTCGACGACCATCCGATCGGGTTCCTTGTACGCGGCGACCCCGGGCAACCGGAGATCGGTCACGGCCTTGGCGCGGGCCGGATCGATTTGGCGCGCAACGAACGTGAAGCTCGACTCGCGAGCCGCCAACGTCGTCGCAAGTTCCTGTTCGCGAACCGGGTCGAATTGCATGAGGCCCGCGATCGCACGGGCCGTGCCCGCGGGGTCGACCACCATGGTCGGGTCTGCGTAGAGGGTCATCTTGGGAACGGACATCGCGATCTCACGGCCGTTTCTGTCGAAGATCGCGCCACGCTCGGCTCGCAACGTTGTCGTGCGCATGCGAGCTGCCAGACCCGCGGCGCGGTAGTCGTCACCCGACACGGTCTGGAGGTACCCGACTTTGCCGATGAGAAAGACGAGGAGCGAGACGAGAACCGCAACCGCCCAACGAAGTCGCTTCTTGATGATCGGTGTCGCCTGCTTCGTGCGACTTGGCCGAACAAGAACACGCCGGACGAAACCGACTTTGGATTTCTCGCGTGCGCGTGATTTCTTGCGTGCGCGTGATTTCTCGCGTGCACGCGAGTGGACGGGTGCCTGGCGTGAACGTGGATGCTTCGCCTGGGGGGCGCCACTCCGTCCGCGCGGGGCGGACGTTCTGGCGACGGGACGCGCACCATGTCGGGACCGCTGTTGTGACCCGCTGCGACGTGGTTCGACGACTTCGGCGTGAGAACGCACGCGCGACGTCGACTTTGCGGTCGATGCCGAACGCGCCGAGCCTTTGCGCGACTGCTGACCGCGTGACGCCGTCGGGTGCTGTCGAACCGTCATGGTGCGCCATCGACTTCCGACTTGATGCGACCGAACTGGTCGAGAGGCGACGTCGCCTCTTCCGCCACACGATCCATCAAGTCGCCCGTCGAAGCGAGCACTGTTGCGACGACATCGGCGTCAACGGGCACGAACCTGGCGTTGCCCGCGGGCTTCATTCCCAGCTTCGCTGCTTCGGACGAAAGGCGTCCCGGGGATTCGAGGAAGGCTCGCTCGTGACGCAGGTCGTTGTAGTGATCACGGGCCATGACAACCGAACGATTCAGGTTGTCGAGCCGAAGCTGCTGCTTGGCCAGTTCGGTCCGCAGGATCGCGGTGAAGAACAGCAGGCAACACAGTCCGAGCGCCGAGAGACTGATCACCCAGACAAGGCGGCTGCCCCGTTCGACGACGACGAGCCGCGGGCGCGGGGTCTCGCGACTCGGCAGCTGGGCGGGCGTCCGACGTGACGGACGGGCATTTGGGTGCACCGCTACGGCCATCAGCGCACCGCCAACTTCTCTACGACACGGAATTGTGCGCTGCGCGCCCGCATGTTTGCTTCGATCTCGACGTCGGTTGGTCGGCGCGCGACACGCACGCGGCGGACTCGCGGCACAGCACCACAAGCGCACGGCAGCCCGGGACGGCAGGTGCAACCACCGCTTTCAGCCGTACGGAAGATTTCCTTCACGATGCGGTCTTCGCCCGAGTGGTACGAGATGACCGCGACGCGGCCACCGGCGCACGTCGCGTCGATCGCCGCATCCAAGGCGGCCGGAATCTGGGTGAGTTCCGCGTTCACTTCGATACGCAGGGCCTGGAATGTCCTTTTCGCAGGATGCCCGCCGCGACGGCGAGTCGCGGCGGGGATCGCTGCAGTGACAGTGGCGGCCAGCTGAGAGGTCGTGGTGATGGGCCGAGCGAGAATGATCGCATCGGCGATCCGACGCGCGAACCGCTCGTCGGCGTTCTCGCGCAGAATCCGTGCGATCTCATCGCGGTCGTAGGTGTTGACGATGTCCGATGCCGTGAGCGCCTGCGAGCGGTCCATCCGCATGTCGAGGGGGGCCTCGACACGGTAGGAAAACCCTCGCTCTGCAACGTCGAACTGCGGCGAGGAAACGCCCAGGTCGAAGAGGGCACCCGAAATGTGCGTCGCACCAAGGCCGGGCAGCGCTTCGCCGAGAACCTCACCGAGTTCACCGAACGTTGCGTGACGGGTGGTCACCCTTCCGGCGAACGGAGCAAGCCGCGTGCGAGCCGCGTCGAGCGCGGATTCATCACGGTCGATGCCGATCACCGAGATGTCACTGCGCGACTGCAGCAATGCAACGCTGTGCCCGGCACCACCCAGTGTCGCGTCGACGATGTGCCCGGCCGGAACGGTTGCGAACGCTTCGACGACCTCGCGCTCCATGACGGGCGCGTGACGGAATTCTTGTGCTTCGCTCACCGGCAGCCCCTCGGCCGACGGATGCCGCCGGGATTTCTCCCCGGAACGCGCGAGACGGTAGCGGGCGGAGTTGGAGCTAGCCATCTTGCCGACCGAGAGACTGCCGGTGAGCGAAACATCTGGGTATTGCATTCCGCCACCATCACTGTCCCGCGCCGGCGATCTTTTCGGTACCGGCGCTCGCAATGCGACCGAATCGCGTGGGCTCCCAGATCTCCACGCGGTCGAACGCACCTGTGACGATGACTTTCGAATTCAGACTGAGACCCGCAAACGCCCTCATCTCCTCGGTGAGAAGAACGCGACCCTGGGCGTCGATGGTGACTTCCGCTGCGCTGCTCGAAATTGCCCTCAGCTGATCGCGACCCATTTCGCCGCGACGCACCTTGTCGAGCATTTCCTCACCGAAGCTCTTGAAGTCCTCCGACGTCCAGACGGTGACGCACTTGTCATCGCCAAGAACGAGGAAGCAACGGGGTTCCAACTGCGGCCGGAACGCAGCGGGCAAGGCAAGTCGACCCTTGGGGTCGAGCTGCCGCTCGTGCGTACCGACAAACACGTTGTCTCCGTCCCGGCACCCCTTCTCCGCCGCGTGAGGGTTTCCCCACCCGCACCCACGGGGCGGGCACCACCTCCCCGCAGGTGTCACCACTATGCCCCACTTTCCCCCACTTTGCAAGCATTTCCCCCCACTTTCTCCCCATTGGGCTCCACAGCGAGGGTTGTGGGGCGGTCACGGACCCGCCAGATGGGCCGGAGAAACGCAAAAAGACCCGAGAAAACCGCCGTTTTGACGCGCGGAGGTCACGACTCTCGGGCCGTGGGGAGAAGTGGGGGCCCTAACGAGCGGGAAGCGCCGATGCCAATGCTTCGACGACTGTGTTTGGTTCGACGCGCGGCACCACGGCCACCAAACCTTCGACACGCGCACGGTCAGTGCGCAACAACGCAAGCGCACCGAGGTGAACGTCGACATCCCACGCGAGGTAGGCAATGCACTGGAATCGCGCATAGTCCCGGGTTCGGCGCTGACTGATGCCGATCACTTTCGCCCCGCTGTGGGTGAACACCTCGCCCGTGCCTCGCCCGGCAACGCACAGGTGCTTCGACCAATCGTTGGCCACATGCGGACCGTCGTTCACGATCACATCGCCCATGCCGAGACTGGAGAGGACATCGCACCACGCCCGCCCGACGAAATGCATCGCACGACCCACGTCGTCGATCCACAGCGGATCCGACCGGGGAATCACGATGTCGACCCACACCGAGTCGACGGGGTCGACCCACACTGCTCCCCCACCGCTGCGCCGACGAACGACGTCGATCCCCCGCGACGAACAGAAAGGCGCATCGAGATCCTGCTCGGATTGCGACGAACCCAGAACGAATGCCGCGCGCGTGGGCGTCATCAACCACACTCCACGAGCCGGCGCGAGATCAGCGGAATGCAACGACTGCGCATCGGCGACCATCGCCCGCAGAGCCCAGTCAGTCGACCCGTTCACGGGTCAATCCTGAGGGTTCAGGATGCTTTTGCCAAATAGGGCTTCCAGGCCTCGGGAACTCGCGCCACCGCAAGGGTGATCCAGGCCGCCTCGCGCGGGGCCAGCGGCGAAGTCGCCAGCGGCATGCCCGCTTCTTCGGGCGTGCGATCACGCTTGCGAAGATTGCACGGGCGGCACGCCGCGGTCACGTTTTCCCACACGTGCATGCCACCCCGCGAGCGCGGCATCACGTGGTCGATGCTGTCGGCCACGGCCCCGCAGTACTGACAACGGTGGCCATCGCGGGCCATCACTGCGCGTCGCGACAATGCGGTGCGACGGTGATACGGAACCCGAACGACGTAGCGCAGCCGAATGACGAGCGGCGACGGCAGTGCAAAACGTTCCGCGCGTAGTTCGCTTCCGTCATCTTCGATGAGGTCGGCTTTTCCCGCCAGCACAAGGCAGGCGGCGCGACGTATCGACACAATGCTGAGCGGCTCGTATGTCGCATTGAGTACGAGCGCGCTCCGCACGGTTATCTCCGCCCGGGTCTTTCGGGTCTGAGCACGGCAAGTCCCGTCATCGCCGTGAGCCCTCCGCCTTGCACCACGTCAGATATTTCAGCAGGTCGTCGGCCGCGATGGAACGATTCGGGTCGCCGTACTGAATTGTTGAACGCATCGCGCGGTACTCGCGCGTCGGCACGGGGAGGAAAGGTGGCCGTCGCCACCATCCGGGCACGGCGAGACGCCATGTCTGGATGATTGCCGTCGACCACAGACGCGGTCGACGAAGGACGGCGAAAAACAACGACACCCGCGACTACTTCGGTTCCTTCGGCAGGCCGAGAACCATCTCGCCGACGATGTTCTTCTGGATCTGCGATGAGCCCGCGTAGATGGTTCCCGCTCGGGCGTTCAGGAAGGTCATTGCCCAACTGTTCGTCGAGTTCGGTGCACCCGGGTCGTCGGGGCCGAAAGCCGACGACGGCATGCGCCCGGTCGGCACGAGGCCGTTGACGCCCATGATTTCCATCGCAAGTTCGGTGACGACCTTGTGGTACTCACTCCACGCGAGCTTGCTGATTGCCGCATCGGGGCCCGGCTGATGGCCTGCAAGGAACTGCGTCAGCGTGCGGTAACCGAGGAACCTCATCATCTGCACCTGCGTGTAGCACCAAGCCAAACGCTGGCGGATCTTCGGATCGTTGTGCCTGTCGTATGCGCGGGCCATTTCGACCAAACGGTCGTATTCATCCTGGTAGCGGATCGAGTTCACCGCCGCGGCAGCACCCCGTTCGAAACCGAGCAAAGTCATCGCCACAGCCCAGCCGTTGTTGACGCCACCAATGACGTTCTCTTTCGGAACGACGACATCGGTGTAGAAGACCTCGTTGAATTCGCTCTCGCCCGAGATCATCTTGATCGGCC